>NZ_JBEZWE010000003.1:0-441859 GCF_040637405.1 Streptomyces sp. NPDC029526
ACGCCCGGTTACATTCCGAACCCGGAAGCTAAGCCTTACAGCGCCGATGGTACTGCAGGGGGGACCCTGTGGGAGAGTAGGACGCCGCCGAACAATTTTTGTGGAAGGACCCCTGGTCACCAGCGTTCAGCTGGGACCAGGGGTCCTTTTTCATTTTCTGAAGCGCGCCGGGTACCCGGCGCGCGAGATACTTGCGGTACCGAAGACAGGAGTCACCATGTCCACCAACTCTCCCGGCGACCGACCGGAACGCGATCAGCGGCGACGGGACAGTGGTGACCGATCCGACCGTGGCGGCCCGCGTCGGGGCGACGACCGCGACCGCGGATTCCGCAGGGACGAGCGTCCTCCCTTCCGGCGCGACGACCGCGACCGGGGTGGTGACCGGGACCGGGGTGGTGACCGGGACCGGGGTGGTGACCGGGACCGCGGATTCCGTCGTGACGACCGGAACGACCGTGGCGGCCGGCCCGAGCAGCGGGGCGGTTACCGGGGGCGGGACGAGCACCGCGGTGGTGATCGCGGCGGTTACGGCGGCCGCGACGACCGCCGTGACGACCGTCGGGGTGGTGACCGGGAGCGGTACGGTCAGCGCCGCGACGAGGACCGGGGTCACGGTCGCCGCGACGACCGCCCCCGTGACGACCGACGGAGCGACGATCGCCGGGGCGATGACCGGGGCTACCGGGGCGAGCGCGGCGGTTTCCGGCGCGATGATGCCCGTGGCGGCGACCGCGGTGGATACCGGGGCGCCTACCGGGGCCGTGACGACGACCGGGGGCCCAGGAGCGGCGGTTTCCGCGACCGGGACGACCGAGCCGGCCGGGACGACCGCGGTGAGCAGCGCGGCGACCGCGGGGGATTCCGTGGGCGTGACGACCGCGGAGGATTCCGCGGCCGGGACGACCAGCGCGGGGACAGCCGTGGCGGTGACCGCGGTGGATACCGGGGCCGTGACGACAGCCGAGGTGGTTACCGGGGTCGCGACGATCGCGGTGGCCGTGACGACCGTGGTGGCTTCCGCCGCGACGACGACCGTGGCCGTGACGACCGTGGCGGTTTCCGTCGCGATGACAGCCGTGGCCGTGACGACTTCCGGGGCCGCGACGACCGCGGTGGCTTCCGTCGTGACGACAGTCGTGGTCGTGACGACTTCCGGAGCCGTGACGACCGCGGTGGCTTCCGCCGCGATGACAGCCGCACCCGTGACGACAGCCGTGGCCGTGACGATCGTGGCGGTTTCCGTCGCGATGACAGCCGTGGCCGTGACGACTTCCGTAGCCGTGACGACCGTGGTGGCTTCCGGGGGCGGGACGACAGCCGTGGCCGTGACGACCGTGGCGGTTTCCGCCGCGACGACAGCCGGGGCGGCGACCGGGGCGGCTTCCGCGGGCGGGACGACCGTGGTGGGCGTGGCGGGCCGCGCCGGGACGACCGGGGCGGTCGGCCGGGTGGCTTCCGTGGGCGGGACGACCGGCACGGCGGCGGACGCTTCCGTGAGGAGCGGGACCGCGACCGCGAGCCGATCAAGCGGCTGCCCATCCCCGAGGACGTCACCGGCGAGGAGATCGACAAGGACGTGCGGCAGGAGCTCCAGAGCCTGCCCAAGACGCTCGCGGACGACGTCGCCAAGAACCTGGTGATGGTGGCCCGGCTGATCGACGAGGACCCGGAGGGTGCCTACGGCTACTCCAGGGTGGCCCTGCGCCTCGCCTCGCGCGTGGCCGCCGTCCGGGAGGCCGCCGGGTTCGCCGCGTACGCCAGCCAGAAGTACGCGGAGGCGCTCGCCGAGTTCCGTGCCGCCCGGCGGATGACCGGCACCGTCGAGCTGTGGCCGCTCATGGCCGACTGCGAGCGCGGACTCGGCCGGCCCGAGAAGGCGTTGGACATGGCCGGTGCTCCCGAGGCGCACAAGCTGGACAAGGCCGGCCAGGTCGAGATGCGGCTGGTCGCCGCCGGCGCCCGGCGTGACATGGGACAGCTGGACGCGGCGATCGTGACCCTGCAGAGCTCCGAGCTGGCGTCGAACTCCGTCCAGCCGTGGACCGCGCGGCTGCGGTACGCCTACGCCGATGCGCTGCTGGCCGCCGGGCGGGAGGACGAGGCCCGCGAGTGGTTCGCGAAGGCGGTCGAGGCCGACCGGGACGGCAGCACGGACGCCTCCGACCGGTTGGCCGAGCTGGACGGTGTGGCCTTCGTCGACGCGCTGGCCGACGACGAGGAGCCCGACGCCGCCGACACCTCCGTCGGGCCGGAGCATGCCCCCACGGCTGAGGCACCCACTGCTGAGGCGCCCACCGCTGAGGCCCCCGCCACTCAGGCCCTCGAGGCCGAGGGGACCCCGGCCGAAAGCGGCGGCACCGCCGGGGGCGGCGACGCCACGGCGGAGGAGCCGGGCCGCTCGGCCGCCTCGGACGCCGAGAAGGACGACTGAGGCGCACGGAAGTACCGAGACGCGCACGCATAAGGGGTGCGGGACCGCCGAGCGGTCCCGCACCCCTCGCGTTCCTCCGGGGCGGTCAGAGGTCCAGGGCGCGCAGGACCAGGCCCGAGGCGGGTTTCGGGCCGAAGGACGTCGACTTGCGGGGCATGGTGACGCCCTGCTGCGCGAGGTCCCGGACCACTTCCTCGCGGACCGGGTGCATCAGCACCGCCGTCCCGCCGTCCCGTTCCGCCTTCTCGACCGTCGCCGCGGTGTCGTGGATGTAGGCGATGTGCTCGGGGGAGTCCTCGGGGATCCGCCAGACGTGGTCGAGGAGGGTGGCGTGCAGGACCGTCGCGTCCAGGGTGCGCCAGGCCTCCGGGCGGTCCGCCGGGACCGTGCGGGACAGCAGTTCCGGGGACGGACGGTCGACCAGGTGGAAGGCGCCGTCCCCGGCCAGCAGGAAGGCGTTGCCCGCCCCGGTGGCCTCCGCCAGCGCATCCAGGGCGGCGGGCAGCGGCAGGTCGAGTCGGCGGACCCGGAACAGTCCGTCGAGGGCGGCCAGGGCGTCCCCGACCGGCAGGTCGTGCAGCAGCCGGTGGATGGCGCGCACCCGCAGCGGATAGCGGGCGGTGTCGACGAGCAGCACCAGGCCGTGGTCCCACGGGCCCGGGGAGGGGTGCTCGGCGCGGAGCCTGCGGTAGGTCGCCCAGCGGTGGTGGCCGTCGGCGATGAGCGCCTGATGGCCGCTCAGTTCCTTGCGCACCGCGGCCAGGTCCGCGGGGTCGGTGACGGACCACAGGCGGTGCCGGAAACCGTCCTCGGTGGTGGTCGCGAACAGCGGCGGTCCCGCCGCCGTGCGCTCGACGAGGTCGGCGGTGACGGCGGCGGAGACCGGGCCGTCGCCGCGGTAGGTGAGGAGGAGGGGCTCGAGGTTGGCCGAGGTGGCGCGCATCAGGGCCGCGCGGTCGGCGACGATGTGCGGCATGACGTCCTCGTGCGGCAGGACCACCTGCTCCTCGGGTTCGGACACGCGCAGGGTGCCGATGAGGCCCCGTTGCAGCAGCCCGTCGTCGTCGCGCTGCTCGTAGACGTAGAGGCCGGGCTCCGGATCGGGGGTCAGGACGCCCTGCTCGCGCCACCGGTTCAGCGTGTCGGCGGCCTGGGCGTTGCGGGCCTCGGGGGTGTCGGCCTCGGGCAGGATCAGCCGGACGATGTTGTACGGGTCCGCGGACTGGAGGTGGTGCAGGCCGTCGGGGCGGACGACGACGTCGTAGGGCGGGGATGTCACGGCGGCCAGGCTGCCGACCCGGTCGGGGTCGTAGCGGAGGCCTCGGAACGGGGTGAGTTCCAGGCCTCGGTGCGCCTTTGCTTCCGAGTGACCTGCAGTGTTCATCCCGGCATCGTACGGGTGTCGCGGGCATGGGGGATGATCGGGGGAAAGCCGTCGAACGAGGAGCGATGCCGGATGAGCGGGAGCGTCAGGACGAGGCCCGAGGCGAGTGGACAGGCCCTGGCCGAGGCGTACGACACGGCGCTGCTCGACCTCGACGGTGTGGTGTACGCGGGCGGGAACGCGATCGCCTACGCCGTCGAGTCGCTGGCGACCGCCCGTGCCGGGGGCATGCGGCTGGCGTACGTGACCAACAACGCGCTGCGCACCCCGGACACCGTGGCGGCGCACCTGACCGAGTTGGGGATACCGACGGGTGCCGGTGAGGTGATCACGTCCGCGCAGGCGGTGGCCCGGCTCATCGCCGATCAGGTGCCGCCGGGCTCCCGGGTGCTGGTGGTGGGTGGCGAGGGGCTGCGGGTCGCGCTGCGCGAGCGGGGGCTGGAGCCCGTGGAGTCGGCGGACGACGATCCGGTGGCGGTGGTGCAGGGGTACGGAGGGCCTGATCTCCCGTGGGGGCGCTTCGCTGAGGCGAGTTACGCCGTCGCCCGGGGGCTGCCGTGGTTCGCGTCCAACACCGACCTGACGATCCCGAGCGGGCGGGGTATCGCGCCCGGCAACGGCGCGGCCGTGGAGGTCGTGCGGATCGCCACCGGGGCGGAGCCGCAGGTGGCGGGCAAGCCGCTGCCGCCCATGCACCGCGAGACGATCCTGCGGACGGGGGCCGAACGGCCGCTGGTGGTGGGGGACCGTCTGGACACGGACATCGAGGGCGCGTTCAACGGCGGGGTCGACTCGCTGCTGGTGCTGACCGGCGTGACGGACGGCGCGCAGCTGCTGGCGGCGCCGCCGCGGCACCGGCCGACGTATGTCGACGCGGACCTGCGCGGGATGCTGACCGGGCAGCCGGAGGTCGTCGAGGCCGGGGCGGGCTTCCGGTGTGGTGGCTGGACGGCGGTGGCGGGTGCCGACCGGCTGGAACTGGACGGTGAGGGCGGCGCGCTGGACGGGCTGCGGGCGCTGTGCGCGGCGGCCTGGACGGCGGCCGGGGACGGTGCGTGCACCCTGGACGCGGAGAAGGCGTTGGCTCGGCTGGGGTGGTGAGGCGCCGGGCGCGGCAACTGCGGCGGTCGGCATCGGTCGGCATCGGCGGTAGGCGGCGTCGTCGTCGGTGGTGGTGTCCTCCGCGTCGGCCGTGCGCGTCCGACGCCGGCCGTCCTGTCCGGTTCGTCCGGAGCCGGCGTCGCGGGTGGTGTGCTCCGTGGCGGCCGTGCGCGCTCGCCGGGAACGAGGGCCGGTGTGCCGGGCCGCCGCCCGGGCCGAGGCCGTCCGCGGTCCGCTGTGGTCCGCGCGGGAGGTGCGGGGATCCGGCCCGTACGGGAGCTGCGGGGATCGTGAACAAATGGGAGGGTAGGCTAACCTAACTGCGTGTTGGTCGAGAGTCCCCCAGAACAGCGCGCGGCCCCAGCCCCCGGGCCCCGGAACCGCCGGGCGCTCCGGGCCTTCGGGCTGCTGCTCTCCGTGGTCGTGCTCGCGCTGGTCGCCGTGGCGAGCATCGCGATCGGGGCGAAGGAGCTGTCCCTGGAGCAGGTGTGGCACGGCCTGTTCCACGACACGGGCACCTACGGGGACGTGGTCGTCGCCGACCGCCTGTCGCGGACGCTCCTCGGGGTGCTGGCGGGCGCGGCGCTCGGCCTGGCCGGCGCGGTGCTGCAGGCCCTCACCCGCAACCCGCTGGCCGACCCGGGACTGCTCGGCATCAACGCGGGCGCCTCCGCGGCGGTCGTCACCGCCATCACCTTCTTCGGCGTCACCTCGCTGTCCGGCTACGTGTGGTTCGCCTTCTGCGGGGCGGCGGCGGTCGGGGCGCTGGTGTGGTTCCTCGGCGGCAGCCGGAGCGCGACCCCGGTGCGGCTGGTGCTCGCGGGCACGGCCATCACCGCCGCGCTGTTCGGCTACCTCCAGGCCGTGATGATCCTCGACGACGCGGCCCTGGGGAAGATGCGCTTCTGGACCGTGGGCTCGCTGTCCTCGGCCGACGACTCGACCATCGTCCAGGTGCTGCCGTTCCTGCTGGCCGGAACGGTGCTGGCCCTGGGGCTGGCCCGCCCGCTGAACGCCATGGCGATGGGCGACGACACCGCCAAGGCGCTGGGCGCCAACCTCAACCGCACCCGGGCGCTGTCCATGCTGGCCGCGACCGTGCTGTGCGGGGCCGCGACCGCCGCCTGCGGGCCGATCGTGTTCGTCGGCCTGATGGTGCCGCACGCCGTGCGCTCCTTCACCGGGCCCGACCTGCGCTGGATCCTGCCCTACGCGGCGGTCCTGTCGCCGGTGCTGCTGCTCGGCGCCGACGTCCTCGGGCGGATCGTGGCCCGGCCCGCGGAACTCCAGGTGGGGATCGTGACCGCGGTCATCGGCGGCCCGCTCTTCATCTTTCTGGTACGACGGCGGAGGACGGCCCAGCTGTGAAGACCACCCGTGCGCTGCGCACTCCCGGCGGGCTCTCGGTCCGGCTGGACGTCCGCGCCACCGTCGTCGTCGCCCTGCTGATGCTGGCCGCGCTCACCGCGAGCGTGGTGCTGATCGGCACCGGCGACTTCCCGATCCCGGCCGCCGACGTGGTCCGGACCCTGTTCGGGCAGGGGGACGCCGGCCAGGAGTTCATCATCACCGAACTGCGGCTGCCCCGCGTCCTGGTCGGGCTGCTGGTCGGTGCCTCGCTCGGCCTGGGCGGCGCGCTGTTCCAGTCCATCTCCCGCAACCCGCTGGGCAGTCCGGACGTGCTGGGTCTCGGGCAGGGCGCCACGGCGGGCGCGCTGGTGATGATCGTGCTGTTCTCCGGCTCGGCGAACCAGGTCGCCCTCGGTGCCCTGGTCGGCGGGCTCGTGACCGGGTTCGCCATCTACGTGCTCGCCTGGAAGCGGGGCGTGCACGGCTACCGGCTGGTCCTGGTCGGCATCGGCGTGTCCGCGATCGTGACCGCGGTCAACGGTTACCTGCTCACCAAGTCCGACATCGTCGACGCGGCCCGGGCGATCGTCTGGATCACCGGTTCCCTCGACGGCCGCGACTGGGACCAGGTGTGGCCGCTGGCCGCGCTGTGCGCGGTGCTGGTGCCGCTGGTCCTCTCCCGCTCCCGCGGGCTGCGCATGATGGAGATGGGCGACGACATCTCGTACGCCCTCGGGGTGCGGGTGGAGCGCGTACGGCTGCTGCTGATGCTGTCGGCCGTGCTGCTCACCGCCTCGGCGACCGCCGCCGCCGGACCGGTCGGCTTCGTGGCGCTCACCTCCCCCCAGCTCGCCCGGCGGCTGACCCGTTCGCCGGGGCCGAACCTGGTGGCGTCGATGTGGATGGGCGCGGCCCTGCTGGTCACCGCCGACTGGGTGTCCCAGCGGGCGTTCGGCGCCGACCAGTTGCCGGTGGGCGTGGTCACCGGCGTGCTCGGCGGCGTCTACCTGCTGTGGCTGCTGGTCAGCGAGCGCCGGGCGGGCCGGATATGAGGGCGCCGGGCACCGACCGCAGCGGACCGAACAACCGAAGGAGCACCGTGAACCGACTGTCCGCCGAGGACGTGACCCTCGCCTACGACCAGCGCGTGATCGCCGAGCGGCTGTCGGTGGAGATACCGGACAACTCCTTCACCGTGATCGTCGGCCCCAACGCGTGCGGCAAGTCGACGCTGCTGCGGGCGCTGTCGCGGATGCTCCGGCCGCAGCAGGGCCGGGTGCTGCTCGACGGGCAGGCCATCCAGTCGCTGCCGGCGAAGAAGGTGGCCCGCACCCTGGGCCTGCTGCCGCAGTCGTCGATCGCGCCCGACGGGATCACCGTCGGCGACCTGGTGGGCCGCGGCCGTTACCCGCACCAGGGCCTGCTGCGCCAGTGGTCGGCGGAGGACGAGCGGGTGGTCCGGGAGTCGATGGACCGCACCGGCGTGGGCGACCTCGCCGACCGGCACGTCGACGAGCTGTCCGGCGGTCAGCGGCAGCGGGTGTGGATCGCGATGGCGCTGGCCCAGCAGACCCCGCTGCTGCTGCTCGACGAACCGACGACCTACCTGGACATCCACCACCAGATCGACGTGCTGAACCTGTGCGCGGAACTGCACGAGGAGCACGGGCGGACCCTGGTCGCCGTCCTGCACGACCTCAACCACGCGGCGCGCTACGCCACCCACCTCATCGCCCTGCGGGACGGGAAGGTCGTGGCCGAGGGCGCTCCCGGTGACATCGTCACCGCGGAACTGGTCGAGGCGGTGTTCGGGCTGCGCTGCCAGATCATCGACGACCCGGAGACGGGCACCCCCCTGGTCGTGCCGGCGGCGCGCAGGTCACGTACGGCGGCGGACAGGGCCCGGACCGCGGAGACCGCCAAGGCGTCCTGACCGGCGGCGGAACGGGTCCCGGGGCCGGTCACAGCAGTTTGCGGAGCCGGAGCAGGTCGCGCAGGCCCGCCTCCAGCCGTACCCGGCCCGAACCCCAGGCGCGGGCGAAGTGCAGGTCGCCGCGAACGAGGGCGAGCAGGTCGTCGCCGGTCATGGCGAGCCGGATCTGGGCCCTCTCGCGCGGCGGGCCGGGACGGGTGTGGTGGACGTGGAGGCGTCCGCCGCCGAGCCGGCCGGCGAAGGTCACGTCCAGGTCGGTGATGTGGCAGCTGACGGAGCGGTCCAGGGAGGCCGCGGCGCGGACGTCCCCCTCCGCGCCGCTCATGGACTCCGAGAGCTGGTCGAGTGCCGCACGGCACTCCTCGATCGTGGCCATCGCGCAGACGGTACCGCAGGCGTTCGCGGTAGCGTCGGGGCATGAACGACGCAGTGCCGCAGTCCGGCGCCGACCGGACACCGCGGCGGCCGGCCGGAGCGCCGTCCCGGCCGCTGTGGGACACCGGGGAGCAGCGGGCGCCGGAACCGGCGGGCGGGGAGCCCGACGCCGGGGAGCGGGCGCCCGGCGGCCCGGACGCCCGGGCGACGCCGTCCGCCGGCCCGGACACCGCCGCCCATGACACCGCCGCACCTGACACCGCAGGGCTGGACACCGTGGGGCCGGACGCCGCAGGGCCGGACACCGTGGGGCAGGCACCGGCCGGGGAGCACGCCCCGTACGCGTACCGCCCGGCGGAGCCCGCTCCGCTGGGCGTGCCGCTGGTGCCCACCGGTGACCCGGGGGTCGACGCCCTGCTGGGACGGCTGGCCGACGCCGACCACCTCACCACCGACGGGCACCTGGAGGTGTACGAGGATGTACACCGGGGGCTGCGCGACGCGCTGACCGCGCTCGACGCCCGCCCGGGACCCCCCGCGCCCCCGACGGCACACGGACACAGGAGCTGAACCGAACGTGGCAGGAGTCGCACGCCGCCGTCTCGACGCGGAGCTGGTACGCCGCAGGCTCGCGCGCTCGCGCGAGCACGCCGGACAGCTGATCGCCGCCGGGCGGGTCACCGTCGGCAAGACCGTTGCGACCAAGTCGGCCACCCAGGTGGAGACCGGCGCCGCGATCGTCGTCGCCGAGGACGCCGAGGACCCGGGCTACGTCTCGCGCGGCGGCCACAAGCTGGCCGGCGCCCTCGCGGCGTTCGGGCCCGCCGGGCTGGTCGTCGAGGGGCGCCGGGCGCTCGACGCCGGCGCCTCCACCGGCGGTTTCACCGACGTGCTGCTGCGGGCCGGGGCGGCGCACGTGGTCGCCGTGGACGTCGGATACGGCCAACTCGCCTGGTCTCTCCGCAACGATGAACGCGTCACCGTCAAGGACCGTACGAACGTACGGGAGTTGACGCTGGAAGCGATCGATGGGGAGCCTGTGGATCTTGTCGTGGGGGATCTGTCCTTCATTCCGCTGGGGCTGGTGCTGCCCGCCCTGACGCGGTGCACGGCCCCGGACGCGGACCTCGTGATGATGGTGAAACCGCAGTTCGAGGTGGGCCGGGAACGGCTGGGCAGCGGCGGTGTCGTCCGCAGCCCCGAGCTGCGCGCCGAGGCCGTGCGGGGGGTGGCGGCCAAGGCGTGGGAGCTCGGGCTGGGGACGAAGGGCGTCACCGCCAGTCCGCTGCCCGGACCGTCCGGGAATGTCGAATACTTTCTGTGGCTGCGGGCCGGTGCTCCCCAACCGGACGCGGCCGACATCGACCGTGCTGTGGCGGAGGGGCCGCGTTGACACAGAACCGAGCTCGTACTGTTTTCCTGCTCGCCCACACCGGGCGGCCCGCGGCCATCCGCAGCGCGGAACTGGTGGTCAGGGGCCTGCTGCACTCCGGGCTCGGCGTGCGGGTGCTGGAGGACGAGGCGCGCGACCTGCCGCTGCCCGACGACGTGGAGACCGTCAAGGAGGCCACCCCGCAGAGCCTGGACGGCTGTGAGCTGCTGATCGTGCTGGGCGGCGACGGCACCCTGCTGCGCGGCGCCGAGTTCGCCCGGGCCTCCGGGGTGCCGATGCTCGGCGTCAACCTGGGCCGGGTCGGGTTCCTCGCCGAGGCCGAGCGGGACGACCTCGACAAGGTCGTCGACCGGGTGGTGAGCCGGGCCTACGAGGTCGAGGAGCGGATGACCGTCGACGTCGTCGTGCACCGCAACGGCGACATCGTGCACACGGACTGGGCGCTGAACGAGGCGGCCGTGCAGAAGGTCTCCGCCGAGCGGATGCTGGAGGTCGTGCTGGAGATCGACGGCCGTCCCGTCACCGGCTTCGGCTGCGACGGGATCGTCTGCGCGACCCCCACCGGGTCCACCGCCTACGCGTTCTCCGCCGGCGGCCCCGTGGTGTGGCCTGAGGTGGAGGCGCTGCTGATGGTGCCGATCAGCGCCCACGCCCTGTTCGCCAAGCCGCTGGTGACCTCGCCGGACTCGGTGCTGGCGGTCGAGATCCTGCCGCACGTCCCGCCGGGGGTGCTGTGGTGCGACGGACGGCGGACCGTGGAGCTGCCGACGGGCGCCCGCGTGGAGGTGCGGCGCGGGGCGGTGCCGGTCCGCCTGGCCCGGCTGCACCACGCCTCGTTCACCGACCGGCTGGTGGCGAAGTTCGCGCTGCCGGTGTCGGGCTGGCGCGGCGCGCCGCACTGAGGCACCGGCGGTCCGGGTCCGGGAAGACGACCGGAACGGCACGACCGCCGGGCGCCTGCGCTGCCGGGCCGCCCATGTCGCCGGACGTCTGCGCTGCCGGGCCGCCTGTGTCGCCGGGCGCTTGCGTCGCCGGACCGTCCGCGCTGTCGCTCCCGGCACCGGCTGGCCTCGTCCCGCGGACGCGGACGCAGGCACGGGCGGTGCTCCGGCGGGCCGCCCGACGTGCGGCGCACCCGTCGCGGCCCCCGGCCGAGGCCGCATCCCCGCCGAGGCCGCATCCCCGGCGGTCGCCCGCGGCCCGAAGGGGTGGTTCCGCCGGGCCGCCGACATCGGGCCGTTCATGGCCGTTCGTCCTGCTCTGCGCGCCGGGGCACGGCGTCCACTCCTGCGGGTGACGGGGGTGGGCCGCTCGCACGGGCGGGCTTCGACCTCGTAAGGTCTTCAGCGTGTTGGAGGAGATGCGGATACGGTCGCTCGGAGTGATCGACGACGCTGTCGTCGAGCTGTCACCAGGCTTCACCGCCGTCACCGGTGAGACGGGGGCGGGCAAGACCATGGTGGTCACCAGCCTCGGGCTACTGCTCGGCGGGCGGGCGGACGCGGCGCTGGTGCGGATCGGGGCCCGGAACGCGGTCGTCGAGGGCCGGGTCGCCGTGCCCGGGGACGCCGCGGCCGTCGTGCGCGCGCAGGAGGCCGGGGCCGAGCTCGACGACGGGACGCTGCTGATCAGCCGGACCGTTTCCGCCGAGGGCCGCTCGCGGGCCCACCTGGGCGGCCGGAGCGTGCCCGTGGGCGTGCTCGCCGAACTCGCCGACGAACTGGTGGCCGTGCACGGCCAGACCGACCAGCAGGGACTGCTGAAGCTGTCGCGTCAGCGGCAGGCGCTCGACCGGTACGCCGGGTACGCGGTCGCCGTCCCGCTGGGCAAGTACACCGAGGCCTACCGGCGGCTGCGGACCGTCTCCGCGGAACTCGAGCAGATCACCACGCGGGCCCGCGAGCGCGCCCAGGAGGCGGACCTGCTGCGGTTCGGCCTCGACGAGATCGCCGCCGTGGAACCCCGGGCCGGCGAGGACGTGGAGCTGGCGGAGGAGGCCGAGCGGCTGGGCCACGCCGAGGCGCTGGCGTCGGCGGCCGCGGCCGCGCACGCCGCCCTGGCCGGGAATCCGGAAGACCTGGAGGGCGTCGACGCGGGCACCCTCGTCGCGGGCGCCCAGCGGGCCCTGGAGGCCGTACGGGCGCACGACCCGGCACTGGCCGCGCTCACCGACCGGATCGGCGAGATCGGCATCCTGCTGCGGGACGTGGCCGGGGAGCTGGCGGGCTACGCCGACGACCTGGACGCCGACCCGCTGCGGCTGGCGGCCGTCGAGGAGCGGCGGGCCGCGCTGACCGGACTGACCCGCAAGTACGGCGAGGACGTCGCGGCCGTGCTGGCCTGGGCCGAGCAGGCGGCGGCCCGGCTGACCGAGCTGGACGGCGACGACGAGCGCATCGGTGAGCTGACCGCCGAACGCGACGCGCTCCGTGCCGAGCTGGGCGAGCTGGCGACCGCGCTGTCGCAGGCGCGGGCCGAGGCGGCGGAGCGGTTCGCGGCCGCCGTGACGGCCGAGCTGGCCTCCCTGGCGATGCCGCACGCGCGGGTCTCGTTCGACCTGCGGCAGACCGAGGACCCGGACGGCATCGAGGTCGGTGGCCGTACGGTCGCCTACGGGCCGTCCGGCGTCGACGAGGTCGAACTGCTGCTGGCCCCGCACCCCGGGGCGCCGCCCCGGCCCATCGCCAAGGGCGCCTCCGGAGGTGAGCTGTCCCGCGTGATGCTGGCCGTGGAGGTGGTGTTCGCGGGCAACGACCCCGTCCCGACGTACCTCTTCGACGAGGTCGACGCCGGCGTGGGCGGCAAGGCCGCGGTGGAGATCGGCCGACGGCTGGCGCGGCTGGCGAAGACCGCGCAGGTCGTGGTCGTGACGCATCTGCCCCAGGTGGCGGCCTTCGCCGACCGGCAGCTGCTGGTGGAGAAGACCGACGACGGATCGGTCACCCGCTCCGGGGTGAAGGTGCTGGAGGGCGAGGACCGCATCCGGGAGCTGTCGCGGATGCTGGCCGGGCAGGAGAACTCCGAGACCGCCCGGGCGCACGCCGAGGAACTGCTGGAGACCGCCCGTGCGGAGGTCTGACCGGCGCCGCCCGGCGCGCGGCACAGCCGGATGACCGGCGGCAGGACGCGCCGCCGGGTCGTCCCGGCGCCCCTCGCCGCCCTGCTGACCGCCGCCGCCACCGGGGTGCTCACCCGGGCGGGCACGGCCGCGCTCCGGGCCCGGCCGCCCGGAGGGCCGGCCCGCTGGGAGCGGAGCAATCACGCCGGGCGGGCCGTGACGCTGTACGCCGGGCCCGCCGCCGCGCTGGCCGCCGCCGCGGGGGCGGCAGCGGTGCGGCCCGCGGCCGGGGCGGCGGTGCTGGTGGCCGGCGCGTGCGGCGCGTACGACGACTTCGCCGGGGCCGGGGACCCGCGGCGCGGCTTCCGGGCCCACTTGGGCGCGTTGCGGGACGGCGAGGTGACCAGCGGTGCGGTCAAGCTGTTCGGGATCTCGGCGGCCGCTCTCGCCGGGGGCGCGGCGCTGGTGGAACGGCCCCTCGACCGACTGCTCGCCGGGATCGTGATCGCCGGGACCGCGCACGCCGTGAACCTGGTGGACGTCCGGCCGGGCCGGGCCGCCGCGACGGTGCTCGCCCTGGCCGCGCCGGGACCGGCCCGCCGGGGCACCGCGACGGCCGCCCTGGCCGCCGCCGCGGCCGGCGCCGCCACGGCCGTGCTGCCGGACGACCTCGCGGAACGCGGGATGCTCGGGGACACGGGGGCGCACGCCCTGGGCGCGGCGCTCGGCGCGGCGATCGTCGCCGGCACCGGACGGGCCGGCCTGGCGGCCCACGCGGCCGCCCTGGTGGCCGTCGCGGCGTGCGGCGACCGGGTGAGCGCAGTGGCCCGCCGCCCGCCGCCGGCCTCCGTCCGGAACGGCACCTTCCTTCACTCGAACGGGTGATGGATGGCTCGGCGCTGACGGGGACGGCCCCTGCCGTCGGGTCGGGAACGCCCGTACGCCCTGGCATCCTTGACGGAGTACGCGAAGGAAACACGCGGTCCACCCCCTCCGCGTGATCCTTCTGTACGTTCGTCGTGACCGCCCGACCCGAACCAGGAGCCCGGCCACGTGACCCCCGCGAGCAGCCACTCACCGCACGGCCGGTCGCCGCTGCGCACCGTGCAGGTGCTGGGCGGGGGCAACGCCGCCACCGGAGCGCACGTGCGCTCGCTGACCACGGGGCTCGTCGCGAGGGGCGTGCGCGTCACGGTGTGCGCCCCCGTCGAGGCGGAACACACCTACGACTTCACCGGAACCGGAGCCGCCCACCTGCACGTGCCCCGCAGCAGCGACCCGGCCTCGGTCGCCGCCCTGCGGGCCGCCTGCGCGCACGCCGACCTGGTCCACGCCCACGGGCTGCACGCCTCCTTCCGCGCCGCGCTCGCCCTCAGCGGCAAGCCCACCCCGCTGGTCGTCACCTGGCACGACCGGGCGCACGCCGAGGGGCCGCGCGCCCACTTCCTGCGCCTGCTGGAACGCCGGGTCGCCAAGGCCGCCACCGTCGTCCTGGGGACCACGTCGGCGCTGGTGGACCTGGCCCGCCGTACCGGCGCCCGCGACGCCCGCCTCGCGGCGGTCCCGCCGCCCGCGCGGCCCGCCCGCACCGACTCCGGGGACCCGGACCGCCTGCGCCCCAAGGTGCGGGCCGAACTCGGCGCCACGGGCCGCCCGTTGATGGTCGCCGCCGGCGCCCTGGAACGGCACCGGGGCCACCGCGCCCTGCTGGACGCCGCGCACGCCTGGATGCGGCTGGACCCCTCCCCGCTGGTGGTGATCGCGGGCGAGGGACCGCTGCGGCCCGAACTCCAGCGGCGGATCGGGGCCGAGGACCTGCCGGTCCGGCTCCTCGGCCGGCGCGACGACGTCACCGACCTGCTCGCCGCCGCCGACATCGCCCTGCTGACCGGCCGCTGGGCGGCGCGCTCCCGGTTCGCCCAGCAGGCCCTGCAGGCGGGGGTGCCGCTGGTGGCGACCCGGGTCGGCGGCACCCCCGAACTCGTCGGGGACGCCGCCGAACTCGTCCCCTACGGCAACGCCCGCGCCCTCGCCGACGCCGTTCTGCGGCTGCTCGCCGACCCCGCGCGGCGGGAGCAACTCCGAGCCCGGGGCGCCCGGCAGGCGGCCGGCTGGCCCACCGAGGACGAGACCGTCGCCCAGGTGCTCAGCGTCTACGACGAGTTGACCCGTCCCCTGCCGCTGATCTGACCGCGTCCGTGCTCCGTCCGGGTCCGCGACATGTCCGCGTTCCCCATCCCTCTGCGTCCGTGATCCGTTCGGGTCCGTGATCCGCCCGCGTGGTCGGTCCGTCCGCCTTCCCGATCCGTCCGCGTCTCGGTGCGTCCGACTTCTCGATCCGTCCGCGCCCCCGAGTCGTCCGCGTCCCGGGCCCGGCTGCGCCACCGTTCCTGCGGGCGTCCCCGTCACTCCGGGAGTCCCGGCGTCGTCGATGTCCCCGCGCCGCACGCGTCCTCGACCGGTCCGTGTCCCTGGCCGGCCGCGTGGTTGATCCGCCCGCGCGGTCGATCGGCCCGCGCGGTCGATCCGTCCGCGGCCCTGACCGGGCCGCCCGTGCGGTCGCTTCGCTCGCGAGGTCGGTCGGAGCGCGCGGGCGAACCGCAGGGGCGGCCGGTCCGCCAAGGCGTCCGAGACGGCCGCACCCCCGGTCAGGACACGTGCCGACGCGCCCGCAGGGCCAGGCTGAGGGCCAGCACCGTGTGCGGGTCGTCGAGGTCGCTGCCCAGCAACTCACCCAGGCGGGCAAGGCGGTTGTAGAGCGTCTGCCGGTTCAGGTGCAGCTCCCGCGCCGTCTCCGCCTTGCGCCCCGCGTGCGCCAGATACGTCTGCAGCGTCGGCAGCAGCGGGGGCCGGGAGCGGAGGTCGTGCTCCAGCACCGGGCCGATCGCCCGGTTCACGAAGGCCGCCAGGTCCGGGTGGTCGCGCAGCCGCCACAGCAACAGGTCGATGTCCAGGCGCCGGGCGTCGTACCAGGGCCGTTCCGGCAGCCCCTGGGCCGCCGTCGAGGTCTCCGCCGCGTGCCGCAGTCCGGCCGCCGCGGCGGCCCAGCCGCCCGCCGGCCCGACCACCACCACCGGCGGCTGCGCCCCCGCCCGCCGCATGCCCGCCCGTTCCACACCGGCCCGCAGCGCCGCCGCAACCCGGTCGGCGACCACCGGCCGTTCCGTCTCCGCGCGCAGCCCCAGCAGCAGCGGCACCCGCCCCTCCACCGGCCGCACCCCCAGCAGTACCGGCATCCCGAGCGCGGCCAGTTCCTCGGCGACCGCCCGGGCCAGCACCGCCCAGCCGCCGCCGTGCGGGGACAGGGCGTCGCCGATCCGCATCACCACCGGCAGCAGGGGACCGCCGCCCGGCTTGAAGCCCAGGACGCGGGCCTGCGCGGGGGCGTCCTGCGCAGTCACCCGGCCCTCGGCGAGGTCGGAGAGGAAGTCGCCGCGCCCCCGCGCCGCCAGTTCCTCCTCCTGGCGCGCCTGCATCAGCACCACGGCGAGGATGTCGGCGGTGCGCTCCGCGGCCATCCGGTGCACCGGCGCCGTCGGGCCGCGCACCGGCAGCAGCACCAGGCGCGCCCGCACCCCGCCGCTGCCCGGGCCGCCACCGGGCACGTCCACCAGCACCGAGCCGGCCGGCGGGTCGTCCTGGTGGCGGTCCCGCAGCCCCTCCCACACCTGGAGCGGATCGGTGCCCTCCGGCCCGTCCCCGGCGGCGTACAGCAACTGGCCGTCCGACGTCTCCAGGAACACCGGGTTGCCGGTGAACCCGGCCAGGATCTGCAGCACCTGCGGCACCCCGCCTCCGCTCAGCAGCGCCTCGGTGCAGCGCCGGTGGACCTCGTCGGCGCGCCGCAGCAGCGCGTAGTGGCCGTTGACGATCTCGGTGTGGATCTCCTCCGTGACCGTCACGAACGGGACCTGGCGGTGCAGTTGGACCAGCGGCAGCTCCGCGGCCCGGGCGGTGTCCACGAGGGCGGCGGGCAGCCGGGTGAAGCGGGTGCCGAGTTCCACCACCAGGGCGGCGATGCCCCGTTCGGCCAGCGTGCGCACGAACGCCCGCTGGTCGGCCGGGCGGTTGCCCATGCCGTAGCCGGTGGTCAGGAGCAGCTCGCCGCCCTTGAGCAGCGAGGCGATGTGGGGCACCTCGCCCGCGTGCACCCACCGCACGGTGCGCTCGAGCCGCTCGGTGCCCGCCACGACCTCGGGGAGGCCGCCGCGCAGCCCGGGAAGCTCCAGGGCCCGCCGCACGGTGATCCCGGTGCCCCGGGCCCCCCGCTCCTCGTCCGCGCCGCTCCTGCCGCTGTCCATGCCCCGGACGCTACCCCCGCCCCGGGGCGCGGGGCACCTCCGGACGTGCCGCGGGGCGCCCCGGGACCAGGTCCTCGGGGCGCCCCGCGCGTCCGACCGCTCAGCCTCCGTACGCGCCGGACGCCGTCAGGCGCAGGGCCGTGTCGATCAACGGGACGTGGCTGAACGCCTGCGGGAAGTTGCCGACCTGGCGCTGCAGCCGCGGGTCCCACTCCTCCGCGAGCAGGCCGAGGTCGTTGCGCAGGCCCAGCAGCTTCTCGAACAGCCGGCGGGCCTCGTCCACCCGGCCGATCATCGCCAGGTCGTCGGCCATCCAGAACGAGACGGCGAGGAAGGCGCCCTCGTCGCCGGGCAGCCCGTCGACGCCCTCGTCCTTGCCCTCCGTCGGGTAGCGCAGGATGAAGCCGTCGGGGGTGGACAGCTCGCGCTGGATCGCCTCGATGGTGCCGATCACCCGCTTGTCGTCCGGCGGCAGGAAGCCCACCTGGGGGATCAGCAGCAGGGCCGCGTCCAGCTCCCTGGAGCCGTAGGACTGGGTGAAGGTGTTGCGTTCCTTGTCGTAGCCCTTGTCGCACACGTCCCGGTGGATCTCGTCGCGCAGCTGCTTCCAGCGCTCCAGCGGGCCGTCCACGTCACCGGACTCGATCAGCTTGATGGTGCGGTCGACGGCGACCCAGGCCATCACCTTGGAGTGCACGAAGTGGCGGCGCGGGCCGCGCACCTCCCAGATGCCCTCGTCGGGCTCCTGCCAGTGCTTCTCCAGGTAGTGGATCAGCTTCAGCTGGAGCAGCGAGGCGTAGTCGTTGCGGGCCAGACCCGTCATGTGGGCCAGGTGCAGGGCCTCGGTGACCTCGCCGTAGACGTCCAGCTGGAGCTGGTGGGCGGCGCCGTTGCCGACCCGTACGGGGGCGGAGTTCTCGTAGCCGGGCAGCCAGTCCAGCTCCGCCTCGCCGAGCTCGCGCTCGCCGGCGATGCCGTACATGATCTGCAGGTTCTCCGGGTCGCCCGCCACGGCCCGCAGCAGCCACTCGCGCCAGGCGCGGGCCTCCTCCCGGTAGCCGGTGCGCAGCAGCGACGACAGGGTGATCGCGGCGTCCCGCAGCCAGGTGTAGCGGTAGTCCCAGTTGCGGACGCCGCCGATGTCCTCGGGCAGGGAGGTGGTGGGCGCGGCGACGATGCCGCCGGTCGGGGCGTAGGTCAGGGCCTTCAGCGTGATCAGGGAGCGGATCACGGCCTCCCGGTAGGGGCCGTGGTACGTGCAGTGCTCCACCCACTCGCGCCAGAAGTCCTCCGTCGCCACCAGCGACTGCTCCGGGTCCGGGAGCGCCGGGGGCTCCTTGTGCGAGGGCTCCCAGGACAGGGTGAACGCGATCCGTTCGCCCGGCGCCACCGTGAAGTCCGAGTACGTCGTCAGGTCCTTGCCGTAGGTGTCGGCGGACGTGTCGTACCAGACGGAGTCCGGCCCGGCCACGGCGACCGTGCGGCCCTCGTGGCGGTGGACCCACGGCACCACCCGGCCGTAGGAGAACCGCATCCGCAGCGCGGAACGCATCGGCACCCGGCCCGAGACGCCCTCGACGATCCGGATCAGCTGGGGTGCCCCGTCGCGCGGCGGCATGAAATCCGTCACCCGCACCGTGCCGCGCGGGGTGTCCCACTCCGATTCCAGCACCAGCGAGTCGCCCCGGTAGCGGCGCCGGGTGGCGGCGGGCGGCTGCTGTTCGTCGGCGTGTGCGGGGCCGAGCCGCCAGAAACCGTGTTCCTCGGTGCCCAGCAGACCGGCGAAGATGGCATGGGAATCGAAGCGCGGCAGGCACAGCCAGTCCACGGTGCCGTCCCGGCAGACCAGCGCGGCGGTCTGCATGTCTCCGATGAGTGCGTAGTCTTCGATGCGCCCGGCCACGTGCAACTCCAGTCGAACGGCCACGTCACCCCGCAAGGGGGCTGTCGCTTGGTGCGGTCAAGGGGGTTTGTGCAATGCGTCGTTGAGCCACGAAGCAAAGCAGTTGCTGAGCCACGAGGGCAAAGCGTCCATTGTTGCTCAACGAACCGACGAGCTCCAGTTGTGCCGGTACGACGGACGGGGGTGGTGCCGTTCGGCCGGCCCTGCTCGGCAGCGAGTGTCCGAGCAGGATACGACGCACGTAGATGATCTGTGTGCCGCTCCGGACAACGCGGTTCGGCCGATCGGGTGAGCGGCGGACGGGGGGAACGTGCCCGGTCGGCGGCGGGTGCCCGGCCGTGCGCGGAGCGTGGCCGGACGCCGGGGCCGTCCGGCGCTGTTACGCTGGTAGCCCGTGGACCGGTGGGCGAGACATCCCCCGAACCGCACCCTCCAGACCGCGACCACGGGAGCCCCCCTTTGGCCATGCCGCCCGCTGCTTTTCGGAACAGCACAGCTTCGACGACCAAGCACATCTTCGTCACCGGGGGTGTCGCCTCCTCGCTCGGCAAGGGTCTGACCGCCTCCAGCCTCGGCATGCTGCTCAAGGCCCGTGGCCTGCGCGTGGTGATGCAGAAGCTCGACCCGTACCTCAACGTCGACCCCGGCACGATGAACCCCTTCCAGCACGGTGAGGTGTTCGTCACCAACGACGGCGCCGAGACCGACCTGGACATCGGCCACTACGAGCGCTTCCTCGACCGCGACCTGGACGGCTCGGCCAACGTCACCACCGGCCAGGTCTACTCGACGGTCATCGCCAAGGAGCGGCGCGGCGAGTACCTCGGCGACACCGTGCAGGTCATCCCGCACATCACCAACGAGATCAAGCACCGCATCCGCCGCATGGCGACGGACGAGGTCGACGTGGTGATCACCGAGGTCGGCGGGACGGTCGGCGACATCGAGTCGCTGCCGTTCCTGGAGACCGTCCGCCAGGTCCGGCACGAGGTCGGCCGGGACAACGTGTTCGTGGTGCACATCTCGCTCCTGCCGTACATCGGCCCCTCGGGTGAGCTGAAGACGAAGCCCACCCAGCACTCGGTCGCGGCCCTGCGCAACATCGGTATCCAGCCGGACGCGATCGTGCTGCGCTGCGACCGCGAGGTGCCGACCGCGATCAAGCGGAAGATCTCCCTGATGTGCGACGTGGACGAGGCGGCCGTGGTCGCCTGCCCCGACGCCCGCTCCATCTACGACATCCCCAAGACCGTGCACGGCGAGGGCCTGGACGCGTACGTGGTGCGCAAGCTGGACCTGCCGTTCCGCGACGTGGACTGGACGACCTGGGACGACCTGCTGGACCGCGTCCACAACCCCGACCACGAGATCACCCTCGCCCTGGTCGGCAAGTACATCGACCTGCCCGACGCCTACCTGTCGGTCACCGAGGCGCTGCGTGCCGGCGGCTTCGCCAACCGGGCCCGCGTGAAGATCAGGTGGGTCACCTCCGACGACTGCCGGACCCCGGCGGACGCCGAGGCGCAGCTCGGGGACGTCGACGCCATCTGCATCCCCGGCGGCTTCGGCGACCGCGGCGTGCTCGGCAAGGTCGGCGCCATCCGCTACGCCCGCGAGAACCGCATCCCGCTGCTGGGCCTGTGCCTGGGGCTGCAGTGCATCGTGATCGAGGCCGCGCGCAACCTGGCCGGTGTCTCCGACGCCAACTCCACCGAGTTCGACCCGGCCACCGCCCACCCGGTCATCTCCACGATGGCCGAGCAGATGGACATCGTGGCCGGCGAGGGCGACATGGGCGGCACCATGCGGCTCGGCATGTACCCGGCCAAGCTGGCCGAGGGCTCGATCGTCCGCGAGGTGTACGACGGCAAGGAGTACGTCGAGGAGCGCCACCGGCACCGCTACGAGGTCAACAACGCCTACCGCGCGGAGCTGGAGAAGAAGGCGGGCATCGTCTTCTCCGGCACCTCCCCGGACGGCAAGCTGGTGGAGTACGTGGAGTACCCGCGCGACGTCCACCCGTACCTGGTCGCGACGCAGGCGCACCCCGAGCTGCGCTCCCGCCCGACCCGTCCGCACCCGCTCTTCGCCGGCCTGGTGAAGGCGGCCGTCGAGCGGAAGATCTCGAAGTAGCACACCCAGTTGTACGGTTGCCGGGGTGCGAACCTTCAAAAGGGGCGCACCCCGGCCGCATTTCTCCGCCGGGCACGCGCGAACGCAGTACGTCGGGAAGGACAGGCATGACCATCAGGGACACCCCGGAGGAGTGGGAGATCCGGGCGACCGCGACCCCGTTCACGGGCAACAAGACCTCCGTCCGCACCGATGACGTGGTCATGCCCGACGGCACCGTGGTGGGCCGCGACTACCAGGTCCACCCGGGGTCCGTGGCGGTGCTCGCCCTGGACGACGCCGACCGGGTCCTGGTGCTGCGCCAGTACCGCCACCCGGTGCGCCACAAGCTGTGGGAGATCCCGGCCGGCCTGCTGGACGTGCCCGGGGAGAACCCGCTGCACGCCGCCCAGCGCGAGCTGTACGAGGAGGCGCACGTCAAGGCGGAGGACTGGCGGGTGCTCACCGACGTCTACACGACGCCCGGCGGCTGTGACGAGGCCGTGCGCATCTTCCTCGCCCGGGGGCTCTCGGAGGCCGCCGGCGACCGCTTCGAGGTCGAGCACGAGGAGGCCGACATGGAGCTGGCCCGGGTGCCGGTGACGGACCTGGTGCGCGGGGTGCTCGGGGGCGAGCTGCACAACAACTGCCTGGTGGTGGGCGTGCTGTCGCTGGTCGCCGCGCGCACCGGGGACGGGCTGGACGCGCTCCGCCCGGCCGAGGCGCCTTGGCCGGCGCGCCCGTTCGACGCCTGAGGCCGGACGGCCGGACGGTCGGCGCGTGACTCCGGCGGCCGGCGCGCCCGTTCGACGCCGGACGCGCGACGCGGGACGCCTGACGGCAGGCGCCCGACTCCGACGGCCGGCGCGGGCGCCCGGCGCCGGAACCCGGGATCGTGGGGACACCCGGGATCGTGGTGTGACCATCGGCTGATCCGATCGGGGGATGTGCGCGCGGCGCCCCGCACGGAACGTAGCGGAGCGTGAACTAGGCTCGGGAAAACGCCCGATCCGGAGTCCCGGCGGGCCTGCGCGTGCGGTGGGACGGGAGTGTGGCCCGTGACGGATCAGGCGGTGGACACGGACGGTGTGCGGGTCACCGGGGATGCTGCCGTGCCGGACCGGTTCCTCGGCCGAGTCCGCGAACTGAAGGAACTGTGCGCCGACATCGAGCGCGCCGGACTCGACACCCTCTCCGGCCGCAAGGCCCCCCGCGCCCGTGTGCTGCTCATCGCCGGCCGTCCGGGCTCCGGCCGGACCACGCTCGCCGGGGAACTGGTGCGCCGGATCGCCGACCGCTACCCCGACGGGGTGCTGCGCACCCGGCTGAGCGAGCCCGACGGCAGCCGCGTGCCCGTGGAGCGCGCGGCACGCGAACTCCTCGACGCCCTGGACGTGCCCGCCCCCGCCGGGGCCGCCGAGGACGAGCTGAGCGAAACCCTGCGCACCGCCCTCACCGGTCGCCGCGCCGTGCTCCTGCTGGACGACGCCGTGGACGCCGAGCAGGTCGACGCCCTGCTGCCGGACAGCCCCGACTGCCTGGTCGTGGCCGTCTCCGAGGGCCCGCTCACCGGGATCAGTGACGTGCGCCCCTGCACCCTCGGCGGGCTCGACACCAAGTCCGCCGTGGAACTCCTCTCCCGGGCCGCCGGCTCGGTGCGGGTCACCGTCGACCCCCGCGCGGCGGAGGACCTCGCCGAGCAGTGCCAGGGCCAGCCGGCCGCCCTGGTGGTCGCGGGCGGCTGGCTCGCCGCCCGGCCCAAGGCCGCCGTCGCCGACCTCGCCAAGCAACTGCACACCGGGACCGACGAGGGCACCCCCATCGGCCGCGCCGTGCACCTGGTGCACGCCGCGCTGCCCGGGCCCGCCGCGCGGACCCTGCGCCTGCTGAGCCTCGCCCCGGCCGGCCTCGTCGACCCCCACACCGCCTCCGCGCTCGCCGGCTGCTCGGTGAGCAGCGCCCGCACCACCCTGGACGACTTCGTCTCGCTCGGCCTGCTGCACCGGGCGGACTCGCCGTTGCCCCAGTACGAGGTGCCGGGCTGTCTGCACCCGCTGCTGCGCGGGCTCGCGGAGGTCCACGAGCGGCCCGCAGAGCTCCAACTCGCCCGCGCCCGCATGCTGGAGCGCACCGTGCGGCTGCTCCAGTCGTGCCGGGCCATCACCGAGACCGACAGCGCCCTGGCCCGCGAGAAGCTGCTCGGCATGCCGCGCTCCCTGCGCTTCCCCCACCCCCGGGCCGCCGCCGACTGGCTGCGGCTCAGCCGGCCCGCGCTGCTGGCCTCGGCCCGGCTGGCGGTCGCCGACGGGGAGCTGGACACCCTGGCCCGGCGGCTGATGTCCCAGCTGGTGCGCGCCATGGTCGCGCACTTCGGCACCCACGCCGTCGCGAGCGACCTGTACGGCATCCACGGTCTGGTCCTGGACGTGGCGGAACGCCGTCACCTGCCCCGCGAGAAGGCGGCGGCCCTGCTCAACCTCGGCGACCTGGACGCCCGCACCGGCCGCACGGCCGACGCCCTGGCGCGCTACCGGGCGGCCCTGGACGCCGGCCGCGCGGCCCGCGACCCGTACGCGGTCTGCCGGGCGATGGAGTCCGTGGGCGGTGCCCACCTGGAACTGGGCGACTACGACCGGGCCGGCGACTGGTTCGGCCGCGCCCTGACCGAGCGGCTCGCGCGCGACGAGCGCGCCGAGGCCGCCCGCCTGTACGGCCGGATCGGCGCCGCCCACACCTACGCCGGGCGGTACGGCGAGGCCCAGCGGAACTGGCGGGCGGCGGTCGCCGGCCACCGCAAGAACGGCGACCCGGCCGCCCAGGCGCGGTCCCTGAGCGAACTGGCCCGGGTGCAGGAGTACGCGGGGCGCCCGGAGGACTCGCTGCGCACCTGCCGGGAGGCCGTCGAGTGGGCCCGGCGGGCCCAGGACACCCGGCTCCAGGCCGCGCTGCACCTCCGGCTCGCCGACACCCTCGAACGCCTCGGCGACCCGGCGTCCGCCACCGTGCACCGGGGCGTGGCGGAGCGGATGCTGGGAGATGAGGCTCCGCAGGAGGACGCGGCCCCGGAACGTTCGGCCCCGGAAGACCCGGCCCTGGAACACCCGGCCGGAACCTAAGAAAGCGCAGCAGTTGCGTCAAAGTTTGATGCAAAAGAAGGCTGGACAGCGAGAAAACCTTCATTAAACTGGCGTGGCCGCACCTTCTCCGCGGTCCTCCCGGTGTGCCCTCAGTGCCCGGGTATGTGTATCAGTGACGCCCGTTCCCCCTTCCCTTCTGAACCGAGGACCGTGATCGACGTGAAGGTCGGCATCCCCCGCGAGGTCAAGAACAACGAGTTCCGGGTGGCCATCACCCCCGCAGGTGTGCACGAACTGGTGCGCCACGGCCACCAGGTCGTCGTCGAGCGCGGCGCCGGTGCCGGTTCCTCGATCCCGGACGAGGAGTACGCCGCCGTCGGCGGGCTGATACTCGACACGGCCGACGAGGTGTGGGCCACCGCCGACCTGCTGTTGAAGGTCAAGGAGCCGGTCGCCGAGGAGTACCACCGGATGCGCCGCGGCCAGAGCCTCTTCACCTACCTGCACCTGGCGGCGTCCAAGGAGTGCACGGACGCCCTCCTGGAGTCCGGCACGACCGCCATCGCCTACGAGACGGTCGAGCTGGCGAACCGTGCCCTGCCGTTGCTGGCGCCCATGTCCGAGGTGGCGGGCCGGCTGTCCGCCCAGGTGGGCGCCTACCACCTGATGCGGGCCAACGGCGGCCGGGGTGTGCTGCCCGGCGGCGTCCCCGGCGTGCCGGCCGGCCGGGCGGTGGTCATCGGCGGCGGCGTCTCCGGCTGGAACGCGGCCCAGATCGCCATCGGCATGGGCTTCCAGGTCACCCTGCTGGACAAGGACATCAACAAGCTCAAGGAGGCCGACAAGGTCTTCGGCACCCGGGTGCAGACCGTCGTCTCCAACGCCTACGAGCTGGAGAAGGCCTGCCTGGACGCCGACCTCGTGATCGGCGCGGTGCTGATCCCCGGCGCGAAGGCTCCGACCCTGGTCTCCAACGAGCTGGTCGCGCGCATGAAGCCCGGAAGTGTCCTTGTCGACATCGCGATCGACCAGGGCGGCTGCTTCGAGGACTCCCGTCCGACGACCCACGCCGAACCGACCTTCCGGGTCCACGACTCGGTCTTCTACTGCGTCGCCAACATGCCCGGCGCGGTACCCAACACGTCGACCTACGCGCTCACCAACGCGACGCTGCCGTACGTCGTCGAACTCGCCGACCACGGCTGGACGGAGGCCCTGCGCCGGGACCCCGCCCTCGCCCGCGGCCTCAACACCCATGACGGCGAGGTGGTCTACCGCGAGGTCGCCGAGGCGCACGGCATGGACCACGTGGAGCTCGCCTCGCTGCTGGTCTGACCCCGCGGCCCGGTTTCGCGGGACGCCAAGTCGACCAAGTCACCTGCTGTCAAAGGAGACAGATCAATTCGCGACGTCGACACGACGTCAACACCGTGCATCCGGCCGCACCTTGTCCGACGAGGTGCGGCCGGATGTGGGTATGGTCACGTCGCGGCACCCGGACAACTCGCCTCGAACGTAACGCTTCAACCGATTCGCACACCGGTGAAACCTGCCGTGCGACGGCCGTACGCCCTTGACAGAGGGATGTTTCATTGCCGACACATCGGGCCGGGTCCGGCGGATTGTGTTGCTGTGGACGCCCGACACGCCATAGAGTCGCCAACCGTCGGCATGGTGCCACGCTGACCTGTCTAGAAGTTTCCTGGTCACCAAGGAGGTAAGACGACTTGTGAATGAGTCGACATTTACTCCCGGGGGTGGTCAACCAGGAATGCCCGCAGGGGGCCGGGGTCCCGCGGGGTTCGCTGCTGTCGGCTCCGTCGCTGTGCGCACCTTCGCAGCCCACCAGAGTCAGCAGACGACTCTCACTGCACACCAGAGCATGGATGGCCATCACGTGAACGCCATGGCCGGCGACGGAAGTGGCGCGTCCCACAACCAGTTCGCCGACTACGACGAACTGCCCGAGGGGCACTTCTACGACCCGGACGCCGAATACGAGCCCGATCCCGAGTACGCGGCCACCCTCGCGCCCGACGCGGCGCGCCAGCGCCGCGAGCGCATCGGGCCGACCGGCCGCCCGCTGCCCTACTTCCCGATCCCGGGCCCGCTGACCGACCACGGTCCCGCGAAGATCATCGCGATGTGCAACCAGAAGGGCGGCGTCGGCAAGACCACGTCGACCATCAATCTGGGTGCCGCGCTGGCGGAGTACGGACGCCGGGTGCTGCTCGTCGACTTCGACCCGCAGGGCGCGCTGTCGGTCGGTCTCGGCGTCAACCCGATGGAACTCGACCTCACCGTCTACAACCTGCTCATGGAGCGGGGCATGGCGGCCGACGAGGTGCTGCTGAAGACCGCGGTCCCCAACATGGACCTGCTGCCCAGCAACATCGACCTCTCGGCCGCCGAGGTGCAGTTGGTCAGCGAGGTCGCGCGCGAGTCCACGCTGCAGCGGGCGCTGAAGCCGCTGTTGGACGACTACGACTACATCGTCATCGACTGCCAGCCCTCCCTCGGCCTGCTCACGGTCAACGCGCTGACCGCCGCGCACAAGGTGATCGTGCCGCTGGAGTGCGAGTTCTTCGCCCTGCGCGGTGTGGCGCTGCTGACCGAGACCATCGAGAAGGTCCAGGAGCGGCTCAACCCGGACCTGGAACTCGACGGGATCCTCGCCACCATGTACGACTCGCGCACCGTGCACAGCCGTGAGGTGCTCGCACGGGTGGTCGAGGCGTTCGACGACCACGTCTACCACACGGTCATCGGGCGCACGGTCCGCTTCCCGGAGACCACGGTCGCCGGTGAGCCGATCACCACGTACGCGTCCAACTCCGTGGGTGCCGCCGCCTACCGCCAGCTCGCCAGGGAGGTGCTCGCCCGGTGTCACGCCGAGTGAGTCTGCCCGGGGCCGACGAACTCTTCCGCACGACAGGGGGAACGGCGCTCCAGGCGTCCACGCCCAGGCGCCCGGCAGGCGGTGACGCCCGGGTCCCCGCTCCGGCGGGGGAGGGCGACCCGGCCGCGTCCGCCGAGGACGCGCCCCCGTCCGTGCCCGCCCAGGGCGGGGACGGCGAGGGAGCCGAACACACGGCCGCCGGCGCGCAGCCGGCCGAGGCGGGGGAGTCCCGCAGCCGTACGGCCACCGGCCCCGCGGGCGTCACCCGCCGGGCGCCCGCCCAGGACGCCGCCGCCGCTCCGCCACGCAAGCGGGGCAGGACCGCGGCCCGCCGGCCCAGCGGCCGGGAACGCCACGACGAGAAGATCACGGTCTACGTGTCGGCCGAGGAACTCATGGACCTGGAGCACGCCCGCCTGGTGCTGCGGGGCGAGCACGGCCTGGCCGTCGACCGGGGCCGCATCGTCCGCGAGGCGGTCGCCGTGGTCCTCGCCGACCTGGAGACCCGCGGGGACGCCAGCATCCTCGTACGACGCCTGCGGGGACGCTAGGAGGTGTCCGACACCTGAGCGCGGCGTCGCGGCCTCACGTGTCAGACCCCCTGCCTGTAGCCTGCGGAGGCCATGACCTCGAACGACCTTCCCGCCCCCGCCCCCCGCGACCGGCCCCGGCGCCGCCGCGCACTGGGGCGGGGCCCGGAAGGAGCGGAGCCCGGCCCCGCCGACGCGCCGCGTCCGCAACCGGACGGGCCGACGCCGCGCCCGGAGGACGGGGGACCCGCCCCGGCCCCCGTGGACGCCGGCGCTGACCCGGACCCCGGTCCGGCGGCGGAGACCGTCGGAGCCGCGCCCGGGGCGGAACCCGCGACGGACGGGCCGGCGCCCGCCGCACCCGCCGCCGAGGCCACCCGGACGGCACCCGAACGCCCCGCCGACGCGCCCGCCGGGCCGGGGCGGGTCGGCGCCGGGGCGGAGCCCGCGGGGGCCGGGCGCGGACCGGGCGGGCCCACGGCGGAGCCCGGCGAGGACGCTCCTGACGAGGACGACGGCACCGGGGCGGGCGAGGGGGAGGAGGCCGGGGACGGGCGGTTCACCGTCCGGCTGGCCAACTTCGAGGGGCCGTTCGACCTGCTGCTGCAGCTGATCGCCAAGCACAAGCTGGACGTCACCGAGGTCGCGCTGTCCCGGGTGACCGACGAGTTCATGGCGTACATCCGCGCGCTCGGCCCGGACTGGGACCTGGACGAGACGACGGAGTTCCTCGTCGTGGCGGCCACCCTGCTGGACCTCAAGGCCGCCCGGCTGCTGCCCGCCGCCGAGGTGGAGGACGAGGCGGACCTCGCCCTGCTGGAGGCCCGGGACCTGCTGTTCGCCCGGCTGCTGCAGTACCGCGCCTACAAGCGCATCGCCGAGATCTTCAGCGGGCGCCTCGACGCCGAGGCCCGGCGGTACCCCCGTACCGTCGGACTGGAGCCGCACCACGCGGAGCTGCTGCCGGACGTGGTCATCAGCATCGGGCCGGAGGGCTTCGCGAAACTGGCCGTGAAGGCGATGCAGCCCAAGCCGCGGCCCCAGGTGTACGTCGACCACATCCACGCCCCGCTGGTCAGCGTGCAGGAACAGGCCGGGATCGTGGTGGCGCGGCTCAGGGAACTCGGGGAGGCCAGTTTCCGCGCGCTCGTCGAGGACACCGACGACACCCTCACCGTGGTGGCCCGGTTCCTGGCCCTGCTGGAGCTGTACCGGGAGAAGGCCGTGGCCCTCGACCAGGAGAGCGCGCTGGGGGAGCTGACCGTGCGCTGGACCGGAGGGGACGGGGACGCCGCCCCTGCCGTCACCGACGAGTTCGACCGGCCCCCGGAGCAGCCCGTGGAGGGGACGAAGGAGGAGAAGCAGGCGTGAGCGAGGACACCGACAGGCCCTCCGGCGGCCCGGCAGACCCCCCGGGAGTCGCCGACCTCGACCTCAAGCCGGCCCTGGAGGCCGTCCTCATGGTCGTCGACGAGCCCGCGACCGTCGAGCACCTGGCGAAGATACTGCAGCGCCCGAAGCGCCGGATCGCGGACGCGCTCGCCGAGCTGGCCGACGAGTACACCGCCCAGCGGCGCGGTTTCGAGCTGCGCCCGGTCGCGGGCGGCTGGCGCTTCTACAGCCGCCCGGAGTACGCCGCCGCGGTCGAGGGCTTCGTCCTGGACGGGCAGCACGCCCGCCTCACCCAGGCCGCGCTGGAGACCCTCGCGGTGGTCGCCTACCGCCAGCCGGTCAGCCGCAGCCGGGTCTCCGCCGTCCGGGGCGTCAACTGCGACGGTGTGATGCGCACCCTGCTGCAGCGCGGTCTGGTCGAGGAGGCGGGCACGGAACCCGAAACAGGTGCGATCCTGTACACGACGACGAACTACTTCCTGGAGCGGATGGGCCTGCGCGGTCTGGACGAGCTCCCGGAGCTCGCGCCCTTCCTGCCGGAGGCGGAAGCGATCGAGGCCGAGACCCAGGAAGGCGTGCCGTCGTTCGATCCGGACGCCCCGGACGCGGACGACGGTCCCCCGACGAACACGACGACGACGGACATGTGATGCGAAGCAGCGGCAGCGGACACAGCGGCGGACGCGGTAACCACCGCGGTGCCGGCAACAACAGGGACCAGAAGCAGGGGCAGGGCCGCCCCCGCAAGCCCCGCCCGGAGGAACGCCGCTACGACGTGGGACCCGGCGCCACCAAGGAGGGCCCCAAGGCGGGGCGCGGCGGCGCCGCCTCCGGGCAGAAGGGGCGCGGCCGGCCCGCCCCCGCCCGCTCCCGGGAGTACGAGACGCGGATCGAGGAGCGCAACCGGGAGCGGTACGCCGGGAAGAAGCAGGTGAAGCTCCCGAAGACGTTCCCCGGCGCGGAGCAGGAGGGCGAACGCCTCCAGAAGGTGCTGGCGCGGGCGGGCTACGGCTCGCGGCGGGCCTGCGAGGAGCTGATCGACCAGGCCAGGGTCGAGGTCAACGGCGAGATCGTGCTGGAGCAGGGCCGCCGCGTCGACCCGGAGAAGGACGAGGTCAAGGTCGACGGCCTGACCGTCGCCACGCAGTCCTACCAGTTCTTCTCGCTGAACAAGCCCGCCGGGGTGGTGTCCACGATGGAGGACCCCGAGGGCCGGCAGTGCCTCGGGGACTACGTCACCAACCGCGAGACCCGCCTCTTCCACGTCGGACGGCTGGACACCGAGACCGAGGGCGTCATCCTGCTGACCAACCACGGGGAGCTGGCGCACCGGCTGACGCACCCCCGGTACGGCGTGAAGAAGACCTACCTCGCGCACATCGTCGGCCCGATCCCGCGCGACCTCGGCAAGCGACTGAAGGACGGCATCCAGCTGGAGGACGGTTACGCGCGGGCGGACCACTTCCGGGTGGTCGAGCAGACCGGCAAGAACTACCTGGTCGAGGTGACGCTCCACGAGGGCCGCAAGCACATCGTGCGGCGCATGCTCGCCGAGGCCGGGTTCCCGGTCGACAAGCTGGTGCGCACCGAGTTCGGGCCGATCACCCTGGGCGACCAGAAGTCGGGCTGGCTGCGGCGGCTGTCCAACACCGAGGTCGGGATGCTGATGCAGGAGGTCGACCTCTAGGCCCGGCGCCGACCGAGCACCAGGGCGGCCCGCCGGAAGGCCGGCGCGGCCGTCCGGCCACCCGGCCGATTCCCGTCCGTCGGCCGGCCCGCGCTCACGTCCGTCGGTCGACGGCAGGCGCGTCACGGTGGCACGGCCGTACCGGGCCCGCGGGCCGTCCCTTCGGGGGCGGCCCGGACGTCTTCCCGGAGGGGAACCGGCCGCGGTCGCGATGCTCCGCGTCGCGGCGGGGCCTTCCGTACGGCGACGAGGGCTCCGGCGCCCGTGGGGACGTCCGCGCGGGCGCCGGCCTCTCCCGGGGCGCCGTCATGTCGCCGTCATGTCGCCGGTCCTCGGCCGCGGCGGCGCCCCCCACGTGGTTCCGGTCCGGCTCCGGACGGGGCCCCGCACTGCCGGGACCGGCGTTCCTAGCCGTCTTCGCCCTCCTCGGGTGCCTCCGGCCGCCGGCTGACCGGGGCCGTCAGCATTCCGGCGAGGGAGTCGGAGAGGAAGTCGCCCGCCTCGCGCCACCGAGGCGGCTCGCCGTCGCGTTCGCCGCGCTCCTCCATCTCCGCGCACGCCGACATGACGACATGGGACATCAGGGCGGCCCGGCCCCGGACGATGTCACGGGGCAGATGGCCGAGGCGGGCGGCCACCGACCGGACGATCAGGGTGGCGGTGGGTGCCTCTCCCGCCATGTCGTGGAACACCTTGGTGGCGAGGGGATGGTGCATCGCCTGGCTGACGAACCGGGCCCGCCAGGTCGGCTGGGGCAGCCCGGCGAGGGTGTCCGTCATCGGCACCACGAGGCTGCGCACATCGTCCAGGAGCGAGTCGGAGCGCTCGAACATGGCCCTGCGCGGCTCCTCCAGGGCGCGCAGGTGGCGCGTGATCAGCGCGCGCAGCAGCCCCTCGCGACCGCCGAAGTAGTAGCCCACGGCCGAGTGGTTGGTGTTCCCGGCGGCTTCGGCGACCTTGCGGTCCGAGACGTAGTAGATGCCCGACTCGGCGAACAGGCGCTCGGCCGCATCCAGCAGCGCGGTGCGGGTCGCCTCTGATCTGGCCATCGGTGCTCGTCATCTCCTGCGCGACGTGGGTGGCGGGATCGCCAACGTAACCCAAGTGTGCCGATGTAAGTCAGGTGACTTACATTGGTGACCGGTTCGTAAGTCGAGTGACTTACTTTTGGGTTCTCCGGCTCGTTTCCCGCAGCCGGAGCCGGGAGCCGTCCCCGACGGGACCGCACCCCTCCCCGGCCGGCCTCCCGGCGGCCCGCCCCTCATCTTCGACAAGGAGTCCAGACTTCGTGGAGCCCTCGACCACCGCTCCGTCCGCCGGCGGTTCCCCGCCCGGCGGCTCCGGATCCCCCGCGGCCCCCGGCATACCGGGCCGGCCCGGCCCCGGGGAGGAAGACCGCAGGACCAGGATCGCCCGCTACGTCGCGCTCTTCGCCATGCCGTTCCTGATGGTGACGATGATGTACGCGACCTACGTCGGAACCATGCACGCGCCCGCCCCGAAGGACATACCGGTGGCCGTCGTGGGCTCCGGTGAGACGGCGGAGCGGGTCGTCGCCGCCCTGGACGCCCTTCCGGGCGGTCCCGTCGAGCCGCGGACGGCCGCGTCGGCCGACGAGGCGCTCGGCCTCCTCAAGGACCGCGAGGTCTCCGGGGTCTTCGAGGTCCCCGCGAACGGCGAGGGGACCGCCGTCATCCACACGGCGTCGGCCGGCGGCGCTTCCGGGGCGAGCACGGTCCAGCAGCTGCTGGCCCCGGTGGCCGCCGAGAACCAGTGGCAGATCACCACGAAGGAGGCCGCTCCGCTCCCCGACGGCGACATGTCGGGCACCGCGGTCCTCTTCGCGGGCATGGGCATGATGCTGGCGGGCTACGTTCCGCTCAGCGTGGCCATGATGGGGGTCCCGTTCCTGCTGACGCTGCGCAGGTTCGTCCCGATCCTCCTCGGATGGGCCGCGCTCACCAGCACCCTCATCTGGACCATCCTCGGTCCGGTGGTGGGGGCCGTGGACGGCCACTACCCGCAGTTCCTCGGCATCGGCATGCTGACCGTCTGCGCGGTCGGCATGACGCAGCTGCTGTTCACCAAGCTCGCCGGACCGCTCGCCGTCCTGCTCGGCATGCTGCTGTGGGTCGTCCTCGGCATGCCGGCGTCCAACCTGGCGCTGCCCGTCCACAGCATGCCGGGCTTCTTCCAGTGGCTGCACGGCGTCCTGCCGCTGCCCGCCGCGGGTGAGGCCCTGCGGTCCCTGCTGTACTTCGACAACCGCGGCATCGGCGGTCACCTCCTGCCGCTGGTCTTCTGGCTCGTCGGTGCCTTCCTGCTCTCGCTGCTGAAGGAACGCCGTTCCGGGACCCTGATCCCGGCCGCTCCGCCGGTCACCGACTCCGGCACGCCGCTGCCCGCGCTGTCCGGCGGCCCGATGCGCTCCTTCCGCTTCCGCTGCTTCACCATCGCGGCCTTCCCACTGGCCATCCTGATCGGTGTGGTCGGCACCATGAGCGCCTCGATGCACAAGCCGGAGATCCGCGACATGCCCGTGGTCGTGGTCGCCGCCGACGCCGGACAGGCCGAGCAGGTGGCCGAGGGTCTGCGGCCGCAGCTCGGCGAGATGCTCGACCTGCGCACCGGCACCTCCGTGGAGGAGGCCAGGAAGCAGATCGTCGAACAGGAGATCGTCGGCGCCTACGTCCTGCCCGCCTCGCCCGGCGGCCCCGCGGCCCTCTACACCGCCTCGGGTGCCGGCAACAGCCAGCAGATGGCCGTGCAGTCCGTGTTCCAGCAGGTCGCCGCCGGACAGAAGATCCCGCTGGAGACGACCGACATCAAGCCGCTGACCCAGGACGACACCATGGGCAGCAACAGCATGTACGTGGGCATGTCCTGGATCATGGCCGGGTTCCTGATCATGGCGGTGCTGCGCGGCGGCGCCCCGGAGCTGACCCGGACGCGCCACTTCCTGGTCAAGCTCGCCGGCTGGGCACTCGGCATCTCCGTGTGGCTGTGGTTCCTCTTCGACGTCCTGATCGGAGCCGTCAACGGCCACGCCCTGGAGCTGATCGGCTTCGGCGCGCTCACCGTCTTCTGCGTCTCGCTGGTGACCGGTGTCTTCACCCGCACGTTCGGCCTCGCCGCGATCGTCCCGGTGATGCTGGTCCTGATGCTGGCCGGCGTCCCCGCGTCCGGCGGTGGCCTGTCCCTCTACATGGTCCCCGAGGTCTTCCAGTCCCTGCGGGACGTCCTGCCGCTGCCCGCCGCCGTCGACACCGCGCGCTCGCTGGTCTACTTCGACGGCCACGGCATCGGCGGCAACCTCCTGACCATCGGCATCTGGGGCGCGGTGGGCCTGGCCCTCAACCTCGCCGTGGACCTGTGGCTGGCCCACCGGGAGAAGAAGTCACCGGACACGGGAGCGGTGTCCGGGACCCCGGGCGCCCCGGCCGACGGCTCCGGCTCCGGTTCCGGTTCCGGTTCCGGCTCCGGGGAGGAGGACGCCGAGGCGTTCACCTTCGGCGGAGGCAGGGGGGCGGTCCCGGCGACGTGATGCACGCCCGGGGCTGACGCGCGGGCCGGTCCCACCGGCCCGCGCGTCACGCGTGACCTCCGCCCCCGCTCTCGCGGAGGGCGGAGGTCCGCTCTCCCCGGCCCGCCGGGCACCGGTCCGGTCCGAAGGGCGCCTCCTGCCGGTGCGCGGGGCACGCGGAGTGGCGGGGCGCCGGCCCCTCCGGCTCCCCGGGCGCGGGCCGGACCGGTGAGCGCGCTGCGCCGGGCCGCCTGCTCCTCCGGCGACTCCGACTCCCTCGCGAGCCCCGCGGGCGCCTGCCTGAGGGCCGACCCCACACCGGCATCGACCGCCACACCCCGGCCGGCCGCGCCACCAACCTGTCCGGACAGCACACCCAGGGAGACCGTCCGGCCTACCCGCGGCCCCGGGCTCCCGCACCGCTCCGGGCGCCCGGGGAGGCACCGGCGCCGGCGTCCGCCCGGAGGGCCGAGGCGCGGCGGGCTTCGACCAGGAAGTCCTCGACGCGTCGGTGGTCCGGCTCCGCCGGGAGCGGGCTGCGCCGGGCCGCCTCGTCGGCCTCCCGTTCCAGCCGGGTCATCCAGGACTCCACCTCGGTCCAGGGCACCTCGCCCCGCTTCACCGCGAGCAACGCCTCGCGGTGCGTGCCCACGTCGACCGTGAGGGTGCCCGTGCGCAGCAGATCGCGGGCGCTGATCAGCAGACGCAGCACGTGCAACGCGGGCTTGTGGCGCGGGGCGCCGTGCGCGCGGACGCGAGCCTCCAGCCGGCGGCGCTGACCGTGGGCGTACCGGGTGAACGTGCCGTGGACCCGGCGGGAGAGGAACGCCCCGCGCAGGTCCAGCAGGGCGCGGCCGGTGGCGTCGGCGTACTCCACGAGCGGGGAGTGCAGGCACTCCAGGACGTTCGGGTCGGCGCGCAGCGCCAGCTCGCAGAAGCGCTCCAGCTCCCAGCTGAACTGCTCCTCGGCCGGGCCCTCGACGTGCGTCGGCGGCTTCTCGAAGCGCCAGAACAGGGGAGTGGGCGCCAGGAACACGCCCCGGCGGTCGGTGTCGCTGTCCTCCGTGGCCAGACCGAAGGCGCGCGACCCCATGACGCAGGCGTAGATCGTGTGGTCGCGGACCAGGGTCTCGGGAAGCATTCCGGGAGCGTACGCCGACGCGTCACGCCCTGCGGATCGATTTTCCGTCCACGGTGATCCGCTCCTCGGGCAGCGGCCGGGTCGCCGGCCCCTGCTCCACCGAGCCGTCGGCGATCCGGAACCGGCTGCCGTGGCACGGGCAGTCGATCGTGCCGTCGGCCACCGTCGACACCAGACAGTTCTGGTGGGTGCAGATGGCCGAGAAGGCCTTGAACTCGCCCGCGGCGGGCTGGGTCACCACGATCTTCTCGTCCCCGAGGACGGTCCCCCCGCCCACCGGAACGTCGTCGGTCCGCAGCAGCTCCCGGCCGCCGCCGGCGTCCGGGCCGGAGGTGCCGGTGTCGGTGGTGGAGCCGGTGTCCCCGCCGCCTCCGTCCCCGCCGCCGCAGGCGGCCGTCAGCGCCGTCGCGCCGGCCGCACCGGCGGTGAGGAGAACCGTGCGTCGCGTCGCGTGGCGGGTCATGGCGGACCTCCGTGGGCCGGGAAATGGGGCGGGCGCCGGGACCTCACGGACACCGGGACGGGGGCGGACGCCCCTGTGCATCTTTCCACCGAAGCAACCGAAGGCGAAGCAAATCAGGACGAAAGCGGAGGTGCGGTCCTTCCGGGTCCGTCTCAGCGGGCGGGCGGCGGACACCCGGCGCGAGCGTCCTGACTAGGCTGGACGACCGAACAGCCGATACGCACGTCAGCAAGGAGCACCGTCGTGGCGGTACGAGCGGTCCGGGGCGCCGTCCAGCTGGAACGGGACGAAGCCGGACACATGGAGGAACAGGTCGGCGCGCTGCTGACCGCCCTCCTGGAACGCAACGGTCTGACCGCGGACGACCTGATCAGCATCTGGTTCACGGCCACGCCCGACCTGCACAGCGACTTCCCGGCGGCGGCGGCCCGCAGGCTGGGCATCGTCGACGTCCCGCTGATCTGCGCCCAGGAACTCGACATCGAGGGAGCCATGCCGCGCGTCGTCCGCATCCTCGCCCACATCGAGTCCGACCTGCCCCGCTCCGGCATCGCCCATGTCTACCTCGGTGCCGCCGGCGCCCTGCGCAAGGACATCGCCCAGTGAGAACCGCACTCGTCATCGGCACCGGGCTCATCGGCACGTCCGCCGCCCTCGCCCTCACCCGGCGGGGCATCACCGTGCACCTGTCCGACCCCGACCCCGAGCAGGCCCGGACCGCCGCCGCCCTCGGCGCCGGGACGGACCAGCCCCCGGACGGGGTCGTCGACCTGGCGATCGTCGCCGCCCCGCCCGCGCACGTGGCCGACGTGCTCACCGACGCCATCCGCCGGGGTGTCGCCGACGCGTACGCCGACGTCGCCAGCGTCAAGGGCGGCCCGCGCCGGGAGCTGGAGGCACGCGGCCTGGACCTGTCGGCCTACATCGGCACCCACCCCATGTCCGGGCGGGAGAAGTCCGGCCCGCTCGCGGCCAGCGCCGACCTCTTCGAGGGCCGCCCGTGGGTCCTCACGCCCACCCGGGACACCGACACCGAGGTGCTGAACCTCGCCCTGGAACTGGTCTCCCACTGCCGGGCCCTGCCGGTCGTGATGGACGCCGACGCGCACGACCGCGCCGTGGCCCTCGTCTCCCACATGCCCCACCTGGTGTCCAGCCTGGTCGCCGCCCGCCTGGAGAACGCCGAGGAGGCCGCCGTCCGGCTGTGCGGGCAGGGCATCCGGGACGTCACCCGCATCGCCGCCTCCGACCCCCGCATGTGGATCGACATCCTCTCCGCCAACCCCGGCCCGGTCGCCGACCTGCTCTCGGACCTCGCCGGCGACCTGGACGAGACCGTGCGGGCCCTGCGCGCCCTGGAGTCCGCCGACGAGGCCAAGCGGCAGGACGGCGTCACCGGCATCCGGGACGTGCTGCGCCGCGGCAACGCCGGCCAGGTGCGGGTCCCCGGCAAGCACGGCACGGCGCCGCGCGTCTACGAGGTCGTCGCGGTCCTCATCGACGACCAGCCCGGCCAGCTGGCCAGCATCTTCGCCGACGCCGGCCGGGCCGGCGTGAACATCGAGGACGTCCGCATCGAGCACGCCACCGGACAGCAGGCGGGCCTGGTGCAGCTCCTCGTGGAGCCCAAGGCCGCCCCCGTCCTGACCGCGGCGCTGCGCGAGCGGGGCTGGGCGATCCGGCAGTGACCGAACCCGCTGACGACGGGCCGGTCGGAGGGCATCCGGTGAGCCAGTAACCTTGTGCGGGGCCCTCTCGCGCCCCGCACTCCCTCTCCAGCGCACCAGGAAGGTGTTCCTCCGTGGAAAACGGCGCCGCCCGCCCCGTGATTGTCGCGATAGACGGTCCCTCCGGCACGGGCAAGTCGAGCACGTCGAAGGCCGTGGCGGCGCAGCTCGGCCTGAGCTACCTGGACACCGGCGCCCAGTACCGGGCGATCACCTGGTGGATGGTGACCAACGGCATCGACACCGACGACCCCGCCGCGATCGCCGCCGCCGCGGGCAAGCCCGAGATCGTCTCCGGCACCGACCCCAAGGCCCCGGCCATCACGGTCGACGGGACCGACGTGGCCGGCCCGATCCGCGAGCAGGACGTCACCGCCAAGGTCAGCGCCGTCAGCGCGGTGCCCGAGGTGCGCACCCGGATCACCGAACTGCAGCGCGCGATCGCCGCCGCCGCGGTGACGGGCATCGTCGTCGAGGGCCGGGACATCGGCACCACCGTGCTGCCCGACGCCGACCTCAAGATCTTCCTGACCGCCTCCCCGGAGGCGCGGGCCGCCCGCCGCAGCGGAGAACTCAAGGGCGCCGACGTCAAGGCCACCCGGGAGGCCCTGATCAAGCGGGACGCGGCCGACTCCAGCCGCAAGACCTCCCCCCTGGCCAAGGCGGACGACGCGGTCGAGGTGGACACCACCGAGCTGACCCTGCAGCAGGTCGTCGAGTGCGTCGTCACCCTCGTCGAGGAGAAGCGGGCGGGGAAGTGACCGACGTCCCATCGGCGCGGGGCGCCGAGGTCGGGCGGCGCATCGGCGTCGGCCTGATGTACGGGCTGTTCCGGCCGCGGGTCCTGGGCGCCTGGCGGGTGCCCGCGAGCGGCCCGCTGATCTTCGCCGTCAACCACTCGCACAACCTCGACGGACCGATGGTCATGGGCGTCGCGCCCCGGGCCACGCACTTCCTGATCAAGAAGGAGGCGTTCATCGGTCCGCTCGACCCCTTCCTGACCGGGATCGGCCAGCTCAAGGTGGACCGGGACGCCACCGACCGCACCGCCATCTCGCGCGCCCTGAGCGTGCTGGAGAACGGCGGCGCCCTCGGCATATTCCCCGAGGGCACCCGCGGCGAGGGCGACTTCGCCGCGATCCGGGCCGGGCTCGCCTACTTCGCCGTCCGCGGCGGGGCACCCATCGTGCCCGTGGCCGTCCTCGGCAGCTCCGACCGGGCCGGACGGCTCGTCAAGGCGCTGCCCCCGCTGCGCTCCCGCGTCGACGTCGTCTTCGGCGACCCGTTCGAGGCGGGCGACAGCAGCGGACGGCGCACCCGCAAGGCCCTGGACGCGGCCACCGAACGCATCCAGAAGCAGCTCACCGCGCACCTGGAGAACGCGCGGCGCCTCACCGGGCGCTGAGCGACACTGAGTAGTGGACCGCCCCTGACCGGGCGGGCCACCGACCACCACGATGAACGACGAGGTACGGACTTCATGAACGACCACATCCAGCCCGACGGCTCGGACGCCCACGACGGTGCGCCCGAGCACGACCACGGGGCTCTCGGCGACGCCGAGTACGCGGAGTTCATGGAGCTCGCCGCGGAGGAGGGCTTCGACCTCGAGGACGTCGAGGGCGCCATCGAGGCCGCCGGACACGGCCCGCTCCCCGTGCTCGCCGTCGTCGGCCGCCCCAACGTCGGCAAGTCGACCCTGGTGAACCGCATCATCGGCCGCCGCGAGGCGGTCGTCGAGGACAAGCCCGGCGTCACCCGGGACCGCGTCACCTACGAGGCCGAATGGGCCGGCCGCCGCTTCAAGGTCGTCGACACCGGCGGCTGGGAGCAGGACGTCCTCGGCATCGACGCCTCCGTCGCCGCCCAGGCCGAGTACGCCATCGAGGCCGCCGACGCGGTGGTGTTCGTGGTGGACGCCAAGGTCGGCGCCACCGACACCGACGAGGCCGTCGTCCGGCTGCTGCGCAAGGCCGGCAAGCCGGTCGTGCTGTGCGCCAACAAGGTCGACGGCCCGAGCGGCGAGGCCGACGCCTCCTACCTGTGGTCCCTCGGCCTCGGCGAGCCCCACCCGGTGTCCGCCCTCCACGGCCGCGGCACCGGCGACATGCTGGACCAGGTCCTCGAGGCGCTGCCGGAGGCGCCCGCGCAGACCTTCGGCACCGCCGTGGGCGGTCCCCGCCGGGTCGCCCTGATCGGCCGCCCGAACGTGGGCAAGTCCTCGCTGCTGAACAAGGTCGCCGGCGAGGAGCGGGTCGTCGTCAACGAGATCGCCGGCACCACCCGCGACCCCGTCGACGAGCTGATCGAACTGGGCGGCAAGACCTGGAAGTTCGTCGACACCGCGGGCATCCGCAAGCGGGTCCACCTCCAGCAGGGCGCCGACTACTACGCCTCGCTGCGCACCGCCGCCGCCGTCGAGAAGGCGGAGGTCGCCGTCGTCCTCATCGACGCGGCCGACTCCATCTCGGTGCAGGACCAGCGGATCGTCACCATGGCCGTCGAGGCGGGCCGCGCGCTCGTCCTGGCGTTCAACAAGTGGGACACCCTCGACGAGGAGCGCCGCTACTACCTGGAGCGGGAGATCGAGACCGAACTCGGCCAGGTCGCCTGGGCGCCCCGGGTGAACGTCTCCGCGCGCACCGGCCGCCACATGGAGAAGCTGGTCCCGGCGATCGAGACGGCCCTGGCGGGCTGGGAGACCCGGGTGCCGACGGGCAGGCTCAACGCCTTCCTCGGCGAGCTGGTCGCCGCCCACCCGCACCCGGTGCGGGGCGGCAAGCAGCCGCGCATCCTGTTCGGCACGCAGGCGGGCACCCGGCCGCCGCGGTTCGTGCTGTTCGCCTCCGGCTTCATCGAGGCGGGCTACCGGCGCTTCATCGAGCGTCGGCTGCGCGAGGAGTTCGGCTTCGAGGGCACCCCGATCCACATCTCGGTGCGGGTGCGCGAGAAGCGCGGCCGGAAGAAGTGAGGCGTCCGGCGACGGACCCGCGGACGTGACGAAGGGGCGGCCCCGGAGGGCCGCCCCTTTCGCCGTGCTGCGGCCGCGTACCGGCCGCGCTGCGGTCACGCGCCTCTGCGGGGGGCCGGGGGGAGCCCCGCGGGGACGTGCCGCATGCCGCCCGCGGACTGGCCGATCGGTCCGACGCGCTGCCACTGCGGCTGCTGCCCCCCGCCCTGCCGGGCGCTGTGCGCACCCGCGCTGTACGAGCCGCTGCCCGGGTGCGCCGGGCCTTGGCCGCCGTACGGGCCGTGCGGGAGGCTCCCGAAGGCGGTGAAGCCCAGCTTCTCCTCGCCGCTGCGGTCACCGGGCAGGGAGCGGAAGGACTTGACGTACTCGGCGTAGAGGGCGTCGTAGATCGGCGTGGCCGAAGGGCCGCTCCGGAAGTCCTGCGCCGGGCGTACGGGGGCGGGGAGAGCGGGGCGGCGGGGAGCGTCGTATGCGTGCACACCTCTCCAAACGACCCGGTGCCGCAAGGGATGCGGGCACCCGCGGCTTTCGCCGCCCGTCCGTGCGGGACCGGTCCGCTCAGGTGCCGGCGAGCGGCAGGGCCGCCGCGACCAGCCGGCCGTTGGCCGCCGCCTTGTCCAGCGCGTCCCGCAGCAGGTCCTCGCGCGGCTGCCGGCCGATCGAGCCCACCGGGGCGGCGAACATCAGGACCTGCTGGTGCTTGTTGGCGGCCGTGCGCCAGCCGTCGGTGACCTGGAGCGGCTGGTGCGCCTGCCACCACGCCACGGGCTGGCCCCCGTTGGGGTTCGGCTGGAGCACGGCGTGCAGCTGGCCCACCGCGAGCAGCACCGACCAGCCGTGCAGCACGTGCGGAGCGGCCGACAGGTCGGCCACCTGCTGGAAGCCCTGCTCGACGAGCAGCGGCAGGAAGTCGTCCCCGGGACCGAGGGAGCCGGGCCGGGCGACGGGAGCCGTCGGCTCGACGACCAGGGCCGGGTGCAGTTCGCCGGAGATCAGGACCAGCCCGCTGGTCACCCCGAGCACGGCCTGCTCCGGCGTGACCTGCTGCGGGCTCTGCTGCTGGGGTGCGGCGGCGTCGCCGGAGATGGACCGCACGGCGCCGCGCAGCTGCTCCTCGGTGACCTGCACGACCTGGGAGGGCAGACAGGTGGCGTGGGCGAAGGCGAGGACGGCGGTCTCGTCCCCGATGAACAGGACAGTGCTGGTGCGCTCCTGCTCCGGGTCGCCGGGAGTGCGGCAGGACGTGCAGTCGTAGCCGCCCTGGGCGGACTCTCCGGTGAGCAGACGGTCGGCTTCTTCGTCGCCGATCTCGGCGCGTACCTCGTCGCTGACGTCGAGCATGCGCGGCACGGGTGGCTCCCTCGGGATGCGGTGCGTGACCGGGCCGGGTGGCTCCCGGTCCGTGGTCCGGGCGGGTCCCCGGCTCATGCTGAAGACAACGGGCGATCCATGGCGGGAGTCACGCCTGGGGAGCAACCGAATCCACCCAACCGGCGGGGTTTGCCGGGACCCTTCCGGAACGGCTCCTTCATCGCCAACGTCCCAGCGCAGATGCGCTGTTGTGCGGGCCGTGCGGCTCGGCGGACCGGGCCCAGGACGCTCGACAAATCAGGAAATCGGCGAATGAAACGGGGTGGCCGGAAATCGCCGGTACGTGCGGTCCTCGCCCCCGCGTGCTGCCCCGGACGGCGGAGCGCTCCCCGCGGCGCCCTGCCCGCCGCGGGCCCCGGCCTTCAGGACGGAACCTGTCCGCAAGGTCCGGCAGACTCCCACCCATGGTGGAGACCTCGGCACGTCTGCTGCGCCTGCTGTCCCTGCTCCAGACCCATCGGGAGTGGTCCGGCACCGAACTGGCCGGCCGGCTCGGGGTCAGCGCCCGCACCCTGCGCCGCGACGTCGACCGGCTGCGAGGGCTCGGCTATCCCGTCGACGCCAGCCCCGGCACCGGCGGCGGCTACCGGCTGGGCGCCGGGGCCGAACTGCCGCCGCTGCTGCTGGACGACGACGAGGCGGTGGCCGTGGCCGTGGGGCTGCGCACCGCAGCCGGCCAGGGCATCGAGGGCATCGGTGAGACGTCCGTGCGGGCCCTGGCCAAACTGGAGCGGGTCCTGCCGCATCGGCTGCGCCGGCGGGTGGGCACCCTCAACGCCTACATCGTGCCCATGCTGCGCGGCCCGGGCGGCGCCACCGTCGACCCGGCCGTCCTGACCGAGCTGGCCCACCTCTGCCGGGACGCCGAGCGCCTGCGTTTCGTCTACCGGGACCACGACGGGGCCGAGAGCCGCCGCACCGTCGAGCCGCACCGGCTGGTGTGCTCGGAGAGTCGCTGGTACCTGGTCGCCTGGGACCTCGACCGCGCCGACTGGCGCACCTTCCGCGTGGACCGGATGGAGCCCAGGCCGCCGCACGGGCCGAGCTTCGTCCCGCGCGACCCGCCCGCCGACGACCTGGCCGCCTACGTCTCCCGGGGCGTGTCCACGCGCGCGTACGCCACCCACGCGGTGCTCCGGCTGATGGTCCCCGCGGAGGAGGCGGTCCAGCGGGTTTCCCCGGACATCGGGACGCTGGAGGCGGAGGGGCCGGACAGCTGCGTCCTGCGCACCGGAGCGGCCGACCTGGAGGTCATGGTGCTGCACCTGCTGATGCTGGGCTTCGAGTTCCAGGTACTGGAACCGGACGGGCTGACCGAGGCCATCGGGGCGGCCGAGGGTCTGCTCTCCCGTGCCCTCTCCCGGACCGGGGCGGGGGCGGCGCGGCCGGAGGAGCCCTGAGGACGGGGTGCGGGCGGCCCGCCGGAGCCGCCCTGGAGGCGGGTGCGGGGGCGGCGCGGCCGGATGCTCTCCGGAGGCAGCGTGAAGGAAACGTGCGGTTCCTGTGTGCGGGAAATGCGGAGCGTATTCCGCGAGGCCGACGGCGGAGGCGGCGGAAAGGGCGGCTCGCGCATTCCGCCCGCCTTTTCTCACCGGCCGGTCGAATCCTGCCGGGGAGGCCGTCCGGGAATTCGGTTCGCATACTGAGGAAGGGGGACGGAACCGCCCGTCCGTGTGACGGCCACGGGCGCAAACGCCCGTCGTGATCCTGTGACAGAAGCGTGACCGTCGCGGAGCATCGCCCGGCTGTTCGGGGCACGGACTACCGTGCCGGCGGGGCAGCGCCTAGCGTGACCGTATGGCTTCCCTCCCCACACCTCCCGCGGAACCCGACGACAGCCCGGACGCCTACGTCGGCCTCGACGCCGGCCGGGCCGAGCACCGTGCGCGCGAGCGCGGCTGGTCCACCGTGCGGTCCCTGCCCCCCGGTGCGATCATCACCATGGAGTACCGCGTGGGCCGGCTGAACTTCGAGGTCAGCGCCGGCCGGGTGGCCCGGGCCTGGAAGGGCTGAGGAGCGCCCGGCGACGACGACACGGCCCCGGCCCCGCGGAAGCGGTGACCGGGGCCGGCGTGCGGGGGCGGCGGTCGGGCGGGCCCTCCGTCAGGGGCGGGTGACCGACGTGGTGCCGCGCGGGTGCCGCTCCGTGTGCGGGGGCCGTCTGCTCCCCGCCGGGGTGACCGGACTGCGCTCGGCGCGCGTGGTGTGCGGGCCGGGGGCCAGGTAGACCGGCGGTCTGGCGGCCGGACGGCCCGCCGGGACCGGATCGGGGACCGCCGGGCCCTCGCGGCCGGACAGCGGCCTGACCACCACCGGCGGCGTCCTGCTGCCGGCCGGGCGCCGCGCTCCGCGTCCCCAGCGCGCGAACAGGCGGTCCCGCCGGTCGAGGATCCGGGCCTCGGCGCGCGCGATCAGCGGCTCGAACCAGGGCAGCGCCAGCAGGATCAGCAGGCCCGCCGCCCAGCCGAGCAGCACGTCGCTGAGCCAGTGCGTACCGAGGTAGACGGTCGCCATCCCCACACCGAGCGAGGTCACCGCGGACAGTGCGGACAGCCAGCGCCGGGCTCTGGGGGTGGAGGCCAGGTAGGCCAGGATTCCCCAGGTCACCACGGCGTTCGCGGTGTGCCCGCTGGGAAATATGTCGCCGCCGAGCCACATCTCGTTCGAGCCGACCTCGGTCGCGTAGTGCGGCCCGAGCCGCCCCATGCCGTACTTGGCGGCGCCCACGGTGGCGTTGAGCAGCAGCAGGGAGACCCCGAGCGCGAGCAGCGGACGCAGGGTGTGCTGGCGCCAGGAGCGCCAGCCGAGCCAGGCCGCGACCATCACGGCGGTCGGGCCGCGCTGGCCGAGGACGACGTAGTAGTCGACGAAGGGGTGCAGCTCGGGCCACTGTTCGTAGGGGCGGAAGAACATCACCTGCCAGTCCAGCCGGACCAGCCAGGAGGTGATGACGACGGCCCACACGATCGCCAGGTAGAAGGCCAGGGTGGACCCGAAGAGCACCACCCGGTGCCGGCTCATCCGCGGCACGTCGATGTGGGCCGGTCGTTCCGGCTCACGATCCAGCCTCGCGAACACCCGGTCCAGACGGGTGGGCTTCCGTTCGGTACGCACCCGATCGACGTTACAGCGAGTGAGCGCCGTACCCCGTCGAATCAGCGGGGTTGTGATGACGATGTGATGTGGCATTCCTCTCAGGAACGGCTATCCCCGGGACATGTCCATAATGTGCGAACGCTTCGGGCTTTCTTTTGTCCGATCCTTTCCGAAATCCGTTCCGGCGCGCTTATCAATTGGTTCACGCGGACCTCGCGCGGAATTGCACCGGAGGCCACGGCGGCCTCCTCGGGGCACGAGGACGTCACGGCGGGCCCGAGCCGTTGAGCCAGAAGGCGCCGTACACCGCCGAGACCGCCGCCAGAGCCCCCAGCACCGCCGCCGACCTGGACGGACCCAGCCGGGCCAGGGGCCGGGCGAGCGGCAGCAGCAGAGGGAAGGCGGGCAGCAGCAGACGCGGTTTGGAACCGAAGTAGCTCGACGCGCACAGGGCGAGCGCGGTCACCACCCCCGCGTACACCAGCAGCGCGAGCGGCTGCCGCTGCCGTACGCACACCACGTACAGCCACACCAGGAGCACCACCCCCGCGGCCAGCGCCAGCCCCGCCGGGACCGTGGGGAGGGCGGTGAACTTCCCGCCCACGAAACGGGCGAAGGCGTACCCCCCGTCGAAACCGTTCCGCCAGCCCGCCTGGACGTCGAGATATCCCAGCGGGCCCTTTCCGGTCCGGTGGCCCACCCACAGAACGTAACCGGCGGCCCCGAGCGGGGCCACGGCCAGAGCGGTCAGCAGCGCCGCCCGCTCCCGTGGCCCGGTGCGGTCCGCCGGGGCCGCCCGCCGGTCCCGCCACAGAGCGGCGCAGCCCGCCGCCCACACCGCCGCGACCACCGCCAGGCCCACCGGCCGGGTCAGTCCGGCGCACGCCGCCAGCAGACCCGCCGCCACCCAGCGGCCGGTCAGCACCGCGTACAGCGACCAGGCGGCGAGCGCCGTGAACAGGGACTCGCTGTACGCCATCGACTGCACGATCCCGACCGGCAGCGCCGCCCACAGCAGCACCGCGCACACCCCCGCCCGCGCGCCGTACAGCCGGTCCGCCACCGCGAAGATCCCCGCGGCCGCCGCCGGCGACGCCAGCAGGCTCACCAGGAAGCCGCCGTCCGCGTACGACAGCGGGGAGACGGCCGCCACCAGCCGCTCCAGCCACGGCAGCAGCGGGAAGAAGGCCAGGTTGGAGTGCACGTCCCCGTTGGGCAGCCGCACCTCGTAGCCGTACCCCAGCTCGGCGACCCGGGTGTACCAGAGCGCGTCCCAGCGGGCGGTCAGCAGGGTGTACCAGCTCGTTCCGCGCGCCGCGCTCCACAGGGCCAGCACCAGCAGCCCCAGGGCGCGTACGGCCGCGTACCCCAGCAGTGCCGGGGCCGCCCGGCGCAGCAGGTCCGGGCGGGCCGGCCGGACGCGCGTGTCGAGATCGTTCACAGGCCCGATTATCGACCGGGCGGGGGGCCGGGCCGCCCCGCGGAGCGTGAGCGCGGCGGGGGAGAGTGGTGTACGCCACACCGATTCGCCGGTGGTGTGAGAGACCCGCCACTCGACCCCGCCGCGTCCTCGCGTACGCTGACGTGTCACTCGCCACTCGTTGCGCGGGCCGGGGACCTTCCGCTCCTCCCCGGCCGAGTCACGGGGGAGTCCCCCACCCCGTGTGCCCGCCGAGACGCGAGGGAGCATCTGGGAGGTACGTACATGTCCGGGACGACCACGGCCGCCTCCGTGCTGCGCCGTCGGGCGACCGGGGCCGGTGCCAACCGCTGGCTGGTACTGGTCGTCCTCTGCGTCAGCCTGCTGCTCGTCGCGGTCGACGCCACCGTCCTGCACGTGGCGGTCCCCGCCGTCACCGAGGACCTCCGGCCCGGCGCGATGGAGCTGCTCTGGATCGTCGACGCCTATCCGCTGGTCTGCGCCTCGCTGCTGATCCTGTTCGGCACGCTGGGCGACCGCGTCGGGCGCAGACGCGTCCTCCTGCTCGGCTACGCCCTGTTCGGCGTCGCCTCCGGCATGGCGGCCCTCGCGGACAGCGGCCCGGTGCTCATCGCGGCGCGGGCGCTGCTCGGCGTCGGCGGCGCCATGATCATGCCGGCCACGCTGTCCATCCTGCGGCAGGTCTTCCCGGACCGCCGTGAACGGGCGCTCGCCATCGGCATCTGGAGCGCGGTCGCCGCGGTCGGCGCGGCCGTCGGCCCGCTGCTCGGCGGCTTCCTGCTGGAGCACTTCTGGTGGGGCTCGGTCTTCCTCGTCAACATCCCGCTGATGCTGGTCAGTCTGCCCGTCGGACGGCTCCTGCTGCCCGAGTCGAAGGGCGACGGCACCGGACCCTGGGACCTGCTCGGCGCGCTGATGGCCGCCGCCGGACTCTTCGCCGTGGTCCTCGGAGTGAAGAGGCTGGGCGCCGCCGAGACGGCCGGGAGCGTGTGGACCGTGCTGTCGCTGCTCGCCGGGGGTGCTCTGCTGGCCGCCTTCGTGCGACGGCAGCGGCGCCGCACCCACCCCCTGGTGGACCTGCGGATGTTCGCCCGCCCCGCGTTCAGCACGTCCGTGGGCTGCATCGTGCTGGCGATGCTCGCCCTGGTGGGCCTGCAGCTGATCGCCGCGCAGTACCTCCAGCTCGTGCTGGGGCTGTCGCCGCTGGAGACCGGGCTGCGGCTGCTGCCGCTGACCTTCGCCGCGATGGGCGCCGGGCTGGCGGGCGCCCGGCTGCTGCGCCGGTTCGGTCCGCGTCGCATGGTCTCGGCGGGCTTCTGCCTGACGGCCGCCGCGGTGGTGCTGCTGACCGCGATGGGCGCCCAGGACAACTGGCCGCTGCTGCTGGCCGGTTTCGTCCTGCTCGGCTGGGGCCTGGAGACGACGCTGTTCGGCGCGTACGAGTCGATGCTGAGCGACGCGCCGGCGGACCGGGCCGGCGGGGCGGCGGCGATCGGCGAGACCTCCTACCAGCTCGGCGCGGGCATCGGCATCGCCCTGCTCGGCAGCGTCATGAACGCCGCCTACGCGCCCGGTCTGACCGGGGTGCCCGGGGTGCCCGCCTCGGCGACCGCGGCGGCCCGGCACTCCCTGGGGGAGGCCTACGAGGTGGCCGCGCAGCTCGGCGGTCCCGCCGGAGTCGCCCTGCGGCAGGCGGCCCGCGAGTCCTTCGTGCACGGGCTGCACGTGACGCTGCTGGTCAGCGCCGGCCTGCTGCTGCTGGGCGCCGTGATGGCGCTCCGGCTGCCCCGGGCGATGCAGTGCGAGGCCGCCGGTGCGGAACCGCCCGGTGCCGGCGTGCCCGGCGGGGAGACACCGGTGCCGGCCCTGCCCGCACCCCGGGAGGCCACGGCCGCGCCGTTCGACGGCCTGAAGGTCTGAGCGGTGGGCACCGGGCCGGGCTGGACGCGCGCGGGAGCGCGTCGTAACGTCGCCCCGAGCCGTGATCGCACGGCAGGCCGACCGTCCCCGGAGGGTGTTCCCGTGTCCGCGTCCGCGAAGTTGCCGCCCTTCGACCCCGCCGACCCCCTCGGGCTCGACGACCTGCTGGAGCCGGAGGACCTCGCCGTCCGGGACACCGTGCGGAACTGGGCCGCGGACCGGGTGCTGCCGCACATCGCCGACTGGTACGAGAAGGGCGAACTGCCCGGCATCCGGGAACTGGCCCGGGAGCTGGGCGGGATCGGCGCGCTGGGCATGTCCCTGGACGGCTACGGGTGCGCGGGCGCGAGCGCCGTCCAGTACGGACTGGCCTGTCTGGAGCTGGAGGCGGCCGACTCCGGCATCCGCTCGCTGGTCTCCGTGCAGGGCTCCCTGGCCATGTACGCCATCCACCGGTTCGGCAGCGAGGAGCAGAAGCAGCGCTGGCTGCCGTCGATGGCCGCCGGCGAGGTCATCGGCTGCTTCGGCCTCACCGAGCCCGACCACGGCTCCGACCCCGCCGCCATGCGCACCTACGCCAAGCGCGACGGCGGCGACTGGCGGCTCACCGGGCGCAAGATGTGGATCACCAACGGCTCCGTGGCCGGGGTCGCCGTGGTCTGGGCCCAGACCGAGGAGGGCATCCGGGGCTTCGCCGTGCCGACCGACAGCCCCGGGTTCTCGGCGCCGGAGATCCGGCACAAGTGGTCGCTGCGCGCCTCCGTCACCAGCGAACTGGTCCTCGACGACGTACGGCTGCCCGCCGACGCCGTCCTGCCCGGGGCGACCGGACTGCGCGGCCCCCTCAGCTGCCTCTCGCACGCCCGGTACGGGATCGTCTGGGGCGCCATGGGGGCGGCGCGCAGCTGCTTCGAGACCGCCGTGGAGTACGCGAAGTCGCGGGAGCAGTTCGGGCGGCCCATCGGCGGGTTCCAGCTGACGCAGGCCAAACTCGCCGACATGGCGGTCGAACTGCACAAGGGGATTCTGCTCGCCCACCATCTGGGGCGGCGCATGGACGCCGGCCGGCTCCGTCCGGAGCAGGTCAGCTTCGGCAAGCTGAACAACGTCCGCGAGGCCATCGACATCTGCCGGACGGCCCGCACGATCCTCGGTGCCAACGGGATCTCGCTCGAGTACCCGGTCATGCGGCACGCGACGAACCTCGAATCGGTGCTCACCTACGAGGGCACCGTCGAGATGCACCAGCTCGTGCTGGGCAAGGCGCTCACCGGGCTCGACGCCTTCCGGTGATCCCGCGTCCGGCGGTGGGGCCCGGCGGCGACGCCGGTGAGCGGCCCTGCCTCAGCTCTGGTTGTAGAAGCCGTCCGAACGGTGGGCGGCGGGTTCCCCGCTCAACACCTCGGTGTCGGCCGGGCTCAGCAGGAACACCCGGTGGGACACCCGCTCGATGGACCCGCGCAGACCGAAGATCAGCCCGGCGGCGAAGTCCACCACGCGCTTGGCGTCGGAGGCCTCCATGGCGGTGAGGTTGATGATGACGGGAACGCCGTCGCGGAACAGCTCGCCGATGGCGCGGGCGTCCCGGAAGCTGTCCGGGGTGACCGTGCCGATGCGGCGGCCCTTCTCCTCGGCCACGTCGGCGGCCACCTTCACCCGCGGATCGGTGACCCAGGCGTCCCCGGAGTCGTTTCCGTCGGAGTAGTCGTCGTCGTAGTAACGCTCGTCTTCGTTGTCGTCGACGAGGCCGAGCCAGGCACTCGCCTTGCGTACCGATCCCATGGACGCCTCCTCTCACAGCGGTCTTTCTTGCTTTCCGCATCCCTATGGTCATCCATGATGCGGATGGCGCGCCAAGTGGATAGACGCCGCGCGGGGGGTTTGTGACGGTACTGGTGCACAGCGAATCCGTCGAGAGTCCGTGTTTCCCAAGGGTCTTGGTGTAAACGGCTGCTGACTGTGAGTGAAATAATATTCTTCTCGGCGTACGGGTGAGCGGCGGCGCGTAAGGGTGAAAGACGCCGCCGGTCGGCGGCCCGATACGATGCCGCCGCTCATCTTGTACGACTCACGGGGGATGTCGTGTTCGGAATCGTCAGGCCCTGCCGGCATCGGCTGGGCGAGAAGCTCACCGCCCAGTGGATGGCGCACCTGTGCGGGCTCTGTCTGGCCCTGCGCAAGGACCACGGGCAGTTCGCCCGGATCGTCACCAACTACGACGGCCTGCTCGTCTCGGTCCTGACGGAGGCTCAGTCGGAGCGCGCCGGCACGGGACGGCGCACGGCGGGGCCCTGCCCGCTGCGCGGCATGCGCACCGCCTCCGTCGCACACGGCGAGGGTGCCCGGCTGGCGGCGGCCGTCTCGCTCGTGCTCGCCTCGGCCAAGGTGCGCGACCACGTCGACGACGGTGACGGGCTGCTGGCCCGCCGGCCGGTGGCGCTCGCCGCCCGCCGGGTCGCGGCGGGATGGGACCGCGCCGGGGCGCGCTCCGGCGCGGACGTCGGCTTCGACACGGCCGTCCTCGTCGACGCCGTCGACCGGCAGACCGGCATCGAGGCGCTCGCCGGACCCGGCACGCCGGTCCTCGCCGTCACCGAACCGACCGAGACCGCCACCGCGGCGGCCTTCGCGCACACCGCGGTACTCGCCGGCCGGCCGCACAACGCCGCGCCGCTCGCCGAGGCCGGGCGCCTCTTCGGACGGCTCGCGCACCTCCTCGACGCCGTCGAGGACCAGGAGGCCGACCACGCCTCGGGCGCCTGGAACCCGCTCACCGCGACCGGCACCCCGCTGCCGGAGGCGCGCCGGCTCGCCGACGACGCGGTGCACGGCATCCGTCTCGCGCTGGACGAGGTGGACTGGGGGTCCGGCCCGGGCGGCAAGGGCGGCGGCGGCCGTCTCGTGCACCGGCTCCTGGTGCACGAACTGCCGCGCTCCGTCGACCGCGCCTTCGGGACCGGCACCGCCGTCCACGGCTCCCATCCCTACGCCCCGCCGGGCGGCCCGGCCGGCCCCGGCGCCCCGCCGCCGCCCCGGCCGCCGCGCCGGCGCGGTCTGCTCGCGGGGTGCGCGGTGTGGACGGGGCTCGCCTGCACCTGCCAGCTGTGCTGCGGCAGTTACCACGACCCGTGGAGCGGCGAGTACAAGGAGGGCGTCTGCTCACGGCACGACTGCAGCGGGTGCGGCGACTGCTGCAACTGCTGCGAGTGCTGCAACTGTTGCAGCTGCTGCGGTGAGGACGGCGGCTGCGACTGCGGCTGCGACTGCTGACCCGGCGGGGCCGCCCCGCGCGCGGGAGCGGGCGCGGCCGGACGGTCGCCCGGGGCCAGGGGTGGCGTATCCCGCGCGGGGCGCGGTGTGGTGCACTCCCGGGCGCTCGCGCGGTCCTGAACGGCGGTCGCGTGCGGTCGTGAGCGGTCGCGTGCGCCGGTGCCGGTGGTCGCGGGTGGGCGCGCGGGGGTGACGGCGCGCTTCGGGTGGCCGGGTGCGCCGGGTTGCCGCGTCCTGTGATGGGCGCGCGGGCGGGAGGTTCCGCCCCTTCGGCGGTCGTGCGGGCCGGGGCCTGGTGTGCCTCCGGCGGTCGGGCAGGCCGGGGTTTCCGTGCTTCCGGGGGTCGCGCGGGCCGGAGCTTCGCGTGCTCCGGTGGTCGTGCGGCTCGGTGAACCCGCGTCTCCGGAGGCCGTGCGGCTCGGTGAACCCGCGTCTCCGGTGGTCGCGCGGCCCGGTGAACCCGCGTCTCCGGTGGTCGCGCGTCCAGGGCGGAGGCGGATCCGGAGGGTCGACTTCCGGACACCGGTCCGGCGGGCCCGGAAGGCGTGACACAGAGGTGGCCAGGGATGGCGCTGTGCACGTGAGGGGACCAAGGCGCACAGATGGTTCAAAGGTTGACGGCCGAAAGGCACCCTTGTGCCGACCGGCCGTTCGGCCGAATACTCACGGACAGCGCTTGTCAGGGGCACGGCACATCCGGAATCCGGACGGCCGTCCGCTGACTGCGCCTCACGGGCCCACAACCCCACGAGGGCCCCCTACTTCCTTTGTGGAGGACGAGAAGTGAGGATCAAGCGCACCACCCCCCGCAGCGGTGTCACGAGACGTACCCGGCTGATCGCCGTCGCGTCCGGCCTCGTAGCCGCTGCCGCGTTCGCGGTCCCCAGCGCGACCGCGGCCGACACCCCCACCACCTTCAGCTCCGCCGAACTCAAGAGCGTGAGCAGCTCGGTGCTGAAGGCCGACGTCCCGGGCACCGCCTGGGCCGTCGACAGCAAGACCAACCGGGTCGTGGTGACCGTCGACAGTACGGTCTCCCAGGCCGAGATCAACAAGATCAGGCAGCAGGCCGGGGACGACGCCGACGCGATCACCGTCAAGCGGACCCCGGGCAAGTTCACCAAGCTCATCCAGGGCGGCGACGCCATCTACTCCAACAGCGGCCGCTGTTCCCTGGGCTTCAACGTCCGCTCCAGCAGCGGGACCGAGTACTTCCTCACCGCCGGTCACTGCACCCAGGGCGCGGGCACCTGGTACGGCAACTCCGCGCGCAGCCAGGTGCTGGGCTCGACCGCCGGCTCCAGCTTCCCGGGCAACGACTACGGCATCGTGCGCTACACCGGGTCCGTCAGCCGCCCCGGCACCGCGAACGGCGTGGACATCACCCGTGCGGCCACCCCGAGCGTGGGCACCACCGTCATCCGTGACGGCTCCACCACGGGCACCCACAGCGGCCGGGTCACCGCCCTCAACGCGACCGTCAACTACGGCGGCGGCGACGTCGTCTACGGCCTCATCCAGACCACGGTCTGTGCCGAGCCCGGCGACTCCGGCGGTCCGCTCTACGGCAGCAACGGCACCGCGTACGGTCTGACCTCCGGTGGCAGCGGCAACTGCCGCACCGGCGGCACGACCTTCTTCCAGCCCGTCACGGAGGCCCTGAGCGCCTACGGCGTCAGCGTCTACTGACGGCCGGCCCGGGGACCGGCGGCCCGCGTCGCGGAGCGGGCCCCACCGGCCCCACGGGTCACACCGTGGACGGCGATCACGGCGAGCCCCCGCACGCAACCGGCGTGCGGGGGCTCGCCCCTGCGCGGGCCACGGAGTTACCGTCGAGGGACACACCAGGACGCGCCGGGCGGCGCCGGACGCGGGCTCACCTGATGCGCCACTTCGGACCCTGGGGGCCGTGATGGTCGAGGAACTGGTGACGGCGGGAGTCGCGCTGGCGTCCGCCGGAGCCGTCTATCTGATGGCGGCGGCGCGGGTCGTCAAGCAGTACGAGCGGGGCGTGGTGTTCCGCCTCGGCAGGCTCCAGCCCGGGGAACGGGCCCCCGGGTTCACGATGATCGTTCCGTTCGTGGACCGGCTGCACAAGGTGAACCTGCAGATCGTCACGCTGCCGGTACCGGCCCAGGAGGGCATCACCCGGGACAACGTGACGGTGCGGGTGGACGCGGTGGTGTACTTCAAGGTGGTCGACGCCGCCGACGCCCTGGTGGAGGTGGAGGACTACCGTTTCGCGGTCTCGCAGATGGCGCAGACCTCGCTGCGTTCGATCATCGGCAAGAGCGACCTGGACGACCTGCTGTCCAACCGGGAGAAGCTCAACCAGGGCCTGGAGCTGATGATCGACAGTCCCGCGGTGGGCTGGGGCGTGCACGTCGACCGGGTCGAGATCAAGGACGTCTCCCTGCCCGAGACGATGAAGCGCTCCATGGCCCGCCAGGCCGAGGCCGACCGTGAGCGCCGGGCCCGCATCATCAACGCCGACGCCGAACTCCAGGCGTCGAAGAAGCTCGCCGAGGCCGCCCAGCAGATGGAGGACACCCCCTCCGCGCTCCAACTGCGGCTGCTCCAGACGGTCGTGGCCGTCGCCGCCGAGAAGAACTCCACCCTCGTCCTGCCCTTCCCCGTCGAACTCCTGCGGTTCCTGGAGCGCGCCCAGCAGCCGCTGCCGACGGTGGCACCCGGACCCCCGCGGGCCCCGGCGGCTCCGCGGCCGGCCACGGAGGCGGCGTCCCCCGGGGCAGCCCCCGTCGAGGTGCCTCCGGCCGAGGCGGTGCCCGCGGAGCCGGTTGCGGCGGGGCCGGAGCCCGCGGAGCCGGCCCCCGACCCGGTGTCCGAAACGGCGCGGGACACCGGGTCCGGAGCGGCCCGGGAGCCGCTGTCCGAAACGGTGCGGGAGCAACTGCGCTCCGGTCCGCCCCTCGGGGAACCGGACGGCGAAGGGTCGAATTCGAGCCACGCGTAGACAGCGGGGGCGGCTCCCCGAGTTACTCGCTCGTAATGTTTGCAGTCCGAACCACCCCGCGTGTCCATGACCTGTCAGGACATAGGGGGCGCACGGCCGTTGCCGTATGCGCGTCCTGAAGTCGACCTTGTGTGCTCCCCCGGAGGCTGGGAATAGTAGGCGGCGTTCAACCGGCACGAGCGCGGCTTTTTTCGTCTGCCGCCCTCGTGGCCGCACGCCTTCCGGCCCGCGAGGTCCCCACAACCTCCCGGGCCGTCCCCCCACAGGAGGACGTCAGTTGAAGCACCGACGCATACCCCGGCGGCGCGCAGCGCTGGCTGGTGCGGGCATCGCAGCCCTGGTCGCCGCGGGAGTCACCTTCCAGACTGCGAACGCCAGTGAGACACCGCAGACCTCGGCGCCCCGGACCCTCTCGGTCACGGCGGCCGGAAAGCTCGCCTCGACGCTTGCCGAGGACCTCGGCGCCGACGCGGCGGGAACGTACTACGACGCGAAGAGCAAGAGCCTCGTGGTGAACGTGCTCGACGAGGCCGCCGCGCGGACCGTCGAGTCGGCGGGAGCCGAGGCGAGAGTCGTGGCGCACTCCCTCGCCGAACTGAAGGGCGCGCGCACCACCCTGAAGCAGGACGCGAGCATCCCGGGCACCTCCTGGGTGACCGACCCGACCACCAACAAGGTCGTCGTCACGGCGGACCGCACGGTCTCCGGGGCGGACTGGTCCCGGCTGACCGAGGTCGTCGAAGGGCTCGGCGCCAAGGCCGAACTCAAGCGCACGGAGGGCGAGTACCAGCCCTTCATCGCGGGCGGCGACGCGATCACCGGCAGCGGCGCGCGCTGCTCGCTCGGCTTCAACGTGACCAAGGGCGGCGAGCCGCACTTCCTCACCGCGGGCCACTGCACCGAGGGCGTCTCGACGTGGTCGGACTCCTCCGGCACCGTGATCGGCGAGAACGTGGCGTCCAGCTTCCCGGGCGACGACTACGGCCTGGTCAAGTACACCGCCGACGTGGACCACCCGAGCGAGGTGAACCTCTACGACGGCTCCACGCAGGCCATCTCCGGTGCCGCCGAGGCCACGGTCGGCATGCAGGTCACCCGCAGCGGCTCCACGACCCAGGTGCACTCGGGCACGGTCACCGGCCTGGACGCCACCGTGAACTACGGCAACGGCGACATCGTCAACGGTCTGATCCAGACCGACGTCTGCGCCGAGCCCGGCGACAGCGGCGGCTCGCTCTTCTCGGGCAGCAGCGCGGTCGGTCTGACCTCCGGCGGCAGCGGCGACTGCTCCTCGGGCGGTACGACCTTCTTCCAGCCGGTCACGGAGGCCCTGTCGGCCACCGGGACGCAGATCGGCTGACCCCCGGGCCCGTACGTGTCCGCGACGTCCCGTCCCGCCTGTGCGGGGCGGGACATCCGCGTGTGCGGGGGGCGGGGCGAGCGTCGGTGTGCGGGGCGCGGGGTCAGGCCGAGCGCTGACGGGCGCGCAGTAGCGCCGCCCCCATCGTCACCGCGACGCCCACGACGGCCCACGCCGACAGCACCAGCAGGGAGCCGGTCAGGGCGTTGCCGTCGAAGTAGGTGATCGAGCGGGCCGCCCAGGTGCCCGCCCCCGGCGGCAGTGCCGGTCCGATCGCCTCCCAGAACGGCGGGAGCAGCGGCGGCGGCAGCGCGCCGCCCGAACTCGGGTTGCCCAGGATCACCACGATCAGGATGGCCACGCCGATGCCGACGACCCCGAGCAGGCTCTGCAGGGCGAGGGTGGCCGCGCCCACCGCGAAGGTGATCAGTGCGCCGAGTCCCCACAGGGCGAGGAAGCCGCCCGGCACCGCGCCCAGGGCCGGCCCGGCGATGAGCGCCCCGCCGAGGCCGCCGACGATCGCCACCAGCACCAGGGTGCCGAGCCGGATCCCCGCCCGCCTCGGGGTGGACGGGCGGGCGCCCGAACTGATGGCCAGGATCGACGCGCACAGGTAGCCGCCCACGCACCAGCCGACGACGACGTAGAAGGACGACAGGCCGTTGGCGTCCCGGGCGGAGGCCGGGGCGACGTCGACGACCCGCACCGTGCGCCGCTGTTCCTCCTCCAGGGCGACGGTCAGCCTCTCCAGGGCGTTGGCCAGCGAGGTGCCGCCGCCGGTGGCGATCAGCAGGGTGTCGGTGGTGCCGGAGGGTGCCACGACGAGAGCGCCGTCGATCTTCCGGTCCAGGATCTGCTGCCGCGCGGTCGCCTCGTCGGCCACCGCGCGCGGGTCCAGCGGGGAGCCGGGCAGCTGCTCCAGCCGGGTCACCGCCTGCTCGGCGACGGCCGGCGGCGCGGCCACCCCGAAGGGCGCGTCCCGCAGCTTCGGCTGGTGCAGCGCGCCGACGTAGGAGGTGATGAACAGCAGCTGGAGGGCGAGCACGCCGAGCACGAGGAGCGTGGCGCGCGGGGTGACGGCGTTCCTCACCTCACCGAGGAACGAGGGGGAGGAGGGGGAGGAGGAGCGGGCGCCGGTGGTCTGCGTCATGCCCCCACGGTCCGGGGGTTCACGCGTTCCCGCAGGTGGGAAGGGGCCGAAAGGGGGTCGTACACGCATTCGAGAATTGGTCTATGGTGGGAGGAGTAGCTGGGAACATATGTTCGAGAGCCGTTCGGCTCACGAGTGCGGGAGGTGCGTGTGCCGGGTTTCACGCATCTGCACACCGTCTCCGGGTTCTCCCTGCGGTACGGCGCCTCCCACCCGGAACGGCTGGCCGAGCGGGCCGGCGAACGGGGCATGGACGCGCTCGCCCTCACCGACCGCGACACCCTCGCCGGGAGCGTCCGCTTCGCCAAGGCCTGCGCGAAGGCGGGGGTCCGCCCCCTGTTCGGCGCCGAGCTGGCGGTGGCGCCCCCTCCGGCCTCCCCGGCCGGTGCGACGGGGCACGGCGGCGTACGGGGGGACGAGGCGGTGCGCAGGGAACGGCGCCGCACGCCGGTGCGCGGGGGCGCCTTCGTCGACGACTCGGCGCCCCGGGTCACCTTCCTCGCCCGGGACGGCGCCCGGGGCTGGGCCGACCTGTGCCGCCTGGTCTCCGCCGCCCACGCCACCGGGCCCGCGGTCCCGTCCGGACAGGGCGGACCGCCCTCCGGCGGACTCCCGCTGCTGCCCTGGGAGGACAACCACGCCGACGGCCTGACCGTGCTGCTCGGCCCCGACTCCGACGTCGGCCGGGCCCTGGCCGCGGGCCGGCCCGACCGGGCCGCCCGGCTGCTCGCCCCCTGGCGGGAGGTCTACGGCGACGCCCTGCGCCTGGAGGCCGTGTGGCACGGCCGCGGCGGCACCGGCCCCGGCTCCCTGCGGCTGGCCGCCCGCACCCTCGGCTTCGCCGCCGACCAGCGCGTCCGCCCGGTGCTCAGCAACGCCGTCCGCTACGCCGACCCCGGCCTCGGGCCGGTCGCCGACGTCCTGGACGCCGCCCGCCGTCTCGTCCCGGTCGACCCGGCCAAAGGACTGGACTCCGGCGAGGCCTGGCTCAAGGACGCGGACGCCATGGAGCGGGCCGCCGAGCGGATGGTGGAGGCCGCGGGCTTCCGGCGCGCCGCCGCCCGCCGGCTCCTCGAGCAGACGCAGGCCACGGCCGCCGAGTGCCTGGTCGACCCCGACGACGACCTCGGCATGGGGAGCGTCCACTTCCCCGAACCGCACCTCGTCGGCGCCGGCCGCCGCACCGCCCAGCGGGCCCTGGCCTCCCGGGCGACGGCGGGCATGGTGCTGCGCGGCTACGCCGGACGCCGGGACTACTGGGAGCGGATACACCACGAGCTGGACATCATCGGCCACCACGGGTTCGCCTCCTACTTCCTGACCGTCGCCCAGGTCGTGGACGACGTGCGGGACCTCGGCATCCGGGTGGCCGCGCGCGGCTCCGGCGCCGGCTCCCTGGTCAACCACCTGCTCGGCATCGCGCACGCCGACCCGGTCGAGCACGGGCTGCTGATGGAGCGCTTCCTGTCCAGGGAGCGGGTCGTGCTGCCCGACATCGACATCGACGTGGAGTCCGCCCGCCGGCTGGAGGTCTACCGGGCGATCATCGGCCGGTTCGGCACCGAGCGGGTCGCCACCGTCGCGATGCCGGAGACCTACCGGGTGCGCCACGCCATCCGGGACGTCGGCGCGGCACTGTCCATGGACCCGGCCGAGATCGACCGGATCGCCAAGTCCTTCCCGCACATCCGCGCCCGCGACGCCCGCGCGGCCCTCGATGAACTGCCCGAACTGCGGGAGCTGGCGGGGGAGAAGGACCGGTACGGCAGGCTCTGGGAACTGGTCGAGGCCCTCGACGCGCTCCCGCGCGGCGTCGCCATGCACCCCTGCGGCGTGCTGCTGTCCGACGCCTCCCTGCTCACCCGCACCCCGGTGATGCCGACCAGCGGCGAGGGCTTCCCCATGGCGCAGTTCGACAAGGACGACGTCGAGGACCTCGGGCTGCTCAAGCTGGACGTGCTGGGGGTGCGGATGCAGTCGGCGATGGCGCACGCGGTCACCGAGGTGGAGCGGGCGACGGGGGAGCGGATCGACCTGGACGCGGTGCCGGAGGGCGACCCGGCGACCTACGGGCTCATCCGGTCCACCGAGACGCTCGGCTGCTTCCAGATCGAGTCGCCGGGCCAGCGGGACCTGGTCGGGCGGCTCCAGCCGGCCACCTTCCACGACCTCGTCGTCGACATCTCCCTCTTCCGTCCCGGCCCGGTCGCCGCCGACATGGTGCGGCCGTTCATCGAGGCCCGGCACGGGCGGGCGCCGGTGCGCTACCCGCACCCGGACCTGGAGGAACCGCTGAAGGGGACGTACGGGGTGGTGGTCTTCCACGAGCAGGTCATCGACATCGTCTCGATCATGACCGGCTGCGGGCGCGGGGAGGCGGACCGGGTGCGGCGCGGGCTGTCCGACCCGGAGTCGCAGGGGCGGATCGCGGTGTGGTTCGCGCAGCACGCGGCGGCCCGGGGCTACGACGCAGAAACGATTCAGCGCACCTGGGAGATCGTGGCCGCGTTCGGCTCCTACGGCTTCTGCAAGGCGCACGCGGTCGCCTTCGCGGTGCCCACCTACCAGTCGGCGTGGCTGAAGGCGCACCACCCGGCCGCCTTCTACGCGGGGCTGCTCACCCACGACCCCGGGATGTACCCGAAGCGGCTGCTGCTGGCGGACGCGCGGCGGCGCGGGGTGCCGATCCTGCCGCTGGACGTCAACGCCTCGGGTGTCACCCATCGGATCGAACTGGTGTCCGACTCGAAGGGGTTGAATGGGGCGAAAGGGCAACAGGTGCCGGAGAGTGGGGAGGTGTGGGGCCTGCGGCTGGCGCTCTGCGACGTGCACGGCATCAGCGAGGCCGAGGCCGCGCGGATCGCCGACGGGCAGCCCTACGCCTCCCTGCTCGACTTCTGGGAGCGGGCCCGGCCCAGCAGGCCCGTCGCCCAGCGGCTCGCCCAGGTCGGCGCGCTGGACGCGTTCGGCGCCAACCGGCGCGACCTGCAACTGCACCTCACGGAACTGCACCGGGGCGCCCGGGGCGGACGCGGCGACCAGCTCCCGCTGCCCGGCGGGCGCCGGACCGCCTCGGCCGGACTGCCCGACCTCACCGGACCGGAGCGGCTGAGCGCCGAACTGGGCGTGCTGTCCATGGACGCCTCGCGCAACCTGATGGACGACCACCGCACCTTCCTCGACGAGCTGGGCGTGGTCTCCGCGCGACGGCTGCGCGAGGCCCGGCACGGGGAGACGGTGCTGGTTGCGGGCGCCAAGGCGGCCACCCAGACCCCGCCCATCCGGTCCGGCAAGCGGGTCATCTTCTCCACCCTGGACGACGGCACGGGCCTGGTCGACCTCGCCTTCTTCGACGACTCCCACGACACCTGCGCCCACACCGTCTTCCACTCCTGGCTGCTGCTGGTCCGCGGAGTGGTGCAGCGCCGGGGGCCGCGCAGCCTCAGTATCGTCGGCTCCGCCGCCTGGAACCTCGCCGACCTGCTCGACGTGCGCCGGGAGGAGGGGCTTGAGGGCGTCGCGGCCCGGCTGGCCGGAACGGGCGGCACCGGAACCGGCGCGGCCGACGGCGACGGCCCGGCCCGCCGGCGGCTCGCCGGCTCGGACGGCCGCCCGGCGCCCGCGGGCTCCGCGGCCCGCGACCCGATGGAGGCAGGAGAAGGCCGGGAGGCCAAGGAGGCCAGGGAGGACCGGGAGCACCGGGAGGACCGGACGATCCGCATGCCCACGGGGTACGAGATGCACCCCTGGGCCGATCTGCGTCCCGCGGGCGAAGGGCCCGCGGTCGGAAGGAAGTTGTGGCACCAGAGTCCAGGGAGTGCGGGATGACCATCCTCTGCGTACGTTTCCAGGCGCCGTCGGCGGACGAGACCGCCCTGCCCCGGCTGCTCGCCCTGCTCGAGGAGTTCACACCCGTCGTGCAGGCCCTGCCGCCGGACGGGGCGCTGGCCGATCTGCGCGGCGCCGAACGGTACTTCGGGCGCACCGCCCTGGAACTGGCCTCGGTGATCCGGGTCCGCGCCCTCGCCCTGTACGGCGTCGACTGCGTGATCGGCGCCGGCCCGGGCCCGATGCTCGCCCGCATGGCCCTGCGGGACGCCCGGCCGGGACGGACCCGCGCGGTGGCCGGGGGCGAGGTCCGGGAGTTCCTCGCCGGGCAGCCCGTCGTCGCGCTGCCCGGAGTCGGCACGAAGACCGCCCGCACCCTGTGCGAGTACGGCCTCGACACCCTCGGCCGGGTCGCCGCCGCCCCCCTGTCCACGCTCCAACGGCTGGTGGGCGCCCGGGCCGGACGCGAGCTGCACGAGAGGGCGAACGGTGTCGACCGCGGCCGGGTCGTCCCGAACGCCGTCTCCCGGTCACTGGCCGCCGAACGCCCCTTCACCCGCGACGAACTGGACCCCGGCCGGCACCGCCGCGCCCTGCTGTCGGCCGCCGGGGAACTGGGCGCCCGGCTGCGCGCCCTGGACAAGGTCTGCCGCAGCCTCACCCTCACCGTCCGCTACGCGGACCGGTCGGCCACCACCCGCACCCGCGCCCTCCCCGAGCCGACCGGCCACTCGGCCGCGCTCACCGCGACGGCGTACGGCCTGTACGAGGCGCTCGGCCTGCAACGCGCCCGGGTGCGGGCGATCGCGCTCCGCGCGGAGGGGCTCGACCCCGCCGAGCAGGCGTCCCACCAGCTCACCTTCGACCCGGTGGACGAGAAGCTCCGCAGGATCGAGGAGGTCGCGGACCGCGCGCGGGCGAAGTTCGGACCCCGCGCGGTGATGCCGGGGACGCTGGCTGCCTGAGGGCGCGGTCCAGGCGGCCCGAGGTCCTGCGCGGTGCGGCGGGGACGCCGTGGTCCTGGGAGGCGTGCGCTTCAGTTGGCCCACGGTGGTGTGAGGCGGGTGCCGTCGGCCAGGGTCGCCCGCAGGCCGCGGGAGGTGGTGACCCAGGCGGCGGCGGGGTGGGCGGTGGGGTTCTCGACGGCGAGGGTCGTGCCCGGATTGACGATCACGGTGTCGCCGGCGGTGATGCGGTGGGTGGTGCCGTCGAGGGTGATCCGCAGGTCGCCGTCGAGCAGGTGGAAGATCTCCTCCCGGCTGACGGTGTGCGCGGGGGCCCGGGTGCCGGCGGGGATCTCGCTCCGCCAGGCGCACAGCTCCCTGCTCCCGGCCGCGGGGGTGGCGTGCGCGACGAAACGGACGCCGTGCACCTCGTGGACGACGGCTTCGGACGGGCGGACGACGGTCATGAGGGGCCTCCCGGCGGACGATGATGGTCAAGCTGCCTGACTATATACTCAAGTTGCTTGACCATATGGTCAAGGTGCTTGAATGCCCCCGTGCAGAATTCCGAAGCCATGGCCCTGTCCGCGGCCCTGCTCGCGGTCGCCGGTGACCTGACCCGGCGCATCGACGACGGTGTCGCCGCCCGCGGGTTCGACGGGCTGCGGCCGGCGCACGGTTTCGCCTTCACCCGGCTCGCCCCGGACGGTGCGACGGTCACCGATCTCGCCGTCCACCTCGGGGTCACCAAGCAGGCCGCGAGTCAGCTCGTCGGCGAGCTGGTGCGCAGCGGGTATGCGGAGCGTCGCCCGCACCCCGCGGACGCGCGGGCCCGGCTGGTCGTGCTGACGGACGCGGGGTGGGCCTGCGCCCGGGCGGCCGAGGAGGCGGCGGCGGAAGTGGTGCGGGCCTGGAGTGCGGAGCTGGGAGAGGCTGAAGTGCGGTCGCTCGGGCGGGCGTTGCTGCGCATCGCGCCCGAGGGCCCAATTCGCCCCGTTTGGTGACTCCATATCAGGTGCGGAGGGCTGGTCGGCGGCCGAAGTCGGAAGTTTTTGCCGACCCGTGACCTCCAGGATTTCCTACTCGCCCGTAACTTGATGAGTGAACAGCATCCTCGTGATCCGGATCACAAGGCGTACGCCGTCGCATCCTCCCCTTGAGCGCAAGGAGATCACCCGATGCTGCCCTGGAAGCGAGTGATCAGACCGCTGGCCGCGTTCCTGCTGGCCGCCGCAGCCGTCACCGTCCCCACCGCCACCAGCGCCCAGGCCGCCCCCGCCGCCCAAGCCGCCACCACCGCCGCCGCCCCCGACCGCGGCTGGAACGACTACTCCTGCAAGCCGTCCACCGCCCACCCCCGCCCGGTCGTCCTGGTCCACGGCACCCTGGGCAACTCCGTCGACAACTGGCTGGGCCTCGCGCCCTACCTGAAGCACCGCGGCTACTGCGTCTTCTCCCTGGACTACGGCCAGCTCCCCGGTGTCCCCTTCTTCCACGGGCTGGGCCCGGTCGAGAAGTCCGCGGAGCAGCTCGACGCCTACGTCGACCGGGTGCTCGCCGCCACCGGTGCCGACGAGGTCGACATCGTCGGCCATTCGCAGGGCGGCATGATGCCCCGCTACTACCTCAAGTTCCTCGGCGGGGCCGCCGAGGTGAACGCCCTCGTCGGGATCGCTCCCAACAACCACGGCACCACCCTCGGCGGGCTCGCCAAGCTCCTGCCGTACTTCCCGGGCGCGGCCGACCTGTTGAAGAAGACCACCCCCGCTCTCACCGACCAGGTCGTCGGATCCGACTTCCTCACCAAGCTCAACGCGGGCGGCGACACCGTGCCCGGGGTCCGCTACACCGTCATCGCCACCCGGTACGACCAGGTGCTCACCCCGTACCGCAACCAGTTCCTGAACGGCCCCGGAGTGCGCAACGTCCTGCTCCAGGACCTGTGCCCGCTCGACCTGTCCGACCACCTGGCGATCGCCCTGATCGACCGGATCGCCTTCCACGAGGTGGCCAACGCCCTCGACCCGGCGCGGGCCGAACGGACCACCTGCGCCTCGGTGTTCAGCTGACACGTGCCAGTGCGTGCAGCACGACGGGGCCTGTCCGGCCTGAGCCGCCGGACAGGCCCCGGTCGTCGGGTCAGCGACCGTGCCGCGCGCCCGCCGCACGCCGGCGGGTGGAGGCGAACAGCGCCGCCGAGCCGAGTGCCAGCGCCGCCGCACCGCCGACCATCAGGTACGGGGTCGTGCTGTCGCCGCCGGTCTCCGCCAGGTTCGCCGAGGCGCCCGCCGCCTTGGGCTGGTTGCCGGCGGAGCCGTCGTCGCCGTCGTCGCTCCTGGCCTCGGCCGGCGGCGTCGGGTCCGTCGTGGTGTGCGGGTCGTCGTCCCCGTGCCCGTGGTTCTCGATGGTCGACTTCTCGGCGCCGTCCTTGATCTGCTGCTCGGACGGGGCGGACGCGACCGGGGCCGGGGCGTCCGCCTGCTTCGGCGTGTCGGCGGACGTGTCCCCGCCGGTCTCGCCCGCCGCCTCGCCGCCGGCGTTGCCGCCACCGCTGCCGCCGCCGAAGGTGACGTCCGAGCACGAGTAGAACGCCTCCGGGCTGTCCGAGCGCTGCCACACCGCGTACAGCAGCTGCTTGCCGGAGCGCTCCGGGAGGGTGCCGGAGAAGGTGTAGAAGCCGCCGGAGGGCGCCGGGTCGGTGGACGTCGCGACCGGGTTCGCCAGGTCCAGGTCACCCCAGCCCAGCGGCTTCGACGGGTCGTAGCCGGGCTTGGTGATGTACACCTTGAAGGTGCCCTTGTGCGGGGCCGTCACCCGGTACTTGAACGTGTACGAGCCGCTGTTGACGCTCGTCGCGGGCCAGTCGGCGCGGGCCAGGTCGAGTCCCTTGAACGCCGGGTCGCCGGCGCTGCAGAGCTTGCCGTCAGGGATGAGCTCCTGGTGGCGGCCGTCCGCGTCGCCGATGCGGACGCCGTTCCAGTCGTAGAGGGCCTGGGTGCCGCCCGCAGCGACCGCGGCCTTGCAGGCGTCCGACGTCGGGCTCTCCGGGCCCTCGGCGTAGCACTGCGCGACCCGGCTCACCGGGTCGCCCATCGAGCCGTGCGCGGACGCGGGAGCGGCGGACAGCCCGGCCAGGGCGAGCGGGACGACACCGACGACGGCGACAGCGACCTTGCGGCGTGCGGGCATGGGGCAGCAACTCCTCGGAACGATCACAGGACTTGGGGAGGGGATCCCGTGGGGAATGGCTCAGAAGCTAGCCCCACGGAACCGGGAAAACGTCCGGTGAAAGCCGTCCGGGGTGATCCTTATGGCCCCGTTAAGGAAGTGCTCAGGCTGCGCTCAGGTACGCGGTCCGGGAACCCCTGTTCCGGTCAGTCCTCGGGCCACCAGGTCCGGGCGACGTCCTTGCGGATCTCCGGTCGCCCGGCGGGGCGCTCGTCGGTCTCCTCGCCGGTGCGGCGGGTGCCGGTCTTCCTCAGGGGCTTCTGCACGGTGGTGCGGCGCATGACTGCCTCCTCCGGTCCGCCGGGTTCCGCGGTCTCACGGGGGCAGACCTTTCGGGCGAGAGTTCCTCATCGGTCCCGGTCTGTCTGTGGCCTCGGTCACCCCGGCGGTGTCAGTGGCGGGTGTCACCCTGGGGCGCATAAGCCACGACAGTGACAGGACGAGCACACCGGGTACGACGAGCACACCGGGTACGACGGGAACGCCGGGTACGGAGGGTACGCCGGGTACGGAGGGCGCCGACTGGGACGCGCTCGCCGCCGTCTTCGACGACGAACCCGACCACGGGCTGCGCGATCCCGCCGTCCGGGCGGCCTGGGCCGCCCGGCTGCGCGCCTGGCTCCCCGGCCGGCCGGGCGACGTGCTGGACCTCGGCTGCGGCACCGGCAGCCTGGCGCTGCTCGCCGCCGAGCACGGGCACCGGGTGACCGGCGTGGACCGCTCCCCGGCCATGGTCGGCCTGGCCAGGGAGAAACTGGCCGGACGCGACGCGGTGTTCCTCCACGGCGACGCGGCGGCGCCGCCGGTCGGGGAGCGGCGCTTCGACGCGGTCCTGGTCCGCCATGTGCTGTGGACGCTGCCGGAACCCGCCAGGGCCCTGCGGCACTGGCGGGGACTGCTGCGCCCCGGCGGCCGACTGGTCCTCGTCGAGGGGGTGTGGGGCACCGTCGCCCCGGCCGGCATCCCGGCGGACCGGCTCACCGCGCTCCTCGCCCCGCTCACCCGCCGGGCCCGAGTGGAGCGGCTCTCGGACGATCCGGCCCTGTGGGGACGGGCGGTGGACGACGAGCGCTACGCGGTGATCGCGACGGTGGACTGACGACGACGGGCGCGGGGCCCGGCGGCGGGTGAGACCGACACCGGCGCCGGTCAGGCGAACAGGGGCGCGAAGCCGTCGGCGCCGCGGGCCAGGACGTCCAGCTCGTCGAGCGCCCGGACGGCGGCGGCCGCGGCGTCCGGGTCCGCCGTCGCCAGGCCGCTCGCGGCGAACTCGTCCTCGTCCAGCCGCAGCACCAGTCCGCCGTCCGCGGACCGCCACAGGTCCAGGTCGAGGTCCTCCACGACCAGTTCGCCGCCGGACCGCACGGCCGGACGGGTGACATCGCAGTAGTGCCCCTTCAGCACGCCCCGGGCGGTGCGCACCTCCTTCACGGCGTACCACCGGTCGCGCCAGAAGTGCTCGGTGAAGACGTCACCGGGTTCGAAGCGGACGAAGCCGAAGTCGCGCACGCCGTCGCCCGCCCAGGGCGCGCGCACGGTGATCCGGGTGCCGTCGTCCCGGAGCAGCTCCGCCGGGTAGCGGATCTTCGTGCGGCCCGCCTTGACGAGGACGACCTCCAGCCGGGCGGCCGGGGCCGGGGCCGGGTCAGCCGAGTTCGCGGGCATACCGCACCTCCGTCGCGCAGATGTCGTAGCCGAACCACTGGTTCACGGCGATCATCGGCTCGTTACCGGTGTCGTTGCCGGTGAACGCCTCCGTGCACCCGGCGGCCCGGGCCCGGTGCAGGGACGTGTTCTTGACCAGCTTGGCGAGGCCCCGCCCCCGGTGGCCCCGGGCGGTCCCGGTCATCGCGGTGCCGTACCGCCCCTCCCCGTCGGTGTGCGCGGCGGTGAAGGCCACGGGACGGCCGTCGACCACCGCGACCGTGGTCAGGCGCAGGTCGAGCAAGGGGTGCCGCCAGACGTCCTTCAGCCAGGCCGCGTAGTCGGACGGCTCAGAGGCCACGTCGCCCGGCTCGTCCGCGGTGACCTCGGCGTCCAGCTCGAACAGCGGGCGAGGGTCGTCCGCGAAGTCGGCCCCGGTACGCAGCTCGACGCCGGGCGGCGGGCCGGCGAGCGGGGGCAGGGTGCCGCCGTCCAGACCGAGGCGCAGGAAGTACGCGGACCGCCCGGCGCGGTAGCCGTGCCGTTCGGCGAAGGCGCGGTCGCCCGGTTCGTCCGGCACCCAGCTGAAGACCGTGCGGACGCCCAGGGAGGACAGCCGCTCCTCGGCGGTGCGCAGCAGCAGCGAACCGGCCCCCCGGCCGGTCCGCTCCGGGTGCACGTAGACGTTGGCGGAGCCCCGGCCCGGCTCGGGACTGTCGTGGGCCACGCTCAGCTGCGCCGTGCCGACGATCTCGCCGTCCACCTCGGCCACGAGCTGGCCGAAGTGGGCGTCGAGGTGGGAGTTGAGCAGGTGGTGCAGGACGGAGTCCGGGGTGGACAGCATGAAGGGGACCGCGAGGCGGCGGACGCGGGAGAACCCCTCCGCGTCGGCTCGCGCCTCCGGCCGCAGGTCGCGCACGATGACGGTCATGATGGCGCACGCTATGCCGGGCGGACCGCCGGCCGCCTCTCCTTTTCGACCGCGCGGACGCGGTGCGGGACAATCGGGACGTGAGCCTGACGATCCACATCGACGACAGTGCGCCACCGTACGAGCAGGTACGGGCGCAGATCTCCGAGCAGGCGCGGTCCGGGGCGCTGCCCGTGGGCTACCGCCTGCCGACCGTGCGGGGACTGGCGGAGACCCTGGGTCTCGCCGCGAACACGGTGGCCAAGGCGTACCGCGCCCTGGAGGCGGACGGGGTGATCGAGACCCGGGGCCGCAACGGCACCCTGGTCGCCGCCGCGGGATCGGCGGCCGAGCGGGAGGCGGCGACCGCCGCGCGGGCGTACGCCGAGCGGGCGCGCCGGCTCGGTCTCGACGAGGCGGCTGCCGTCGCCGCGGTCCGGGACGCGCTGCGGGCGGCCTACGGCACGTGAGCCGGTGGCGTGCCCCGCTGCCGCGCCGGGTCAGGTGGGTGCCGGGAGCCGAGGGGTGCGGGTGACGTCGAGTCCGGCCGCCCGCGCCGTGCGGGCGAAGAGGGCCGCGTCACCGACCGCCGCGGCGTTCGGGTCGTTGTTGAAGTAGGCGTACACGTCCTGGCCGCCGGGCCAGGTCTCCGCGACGCGTTCGGCCCAGGTCCGCAGCGACCGGCGCCCGTAGTGCGGCCAGGCCCGGGCCCGGCCCTGGTGGAAACGGACGTACCCCCAGTCGGCCGTGCGCCACAACGGGGTCGCCGGGCGGGCCAGGACGTCGGCCCAGCACAGGGCGGCGCCACGGGCCTCCAGGACGCCGCGCACCTCGGGTGTCCACCAGGACGCGTGACGTGGTTCGACGGCGATCCGTTGCCCGGCGGGGAAGCGGCGCAGGCAGGCGTCCAGGAGGGCCGGGTCGGCCCGCAGGCTGGGCGGCAACTGGAGGAGGACCGGACCGAGCCGGTCGCCGAGTCCCTCCGCGCGGCTCATCAGCCGTTCGACCGGCTCCTCCGGTTCCTTTAGCCGCTTGATGTGGGTGAGGTAGCGGCTGGCCTTCACCGCGACCACGAAGCCGGGCGGGGTGCGCTCCCGCCAGGACGCGAAGGTCTCCCTGGCCGGCAGCCGGTAGAAGGCGTTGTTGACCTCCACGGTGGCGAACCGGGCGGCGTACTCCTCCAGCCAGAGCCGCACCGGCAGCCCCGACGGGTACAGCACGCCACGCCAGTCCCGGTACTGCCAGCCCGAGGTCCCGACGAACACGGTCATGGGGCCATCAGACCACCGGGCGGCGACGCGGACCCCTCGGCCGCGCCTACAGGTACAGCCCGGCGTCCGCGTTCCCGCGCGGTTCGGGCAGGGCGGCGGGGGAGGTGCCGCGGCGCAGCGCGTACAGTTCGGCCAGGGTGGCGCCCTCGCGGCCGATGCCCTCCTCGCGGCCCAGCCACTCCACGGCCTCGGACCGGGTCAGCTGCCCCACCTCGATCCGGGCCAGGCAGCGTCCGGGGCGGACGACGGCCGGGTGGAGGCGCTCCAGGTCCTCGTTGGTGGTCACCGCGACCAGGACGTTGCGTCCCTGGCCGAGCAGGCCGTCGGTGAGGTTCAGCAGCCGGGACAGCGCCTGGCCGGCGGCCTGCTTGGCCTCGCCGCGGATCAGCTCGTCGCAGTCCTCCAGGAGCAGCAGCCGCCAGCGGTCGTTGCCGTCCTCGTCCTCCTCGCCGATGGCGATGTCCATGAGGTACCCGACGTCGGCGAAGAGCCGCTCCGGGTCCAGCACGCAGTCCACCTGGCACCAGTCCTGCCAGGACCGGGCCAGGGTGCGCAGGGCGGAGGTCTTGCCGGTGCCCGGCGGGCCGTGCAGCAGCAGGAGCCGGCCGGAGATGTCCCCGGGGGTGGTCTTCATCAGGCGGTCCATGGCGTCCGCCACCGGACGGGTGTAGTTGGGCCGGACCTCCTCCCAGCTGCCGGCCGTGATCTGCCGGGTGGTGCGGTGCGGGCCGCGGGTCGGGGAGGCGTACCAGAAGCCCATCGGGACGTTGTCCGGCCGGGGCTCCTGCTCGTCCGCCGCGCCGTCGGTCGCCTCGTTCAGGACCTTGGCGGCCAGTTCGTCGGTGGTCGCGGTCACGGTGACGTCGGCGCCGCGCTTCCACCGGGAGACGAGCAGGGTCCAGCCGTCGCCCTCGGCCAGGGTGGCGGCGCGGTTCTCCTCGCGGACGGCCCGCAGCAGGCGGGCGCCGGCCGGGAGCAGGGTCGCGGCGGAGCGCACGCGGTCGATGCTGACGCCGCGCGCATGGGGCTGCTCACCGGTGCTGAAACGGTCGAGGAACAGCGCGTTGACGACGTCGGTCGGGCAGTCGCTGTCGACGGAGAGCTGGATCGGCGGTGCGTCGTGCGGGTGCGCAGGCATGCCGACATGATCCGGCACGCAGCGCCGGGGGCGCATCCGATTTCCAGCCCCGCCTCGCCTGGTGCCGCCTTGTGCCGCCCCCCTCGTGCCGCCTCGCCTCGCCCGTCCGCCCGTCGTGCCGGCCGCCCTGCCTCAAGCCGCCTCGCCCCGCCTGAGCCGCGAGCCGCCGTCGCCGCTGTTCCCCGCGCCGCCTCGGCCGCTCGCCCCGCCGTCATGGCAGGCGCTGCCCTCGTCCCGTCCGTGTCCTGCTCGTGCCGGACACGGGTCGGGCCGGACGGCGAGACGGACGGCGGGGCGGGAAGCGAGGCCGCTCTCCGTCATCCGGTCCGTGCGCCACGCGACCCGCGCCTCTCCTCCGTGCGGCACGCGGACCGTGCCCTATCCGGGCCGCGCGTCACCCGTTCCGCGCGCCCCCCGGCCCGCGCCTCACCCGGCCCCCGCGCCCCGCACGCGCGCCTCACCCGGTCCGTACGCCACCCGGCCGGTTCGGTCACCGGCCCCGTGCGACTGCCGAGCAGGTCCGGCACGGGGTCTCTCCCGCGCGGGCCCGGGCCTCCGTCAGCAGGTGTCCGCAGCGGCGGGCGCGCCGGAACACGGCGTAGCCCTTGGTCAGGGCGCGGTCGCGGGCGAAGACGCGGGCCAGGGCCCGGCCGTCGAGCAGCCGTACGAACTCGGCCGCGTCCGTCGACCGGCGCACCGTGACGCGGCGCAGGGCGTACGGGCCCTGGGCGCGCCGGGCGAGGCCGTTGCCGACGGCGAGCGCCTGCGCGTACCCCGTCTCCCGCACGGCCTGCCGTACCCGGCGGCTGGAGTAGCCGTAGGGGTAGGCGAAGGAGACCGGGACCTGCCCGAGCCGGTCGGAGAGGATCTCCTTGCTGTGGATCAGCTCGGTGCGCAGCCGCCGGTCGTCGAGCTGGTCGAGCTGGGGATGGCTGTGGGTGTGTCCGCCGATCTCCACGCCCGCGTCGGCCAGTTCCCGCACCTGGTCCCAGTCCAGCATCCGGTCCGGTGCCTCCCCGGTCTCGTGCGGGCCGCGCAGCCAGCCGGTGGTGACGAACAGGGTGGCGGGGAAGCCGTGCCGCGCGAGCACCGGCAGGGCGTGCCGGTGCACCCCCTCGTAGCCGTCGTCGAAGGTGATCAGGACCGGCCGGCGGGGCAGCGGGCGCCCCGCACGCCAGTGCGCGGCCAGGTCGGCGGTGCCGACCGGGGTGAGACCCCGCTCGGCGATCAGCGCCATCTGCTCGGCGAACGCCTCCGGGGTGACGGACAGGGCCCGGGTGCCGGGGCTCGGGTCGGTGGCGACCGCGTGGTACATCAGGATCGGTACGCGCAGGTCGGTCACGGCTGCCCCCCTGGGTGTGCGGCCCCGTCCACCGGTGCCGTGCCGACCGGGACCACCGAGAAGGTGACCCCGTCGCGCCGGGCCCGCAGGCTGCCCACCAGGTAGCCGCCTGCCGCCGTGAGGACCCCCGTGACGATCGCGCCCGCGCGTCCGGCGCCGCCGGGGCGGGCCAGCAGGGCGTCCCGCAGGCCGCGCACGACGCCGGCCGGCAGCACCCGCGTGGTGTAACGGCGTTCCGACTCCAGCCCCTTGGCGGCGCCGACGCTGCGCGCCACCAGGGCCTTCGACAGTCCTTCGGCGTAGGTGCGGGTGCGGAAGTAGCGGAACGTCTCCCGGACCTCGGGCACCCGGTGGTGGATCACCGCCCGGTCGTCGATCAGCAGGACGGCGTCGGGGCGGGCCCGGCTCAGGCGGATGCACAGCTCCGTCTCCTCCCCGCCGAGGGGGAGCCGGTCGCCGTCCCGTCCGATGCCGGTGGCGAAGCCCCCCGCCGCGTCGAACGCGGTGCGCCGGAAGGAGGCGTTGCCGCCGAGGACGTTGCGCACCCGGACCCGCCCGGGCGGCAGGCCGCGGTACGTGCAGCCCACCACCCAGTCGAACTCCTCCGGGAACCAGGCCGGGCGACGCCCGGACGCCCACAGGGGTTCGGTGCGCCCGCCGACCGCCATCACGCGCGGGTCGGCGTACGCCTCGGCGAAGTGCCGGAGCCAGTCCCGTTCGGCGACGGCGTCGTCGTCGAGGAAGGCGACGACCTCGCCGCGCGCCGCCGCGATGCCGGTGTTGCGGCCGGCGGACAGGCCGCGGGGGCCCGCGTTGGCGAGCACCCGCACCTCCCCGGTCTCCTTGAACTCCTTCTCCAGACGGTCCAGGAGGACCTGGTTGTGGTCCACGACCAGCAGGGTCTCCCGGGCCGGCCGTGACTGCGCCCGCACCGAGGCGACGGCCGCGAGGACGTCCGTCCAGCGGTCCTCGGTGTAGGCGCAGATCACGACCGAGACGTCCGGGGTGCCGGGTCCGCTCAAGACACCTTCCTCCGCACCGCACCGGCCACCGGTGAGGGGTGGGCGCGGCGGCGCAGGGCGCGCCGGTTGGACCGCTCGCCGAGGATCACCCCGAGCACCCGGAACCCGTCCCGCACGGCTCTCAGGTTGCTGGTGCCGTGGATGCGGAGGTACTCGTGGCTGGGGATCTCCTGCACCTTCAGGCCCGCCTTGACGACCCGGATGTTCATCAGGGTCTCGACCTCGAACCCGGTGCAGTCGAGGTCGATCTGGTCCAGGCAGTGCCGCCAGAACGCGTTGTAGCCGTAGCAGAGGTCGGTGTACCGGGCGCCGAACTTGCGGTTGACGACGGCGCACAGCACACGGTTGCCCAGTTTGCGGACGAACGTCATGTCGTCGGTGCCGCCGCCGTTGGCGAAGCGCGACCCCTTGGCGAAGTCCGCGCCGGAGACGAGCGCGGACACGTAGGACACGATCTCGTTGCCGTCGGCCGAGCCGTCCGCGTCGACCATCACGATGATGTCGCCGGTGCACGCCTGGAACCCGGCGTTCAGCGCGTCGCCCTTGCCCTTGCCGCGCTGGGCCACGACCTTCACGCCGGGCCACAGCCCGCGCGCCACCTCGACGGTGTCGTCGGTGGAGTTGCCGTCGACCAGGACCACTTCGTGAATCCAGTCGGGAAGCGTCTTGAAGACGTACGGCAGGTTCTCCGCCTCGTTCATGGCCGGGATCACCACGCTCACCGGCGGTGCGATCGCCAGGTGCGAGGAGACGGGCCGGTACGTGCCGGCGGGCCGCGGATCCTGGTCCGCGGTCGTCGGCGGCAGAACGGAGCTCATGAGTCTGGTCCCTCTCGTCCGGTGGACCGCCCGCCCCTCGGGCGGCCCGGCTCTACTTCCGGTTCGAAAGGGGGGTTTTCACACACGGCACGACGGAACGGAGCTCCGTGCACGCCGGGTGAGCTGGTTGAACCGGCCGACTGCGGACATACCGCCGCCGACCGCGCGGCACGGCCCGGTCACGCTGGCGCTCCCGAGCACGGCACCCCCCTACCGCGCCCCGCGCCGGTGCGTCGCGGTCCTGAGCCCTCCCCTGAAGCCGCGTACTGACGGACCGGTGCGGGTGAGATGAGATGTATGACGGTATTGGCGATTGAAGCCGAATGGCAAGACCTGGACCACGGCCTCACCTTGGTACCGGTTTGGCCCGTGTGCACACATCCCGCCCTGATGCGGATGTCTGCATGACCGACTTTGCCCCCCTAGGTGTCGGATGCCGGGCTTCAATGTGGCGCACCCCGTTGGGAGCGTCAAGGGCCGTAAGTCCTTCGGGCCGAATTTCGTTCCGGATTGAACGGATGTGAGCGCGCGGCAGGTTGACCCCTCCCGGTTCGGCGCGCAGGGCGGGTCCGGCGCTCTTGGGGCTCGAACGCGACGTGAAGAAGTCCGGCAGATTCTGGAGATGCGGGAAAGAGCGTCCCAATCTTGACATGAACACTTCCGGTCAACACGCGTAGTTGGTACGAAGGTTGCGGCAGAGATCCTGCTAAAGGGAGGTTCCATGAGACGTTCCCGACTTGTGCTCATTCTGAGCGCGTTCCTCCTCGCCCTCGCCACCGCCCTCACCGGTGCGGCTGCGGCACAGGCGTCCCCCCAGGCCGCGAACGGGGGCTACGTGGCCCTCGGCGACTCCTACTCCTCCGGCGTCGGAGCCGGCAGCTACATCTCCGGCAGCGGCGACTGCAAGCGCAGCACGAAGGCCTACCCGTACCTCTGGCAGGCCGCCAACTCACCCTCGTCCTTCGACTTCGTGGCTTGCTCGGGCGCTCGAACGGGTGATGTTCTGTCCGGGCAGCTCGGCCCGCTCAGCGCCACCACCTCACTGGTCTCCATCAGCATCGGCGGCAACGACGCCGGCTTCGCCGACGTCATGACGACCTGTGTGCTCCAGTCCGACAGCTCCTGCCTCTCGCGGATCGCCACCGCGAAGGCGTACGTCGACTCGACGCTGCCCGGCAAGCTGGACAGCGTCTACACCGCCATCCGCACCCGGGCCCCCAACGCACACGTCGTGGTGCTCGGCTACCCCCGCTTCTACCAGCTCGGCACCACCTGCATCGGCCTCTCCGAGACCAAGCGGAAGGCGATCAACGGCGCCGCCGACCACCTCGCCACCGCGCTCGCCCAGCGCGCCGGCGCCCACGGGTTCACCTTCGGCGACGTGCGCACCACCTTCGCCGGCCACGAGATCTGCTCCGGCAACTCCTGGCTGCACAGCGTCGACTGGCTCAACATCGGCAACTCCTACCACCCGAAGGCGGCCGGACAGTCCGGCGGTTACCTGCCGGTCCTCAACAACGCGGTCTGACCCCGGCAGGCCCTCCGCGCCGTCCGCGCGCCAGGGAGCGGCCACCGAACCGGAAGGAGAAGGGGAGGCCCCGCCCGGCGGGGTCTCCGTCCCGCACGTCACCGAGAACGGCACCGAACGGGACGTCACGCGCACCGGTTCCCGCGCACCGGTTCCCCCGCACCGGTTCCCGCCCCTGCACCCCGACCGGGCTCGCGCACGTCCCCGCCTCCGCGTACGTCGTCGCGACCACCGTGTCCCGCTGCTCGGTACCGCCGCCCTCCGGGAACGACAGCGTCCGCCGGCCCGGTTCGGTCACCGAACCGTCCTCGGCCACCCACCGGCAGGACACCTCCGCCGGCAACCGCCCCACCTGAACGGCGCCGCGAACGCGGGCGCCCCCTCCCGGCGGCGGACACGAAAGCAGCTCAGCCGAGGGCGGATGCCGCCCCCCTGAACACCAATCCGGCTCCCACGACGACCACGACGAAGGCCGAGCCCAGCGGCGCGCTCCGGCGGACCAGGCCCACCACCGGCCCGGCCGTCCAGCGGGGCCGGCGGTCCAGCAGCCGGGCCATGCCGCTGCCCGCCCTGACCACGGCGTACCCGGCCGCGGTGAGCGTGAGCGCCAGCCCGACGCCGTAGGCGACGACCAGCAGCAGCCCGAACCACGCCTGGCCGAGCGCGGCGGCCCCGACCAGCACCACCACCGCGGACGGGCTGGGCACCAGCCCACCCGCGAAACCGAGCAGGATCGAGCCGCGGAGCGTCGGCGCCGTCGGGTGGGTGTGCGTCCGCCCGCCGTGGGTGTGCACCACGGCGTGCGGGTGCGAGGGTCCGGGGGCGCCGTGCGGGTCGGCCGGGTGGGCGGGAGCCTTGCCGTGATCGAGAGCGTGATCGTGTTCGTGGTCGTGGTGGTGGCCGTGGCCGTGGCCGTGGCTGTGGCTTCGGTGGTCGGGGTCGTGTGCGTGCGAGTGGGGGCCGTCGCCGGGGGAGTGCTCGTGGTCGTGGGGGTGCTCATGGAGGGGGTGGGCGTGGTGGTGCGTGTGCGGGGGCCGGCCGTCGCGGTGGCGCAGCGCGCGCCGCAGCAGGGTCGCGCCCGCCACGGTGACCAGGACACCGCTGGCCACGCCCAGCCAGGCGACCACCGAGGGCGCGGCGGCCGAGCCGCCCGCGACCAGCAGCCCCAGCACCACCACCCCCAGCGTGTGGGTGACCGTCACCGAGGCCGCCATCGGCAGTACGTCCCGCAGCCGGGCCCGGCCGCCGCGGGCCGCCGCCGTCGCCGCCATCAGCGTCTTGCCGTGGCCCGGCGCGAGTGCGTGCAGGGAGCCCAGGACGACGGCGATCAGCAGGGCCAGGGCGGCGAAACCGGCGGTGAGGTCGTTCCGGGCCACCAGGTCGTCCAGGGCCCGGGTCCACCGGTCGGCACCGCGCGGCAGGACCGAGCCGGCCGGGGCGTCCGCCTCCCGCTCGGCGAGCGCCGGACCGCCCGGGCGGATCCGCAGTTCGGCGGTGCGGGCGTCCGGCGGGGCCTCCAGCCGGTCCTCGGGGTAGCGGGTCAGCTCGCGTGAGGAGGAGGCGCGCGGCACGTCCGAGCCGTCCAGCGTCATACGGTCCCCGCGCGCGGTGATCTCCCGCCAGCCGGGCCCCGCGGAGCCGCCCGCCGCGCGGAAACCGACGCGCACGGCGCCCTCGTCGGGCAGCGGGGCGGTCAGCCGGCACTCCACGCGCAGGGTGTCCAGCCCCGCCTGCCCGGGCCGCACCCGGACGCGGCTGCCGTCCACGGTGAGCGGCACCGCGCGACCGTCGACCCGGACCTCGCTGTCCCGCGCGGCCTCCGCGCAGCGGTCCCGGGCCCAGGCGTTCGGCCCGCCCCGCCGCTCGATGTCGGGACCGGCCTGCGTGGCCGGGATCTCGGCGAGGTCCTCGACGTGACGCACCCGCAGTTCACCCGGCGCGGCGACCAGTCCGTCGTAGCGGTTGACGGTGAAGTTGCCCAGCGGGTGCGCGCTCGCCGCAGGGGCGGGGACGAGGACGAACGCGCCGACGGCGGTCAGGACGGCGACGCCCGCGGCGAGGGAACGGCCCGGGGTCATCGCGCCGCCTCCAGGTCCTTCAGCGCCGCCTTCGCTTCCCGCGCGCCGAGCGGGGAGAACCCGGGGTTCAGCCGCAGCGCGGCGGTGAGGGAGGCGCGGGCGGCCCGGTCCTCGCCGACGGCTCGCTCGATCATGCCGCGGTGGTACAGGAAAGCGGCGTTGCGGTAACCGGTGGCGGTGGCCCGGCGGGCGTGGGGCAGGGCCTCCTCGGCACGGCCCGCCCGGTACAGGGCCCAGGCCAGGGCGTCGGCGGTGTGCACGCTGTGCCGACGCGCCCACTCCGCGCGGGCCGACCGCAGCGCCTCACCGGCGTCGCCGTGGTCGGCGGCGGCCGGCGCGGGGTCCAGGCCGGCGTGGACGCCGCCCGCACGCGCGAGCGCGGTCCAGGCGTCCACCAGGGCGTACTGCTCCCGGGCCCGCGCCCGGTCGCCGTCGGCGCCGCGCACCTCGTACAGCTCGCCGAGGGCGACCAGCGGTCCGGGCAGCGGGGAGCGCGCGACGACCGCCTCCAGGATGCGGATGGCACCCGCGCGGTCACCGCTCGCCGCCAGTGCCCTGGCCCGGCCCTCCAGCGCGGGCAGGTGGGTGTCGTCGGCGGCCAGGGCGCGGGCGAAGTGACGCAGGGCCCGGTCGTACTCGCCCTGGTTCCAGGCCAGTTGGCCGAGCGCGGTCGCCACGTACGCCACGTCCGCCCGCGACGCCGCGCCGGCCAGGGCCCGCTCCAGCACCCTGCGGGCGGTGGCGGTGTCGCCGCGCAGCTCGTGGACGTACGCGTACCGGGTGAAGACCGGCACCCCCGGACGCCGGGCGTCCGCCGTGGTGGCGGCCTCGGCCGCCTCGTCGTACCGGCCGAGCTCGACCAGGGCGTCGACCCGGGAGCACAGGGCCCGCTCGCTGTACGGGTTCCGCTCCAGGGCCCGGTCCGCGTACCGCAGGGCGCCCGTGAAGTCGTGCCGGGCGGCGGCGAGCGCGGCGCGTCCGGCCAGAGCCGGTTCGTTGCCGGGGGCGAGGGCGAGCGAGCGGGTGAGGGCCCGTTCGGCCCGCGGGTAGTGCGAGGGGTCGCCCGTGGTCCGCGCCTGCTCGACCTGGGCGAGGCCGAGGGTGGCCCACGAGCGGTGGTCCCGCGGCTGGGCCCGCAGATGAGCCCGGAGCGAACGGATCCCCCCGTCGAGGTCGCCCCCGGTGAGCAGTCCGGGCGCGAGCGCCCCGGCCGCGGGAGCGGCGTCCGCCCCGGCCCGCGTCCCGTCCGGCCCGCCCCCGACGACCACGGCCCCGGCGGTCAGGGCGACCGCCAGCAGCACGGCACAGGACGCCACGCGCACCCCCCGCGCCCGCCGCCCGGGGGAGGCGAAGCGCCGCGGTGCCGCGATCCGGCGGGTGGCGGGGGCGGCGTCCCGGCCACGGTCCGCGCTGTCGGCACCGGGTACGCCGTCCGTCCCGGGCGCCGCATCCGCACCCGTGCCGGAGAGCGCCCCCCGGTCGCCGTCGGATCCACGGCCCGTACCCGTACCCGTACCCGTACCCGTGTCCGTGCCGTACCCGCCGTCCCTGTCGTGCTCGCCCTTCCCGCCGGGCCGGCCTGCGGCATCGTGCGGGGTGTTGTCGTTCGTTGCCGGAGGCATGCCTCTCCTCGGTCGTGCGTCACCCGCTCGGGTGCCGGAGTCGGCGGCGCGGCCCGTGCCGCAGGGGAAGGGAAAGGACGGGCCGCGCCTGTCGGTGGGGCGGGGGAGTGGTCCCGGCCGCCCGGGGCGGCTCAGTACGCCCGGCCGCGCATCCGGCGCCACCACATCAGGGCCACGCCGATCAGCAGGATGCCGCCGGCGCCCGCACCCGCGGAGGCGGCGATCAGGGTGGTGTCGTCGGAACCCGCGGCGCCCGCCGGGCGCAGGGCGTCACCGAGCTGGTTGCGGACGTCGTTGCCGCTGTCCACGCCCTTCGCCAGCGGGCCGCGCGAGCCCTCCGTCGGGTTCGCCAGGTAGGGGAAGGTGTCGCCGAACTCCTTGTCGTTGGCGTCGACCGCGTCCCCCAGGTCGTTCTTGGCGCCGACGAGTTCGCCCTCGACGACCTGGAGCGAGGCGTCGATGACGTCGTCCGTCAGCCGCAGCCCGTTGGGGAAGCCGGCGTTGTCGCCGTCCAGGACGCCCAGCCGCTTGGGCTTCGCGGCGGGTTCGATCGACGTGTTGAGGCGCAGCATCTCCGACGGGGTCACGTGCGGTGGCCGGTTCAGCCCCTCCACGCCCTTGAGGAACACGTCGACGAGGTCGTCACGCGGCTCGGCGGGGGCCTCGATCTTGTAGATCCCCTCGATCAGCTTGGGCAGTTCGGGTTCGGTGACGTTCTTCAGGAACTGCGCGTCGTCCCACGGTCCCGACGCGTTGAAGGTGTCCTTGTCCTTCAGGGGGTTGACCACCTCGTTGACCAGCGGGCTGCCCAGCCGGGACACCTGGACGAAGTCCCCGGCGGCGTTCCTGCGCTGGGTGGTCGACCAGACGCCGACGACGGGCTGGTCCGCCGACTCGGTGATCATGTGGGTAGGGACCTGGAGCGCCAGGGAGTTGACGTTGTAGCCCTTGAGGGTGTCGTTGCCGACCTCGGAGAGGTTCCCGCCGTACAGCAGGTCGAACACGCGCAGGTCGAGGAAGAACGGGTCGTCGGCCTGGCCGGCGAAGGTAGTCGCCCCGCCCGCCAGTTCGTGCACGGCCTCCTTGCGCAGGGCGTCGTAGTCCGGCATGGACGCCTTGCCGACGTTGGACGGCGCGACCGGCACGTCGTCGGCGATCTTCGTGCGGGACACGGCGTGCTGGTCCTTCAGCTTCAGCAACTCGATGTCGTAGGTCTGCGTGATGTTGAGATCCTGGTCGTCGAGGCTGGTGACCGGGCCGGTGTTGTAGAGGAACGTCTTGTCGTTCTTCGTGTGGGTGGTGAACGTGTAGCGGAACAGCAGTTCGCCCTGCGCGTCCCCGTTGTTGTCGATGTGGATGTCGTACTGGGCGTCCTCGGCGAACGTGAAGAAGTTCGGCCCGCCGGCCGGTTCCTCGAACGGGATCCAGTTGGCGATGATCGTGGTGGTGTCCGGCTTGTCGGGGCTGACGAAGGCGTACAGGTCCGTGTTGTCGTACTGCGGGGTGCCCGAGATCAGCGGGGCCTCGCGGTGACTGGAGGCGCCGGCCGGCCGCGGTTCCAGGGCGGTCGCTCCGGCGGCGGCGAGCCCGCCGGCGGCCAGTGCGCCACAGATCAGGGTCGCGAGGCCCCTGCGTCCCGCGGCGGTGCTCGAAATGGGTGTCATGCCGTCCGTCCTCCGTGCCGACTTGCCTCTGACGCAACGGAATTCGGAGCGGCGACCGGAGCGGATTGGTCGGGATTCCACGAGACCTGTCCGGGCCGCTGCCGCCGGGCCGGACCTGACCGGACCGGACCGGCCGTAGGATTTCCCGCCGCCCGACCCGCGTTTTCGGCCCGGTGATCCGTAGTCACTTCCGGAGGCGCGCTCGCTGCGCATGCCTCGTGCGGCGGGGTGGCCCGGCGGGGGCCCGGGAGAGGGGGGTGGCTGGTGGAGGCGGACGAGCTTCTGGTGCGCGTGGCGGGAGGCGACCAGAAGGCATTCGAGGACCTGTACGCGCTGGTGTCCGGGCCGGTGTTCGGACTGGTGCGGCGCGTGGTGCGCGACCCCGCCCAGTCCGAGGAGGTGGCCCAGGAGGTGCTGCTCGAACTGTGGCGGTCCGCCGCGCGGTTCGACCCCGCCCGGGGCAGCGCGCTGTCCTGGGTCCTCACCCTGGCCCACCGCCGCGCCGTCGACCGGGTGCGCAGCGCCCGCGCGGCGGGGGAACGCGAGGAGCGGGAGGCCCGGCGCGGCAACGGCCCCGCCTTCGACCAGGTCGCCGAGGAGGTGGAGGCCGGCCTCGAACGCGAGTGGGTGCGGCGCTGCCTGGACCGGCTCACCGCACTCCAGCGGCAGTCGGTCACCCTCGCCTACTACGACGGCTACACCTACCGTGAGGTGGCGGAGCGGCTCTCGCTGCCACTGGGCACGGTCAAGACCCGTATGCGCGACGGTCTGACCCGGCTGCGCGACTGCCTGGGAGGCGCCGTATGAGCCTGTTCGACCGGCTGGGGCGCCGCGGCGACGTGCACTCGCTGGCCGCTCCCTACGCGCTCGACGCCCTGGAGCCCGCGGAACGGGTCCGCTTCGAACGGCACCTGCGCACCTGCGGGCGCTGCCGGGCCGAGGTGCGCGACCTCGCCGAGGACGCCGTCCGCCTCGCCTGGTCCACCGCCGCCCCGCCGCCGGCCGCCCTGCGCGAGAGGGTGCTGGCCGCCGTACGGACCACGCCGCAGGACCTGCCGCCGCAGGAGGCGGCCCGCGCGCGTGCGCCGCGACTGCCGCCGCACGTGTGGGGCGCCGGACCCCCGCCGCGCGACCGCGGACGCCGCCTGGTGCCGCTGTTCGTGCCGTTCGCCACGGCGACCGCCGCGGCGGCACTGGTCGTCGCCTCGCTGTTCGCCGTCCAGGCGAACCGCACCCAGGACGAACTGGCCGCGGAACGCGACCGGTCACGTGAGATCGCCCACGTCCTGTCGGCTCCGGACGCCCGCGTGGGCAGCGGACGCGACGCGGACGGCCGCACGATCGGAGTGATCGCCTCCGCATCGACGGCGAGCGCGGTCGTCACCCTCGGCGGCTACGACGACCCGCCGAACGGACGTGTGCGTCAGCTCTGGCTCATGCGCCCCGGCGCACCACCGCGCTCGCTGGGCCTCTTCGAAGGCGACACGCCCCTGGTCGCCTCCGATCTGGAGACCTCCGCGACGTCACTCGCCGTAACCGTCGAACCGGACGGAGGCTCTCCGCAACCCACTGCGCAGCCCATCGTCCAACTCGCCCTGAAAACGGTCGGATTCGGAGAGTAATCGCCGAGTGTTCGTCAACCCCCTTGCGGGGAAGGTGAATCCCGTGGGCGCGATACACGTGTGCCGGTACGGGGCGATAGGGTTACCCTGCCCGGGCCGGGTGGACTCGTACGGGTGGGGAGTGACATGGAACAGATAACAGTGCGCAGCAGGGCCAGGGTCCCTGCGATCACCTGCGGGAGCAGCGCGACCAGTTCGCGCCTCGACCGCCATCTCGCGGTGCTGTCGGGACCGGCGGTCCCCCAGCGGGAGACGGCCGAGGCGACGTCACTGATGCGTGAGCTCACCGCGCGTGACCCCGCGCACGACCGCGGTGCCCGTGGTGTCCGGGCCCGCACCAGCCGCGTCTCGCTCTTCGCGCCGCTGCGCAGGCTGCGCCGCACGCTCTTCGGCGGCCGTTAGGCCCCGCGCGCCCGGGCGGTCCGCCGCCCCGGCGCGGCAGCGTCCCGGCAAGCCACCCCACGCGCGCGCGGCGCACCCGCCCGGTGCGCCACGCGCGGGCACGTCCCCTCCAGGAGCCCCCGACCCCACCCGGCAGCCGGCCGGGGGCCCGCCGACCGCCCCGCCAGGTCCCGCCCGGACTTCACCGCTCGCCGTGCCCGTACTGCCGCACGGCGAGCGGTACGAACACGGCGAGCAGCACCGCGCACCACAGCAGTGACCCGGCCACGGGGTGCGCCACCGGCCACGCGGCGTCCGCGGGCACAGGGGCGTTGCCGAACAGGTCCCGCAGCGCCGTCGCCACCGCGCTGACCGGATTCCACTCCGCCACCGTGCGCAGCCCGCCCGGCAGCCCCTCGGTGGGGATGTACGCGCTGGAGAGCAGCGGCAGCAGGAAGGTCGCGCCGCCGAGCTGACCGGCGGCCTCCTCGTTGCGGGTGAGCAGTCCGGGATACATGCCGACCGACACAGGAGAAGCGGAACAGCGGGGGCAGCGCGACGGATGCCGGGCCGGGGTGCTCGACGGCTCGACGGCTCGACGCTCGACCTGGGATCGCCGCGGGACCGTGACGTGGGGTCAGAGCAGCGCCAGCTGGCCCTCCGGGCCCTCCTCGTGGGTGTCCAGCACCGAGGCGGGCCGGCGGGCGGCGGACGGGACCGGCAGGACGCCCGCCGCGCGCAGTGCGGACCGGCCGACCGGAGCGGACAGGAGGGCGTCGTTCAACGCGGCCCGTGCGGGGCCGAGTTCGGCGAGCAGGGTCAGCACCGTGATCAGCTCCAGCAGCTCCGAGGTCCACCGCTGCGGCCAGGCCGTCGGGCGGACGGCCTCCAGGGTGCCGGGCTCACCGGCATCCGTGCGCGCGGCGAACCACTGCTCCAGCACCCGCTCCCCGCCCGTCTCGAAGTCCCACGCCTCGGGCGGCACCGGCGCGATCCGGCCCTCGCCGAGGAGCAGGGCCTCCTCGTCACGGTCGTACTCCAGGGTCACCGGCCGGGCCGGCAGCGGGGCCCGGACGTAGGGGCGGCGCCCGCCCGGCAGCTTGGGCCGCTCGCCGTCGCGCCGCATCAGCCACAGCATCCGGCGGCCCGTCGCCACCCCGGTCGCCCACGCGTCGGCGTCGGCGGTGAGCGGGACCACCGGCCCGTTCGGCCCCGGCCGCGCCACGGCGAGGATCCAGGCCAGCACGTCCACGGCGTCGACCGCCCCGCCGAGGCGGGCGGCGAGGTGTGCGGTCAGGCCGGGGGCCAGATTCGGTTCGGAGCCCCGGGGCCTGCGGTACAGCGGCCGGATCCGGCCGGGACGCAGCAGCGGGACGTGCGGGGTGGCGAGCAGCGGAAGGCCCGGCGCAGCGGTGGGGGCCGGCGTCTCCACGACGAACGTCTGCCGTTCGTCCGCCACCCGCCACAGCTCGGGCCGGGCCGCGTCGATCAGCCGGTGGTCCGGGATCAGCCACTGCTCGTCGAACGGGGCGGCCAGCACCCGCACCGGTTCCGGGCACGGTCCCGAGGCGCGGGCGAGCCGCTCGGTGCCGCCGCCGCCCCCCGGCAGCTGTGCGACCGGCGTGCGCGGCGTACGGGCGCGCGTCGGCCGGAACAGGGCCTCGCGCTCGGGCCCCTCCGTGGCCAGCAGGGCGTTCCAGCGGGCCTTCAGGGACCCCGCGTCGGGGCCCGCCGGCCAGCCCCGGCCGAGCCGCGGCGGTGCGACGGACCACGGCATGAGGTCCGCCAGCGGCGGAGCGTCGTCGTGCGTCACGCAGGGCATCGTACGGCCTGGGCGGGGGCCGGGATCAGTGGGCGTCGAGGGTCACGGTGAAGGAGAAACGGTCCCCCCGGTAGTGGATCACGGCCACGTCCAGGGGCCGCCCGTCGGCGCCGTGGGTGACGCCGGTGTAGTGCAGGATCGGGCTGAGCAGCGGGACCCGGAGCAGCCGGGCCGTCTCGGGGTCGGCGAGCCGCGCCTCCACGGTGTCGGTGATGCGGCTGATGCCGACGCCCACGACGTCCCGCAGGACCTTCGTCATCGGCCAGCGCACCAGGTCCTCCGGGTCGATGCGGGCGGCGAGTTCGGGACGGACCCAGTTGCGGGCGTGGTTGGTCGGTTCCCCGGTCTGCTCGTCGCTGCGCAGCCGGTGGTAGGCCGCGGCCTCGGTCAGGTCCGGGAAGTGCTCGGCGAGTTCGGCCGGCACCGGGGCGGGCCCGTGCTCCAGCAGTTCGGTGGTCATCCCGGACTGCTGGGCCACGATGGCGTCCACCGAGCCCAGCAGCCGCACCGGAGTGCCCCGGGTGGCGCCGGGCTCGATGAACGTGCCGCGCCGGCGGTGCCGGCTGATGAGCCCCTCGTCCTCCAGCTCCTTCAGCGCCTGGCGCATGGTCAGCACGCTCACGCCGTAGTGCCCGGCCAGTTGTTCCTCGGTGGGCAGGCGCAGCGGGTCCTGGGGCGAGCGGCCGAGGATCGAGGCGCGCAGCGACTGCGACACCTGGTACCAGAGCGGCAACTTGCGGTTCAGGACGATCGAATCCGGAGCGAAGGAAGTCACGGGGTCATCCGTATCGGTCGGGAACGCTCAGTGCAATCCGCGTACGGCGGAGCCGGGCATTCCGCCCCGCGCCCCGGTCGTGCGCGGGCCTTCCGACCTCGCCGGGCGCGGGCGATCCGGCTCGGCCGGGGCGTGGGCGATGCCTCTCCGCCGTACGCGGCTGCCCGGCTCACTGCACGCGGAAGTGCCGTTCGAAGGAGTGCCACACGTCGTCGTACCCCTCCTGGAGGTGTTCCGCGCGTGCCGCGTGCGGGGTGAGCGACAGCGGCCAGCGGGTCTCGAACATGAAGGCCAGACCGTCGTCGATCTTCTGCGGCCGCAGCTCCGCCGCGCTCGCCCGCTCGAACGTCTCGTGGTCCGGTCCGTGCGCCGACATCATGTTGTGCAGCGAACCGCCGCCCGGCACGAAGCCCTCCGCCTTCGCGTCGTAGGCGCCCTCGATCAGGCCCATGTACTCGCTCATCACGTTCCGGTGGAAGTACGGCGGCCGGAAGGTGTCCTCGCCCACCAGCCAGCGCGGCGCGAACACCACGAAGTCGACCCCGGCCAGCCCCGGGGTGTCGCTCGGCGAGGTCAGCACGGTGAAGATGGACGGGTCCGGGTGGTCGTAGGAGATGGTGCCCATCACATTGAAGCGCCGCAGGTCATAGGCGTACGGCACATGGTTGCCGTGCCAGGCGACGACGTCGAGCGGGGAGTGGCCGTAGGTCGCCGACCACAGGTTGCCGCAGAACTTGTTCACCACCTCCACCGGCCCCTCCACGTCCTCGTACGCGGCGACCGGCACCCGGAAGTCCCGAGGGTTGGCGAGGCCGTTGGCGCCGATCGGGCCCAGCTCGGGGAGCTCGAAGGGGGCACCGTAGTTCTCGCACACGTAGCCGCGGGCGGTGTCGTCCAGCAGCTCCACCCGGAACCGCACGCCCCGCGGGACGACCGCGATGTGACCCGGCTCCACGTGCAGCAGCCCGAACTCGGTGCGCAGCAGCAGCCCGCCGAGCTCCGGGACGACGAGCAGCTCGCCGTCGGCGTTGCTGAACACCCGCTCCATCGAGGCGGTGGCGTGGTAGAGGTGCACGGCCATCCCCGTGCGCTGCGTGGCGTCCCCGTTGCCGCCCAGCGTCCACAGGCCCGCCAGGAAGTCCGTGCCCTCGGCGGGCTCCGGGAGCGGGTCCCAGCGCAGCCGGTTGGGGTCCGGCACCGTCTGGTTGAAGGGCGCCGTGCGGAGCGTGCCGTTGCCCGTGCGGGTGAAGGCCGGGTGGGCCGCCGAAGGGCGGATCCGGTACAGCCAGGAGCGGCGGTTGACGGCCCGCGGCTCCGTGAAGGCGGACCCGCTCAACTGCTCCGCGTACAGCCCGAGCGGCGCGCGCTGCGGCGAGTTCCGGCCCTCGGGGAGGGCGCCCGGGACCGCCTCGGAGCTGTGCTGGTTGCCGAAGCCGGTCAGGTGTTCCAGTCCTTCCACGGCCTTGCGCGCGCCCCCGCGCAGGTCCGTGCCCACGCGGGCGGTGCCCCCATCGGTCATGTCCGGTGCTCCCTTGCGTCCGATTCCTATGCAACACCGTAGGATTGCGATTTCCGGTGCGCAAGGGGTCCGGGTGAATCCGGCGCGTGTCCCGCCTGCGTCCCCCGTCCGGCGCACCTCGAGGACGTCCGCCCCACGCCGTCCGCCAACGGCGCCCGTCAACGCCGCCCGTCCGCGCCGTCCGCCCCACGCCGTCCGTCCGCGCCGTCCGCCCCGGGTGTCACCCCGTCTGCCCGGGTGTCACCCCGTCCGCCCCGGGCGTCACCCCGTCCGGTGTCCTCCTCTTGGCGGAGGACGCCGGACGGACGCGGACCAGACTCCAGGGGGATCCCGGCGGTCGCACCCCTGTTCTAGGCTCCCCGGCATGTCGTCGACGCGGACCCCGATCACCGTGCTCGCCGTCGCGCTGGCCCTGACGGCCGGACTCGTCGGCTGCGGCTCCCCGGACGCGCGGGGGCAGGCCGGGGCGCCCCCCTCGGCCGGCCGGCTGCTGGACACGCGGGACCCCGAGGGGCGCCCCTACCGTGAGGTCGACGCGGAGTCGGCGCCGCGCGTGGGCGTCGAGGTGACCTCCGAGGCCGACGGCGGCTGGGCCGTCCGCCTGCGGGTGCGCGGCTTCCGTTTCTCCCCGCACGGCGCCACCGGACGCGCCGTCCCCGGGCGCGGGCTCGCCCACCTCTACGTCGACGACCGCCTCGTCGCCCGGCTGCGCACTCCCGGCCACCGGCTGTCCCCGGCCTCCGTCCCCCGCGGCACGCACCGGGTCACCGCCCGGCTGTACGCCGACGACGGCTCGGTGTGGGCCGTGGACGGCGAGCCGGTGGAGAGCACCGCCGATGTCACCGTGTCGGAACCGGAGGCGTCGGCCTCCGCGTCGGCGACCGCCCCCCGGACCGCCGCGCCGGTGGACGCAGGAGCCGGTGGGGGCGGGTGACGCGGCCGCGCCGCGCTCGGCCGGCGGCGGCAGTCGCAGAGGCGAGGAGCGACGGGCCGGGGGAGCGGCGGAGGGTGAGGTTCACCCGAACGTGCGGACGAGGCATCATGAGGGCGTGCCCCATCCGAGAACGCTCCGCCGCGCGCCGGTACAGCGGCGCAGTGCCGAACGGCTGACCCGCATACTCGACGCCTGCGCCGAAGTCCTCGACGAGGCCGGCTACGACGACCTGAGCACCCGGGCCGTCGCCGAGCGCGCCGGGGTGCCCATCGGCTCGGTGTACCGGTTCTTCGGCAACAAGCGCCAGATGGCCGACGCCCTGGCGCAGCGCAACCTCGAACGGTTCACGGACCGGATCGCCGACCGGCTGCGGGGGACCGGCGACCGGGGCTGGCGTTACGCCCTGGACGCGGTGATCGGCGAGTACCTGCACATGAAGCGGACCGCGCCCGGCTTCTCCCTCGTCGACTTCGGCAACCAGATCCCCGTCGGTGCTCCTCGCACCGGCCCCAACCTGCGGGTGGCCGACCGCCTCACCGATCTGCTCTCCGGCTACCTGGGCCGCACCCCCGACGAGGACCTGCGCCGTACCTTCCTGGTCGCCGTCGAGACCGCCGACACCGTGATCCACCTGGCCTTCCGGATGGCGCCCGACGGCGACGCGAAGGTCATCGAGGAACTGCGGGGCATGCTGCGGGCGTACCTGGCGGGTGTCCTGGACCCGCCCGCACCGGGGGCCGAGCAGCCGTAGGGCACGGGAGGCGTGAGTGTCCCGGTCCGGGCCGTCGTGGGTGCGCCGCTTCTCGTCGCCTACGCGTTCCGGTTCCTGCGCGGCTTGGGGCGCGGTGCCGTTCCGGTTCCTGCGCTGCCTGGAGCGCGGCTCGTTCTGGTCCCGGGGCGTCTGCGAGTCGCTGTGCGTTCCGGCTTCAGGCTGCCCGCCGGTCGCTGTGCGTTCCGGTTTCGGGCTGCCCGCCGGTCGCTGTGCTTCGTGGTTCCGGGTTGCCCCCGGGGTGCCGCGTGTTTCGGTTCTGGACGGCCCAGGGGGGCGCTTCCCGGTCGCTTCCGTCCACCCCCTCCCCGACATGCGTACCGGTCGGTATGCTCAATCCGTCCGAGCGTCACCGCCGCCGTACCCGGGAGGCCCCGTGCCCCGCACCGCCCTGCGCATCTGCCCCCTGTGCGAGGCCACCTGCGGCCTGACCCTCACCGTCGAAGACGGTCGCGTCACCCGCGCCCGCGGGGACCGGGACGACGTCTTCAGCAAGGGGTTCATCTGCCCCAAGGGCGCCGCCTTCCCGGCCCTCGACTCCGACCCCGACCGGCTGCGCGCCCCGCTCGTGCGGGTCGACGGCGTCCTGCGCGAGGCCACCTGGGACGAGGCGTTCGACGCCGTCGCCGCCGGCCTCCGGCCCGTCGTGGAGCGGCACGGCCCGCACGCCGTCGGGGTGGTCCTCGGCAACCCCAACGTGCACACCATGGCCGGCGCCCTGTACCCACCGCTGCTCCTCGCCGGGCTGGGCACCCGTAGCCTGTTCACCGCCTCCACCGTCGACCAGATGCCCAAGCATGTCTCCAGCGGCCTGCTCTTCGGGGACGCCCAGGCGATCCCGGTGCCCGACCTCGACCGCACCGACCACCTGCTGCTGATCGGCGCCAACCCGCTGGAGTCCAACGGGAGTCTGTGCACCGCCCCCGACTTCCCCGGCCGCCTCAAGGCGCTCCGGGCCCGCGGCGGGACGCTCACGGTCGTCGATCCGCGCCGCACCCGCACCGCCCGTCTCGCCGACCGGCACGTGGCCGTCCGGCCCGGGACGGACGCGATGCTGCTCGCCGCCATGGTGACCGTCCTGCTGGACGAGGGCCTGACCGACCTCGGCGGACTCGCCCCGCACGTCCAAGGGGCCGACGAACTCGCCGCGGCCCTCGCCGACTTCACGCCCGAGACGGTCGCCCCGGCCTGCGACGTCGACGCCGACACCGTCCGCGCCCTGGCCCGGGAGCTCGCCGCCGCCCCCACCGCCGCCGTCTACGCCCGCATCGGCAGCTGCACCGTCCCGCACGGCACCCTCGCCAGCTGGCTCGTCGACGTGCTCAACACCCTCACCGGCAACCTCGACCGGCCCGGCGGCGCCCTGTTCCCCCAGGCCGCCACCGACCGGACCCCTCGTCCCGCCGGCCCGGGCCGCGGCTTCGCCCTCGGCCGGTGGCACTCCCGGGTGAGCCGTCACCCCGAGGCCAAGGGCGAACTGCCCCTGGCCGCCCTCGCCGAGGAGATCGACACCCCGACGGACGAGGGCACGCCCGTCCGCGCCCTGATCGCCGTGGCCGCCAACCCCGTCCTGTCCGCGCCCGACGGCGACCGGCTCGACAAGGCGCTGGAATCCCTGGACTTCATGGTCAGTGTCGACCCGTACCTCAACGAGACCTCCCGCCACGCCCACGTCGTCCTGCCACCGCCGCCGCCCGCACAGAGCCCCCACCACGACTTCGCCTTCAACACCCTCGCCGTACGCCACCAGGTCCGCTACACCCGCCCCGCCGTCCCGCTCCAGCCAGGCCGCATGGCCGAGACCGAGATCATGGCCCGGCTGATCCTCGCGGCGACCGGGCAGCACGGTGCCGACCCGGCCGCCGTGGACGCCCTGGTCGTCGACCAGACTCTCGGCAAGGCGGTACGGGACCCGAACTCCCCGGTGCACGGCCGCGATCCGCAGGAGCTGGCCGCCCGGCTCACCGGCGACAACGGCCCCGAACGCCGCCTCGACATGATGCTGCGCCTCGGACCCTACGGCGAAGGCTTCGGCGCGCGGCCGGACGGCCTCACCCTGGAGCGGCTGCTGGCCCACCCCCACGGTATCGACCTGGGGCCGCTGCGCCCCCGGCTGCCGCAGCCCCTGAAGACCGTGAGCGGCAAGGTGGAACTGCTCCCGGGGCCGATCACCGACGACCTGCCCCGGCTCCGCGCCGCCCTCGCCGAACGCCCTGCCGGACTCGTCCTCGTCGGGCGTCGGCACCTGCGTTCCAACAACAGCTGGATGCACAACGTGCCCGCCCTCACCGGTGGCACCAACCGCTGCACCCTGCACATCCACCCGGAGGACGCCGGACGCCTCGGGGTCCGGGACGGCGAGCCGGTGCGTGTGAAGGGTGCCGGGGGAGAGGTGATCACGCCTGCCGAGGTCACCACCGAGGTGCGCCGGGGCGTGGTCAGCCTGCCGCACGGCTGGGGCCACGACCGCCCCGGCACCCGTCTGCGCCACGCCGCCACGGACCCCGGCGTCAACGTCAACCAGCTCCTGGACGGCAGTCTCCTCGACCCGTTGTCGGGCAACGCCGTCCTCAACGGTGTCCCGGTGGAGGTCTCCGCCCAGGCGCCCGGCCGGCCGGACGCCCCGCACAGCGCTGCGACGTGAGCCGGGAGCCGTGAACCGTGAGCCGTGAGCCGGGACAGGGCGCGCCCGTCGCCGCGAGTGCGGTCCGCGCCCGACACCGACCGGGGACCGGACCCGGCCGCCGGGCCGGCGAGGCCGTCACCTGAGCACGGCCTCGCCAGGAGCACGGCCGTGACCGCAATGCGGCCGTGACCGCAGTACGGCCGTGACCGCAGTACGGTCGTGACCGCAGTGCGGCCGTGACTGAACCGCACCGGTTCGAATGGAGCAGGGCTCTGGATAGGGCTTTGACCGGATTGCGGGTGGCTCTGACCTGAGCAAAGCCCTGACCTGGAGTTCTGCGCTTATTGCTCGCGCTCCGACGTCTTGTTCACGCTTTTTCGCACCGCCTAACGTCTCGTCGCACCGCCGGCCCTGGTGGGAGTTCAAGGGCGAACGTTAGGTGTTCCATTCATGCTGACCATTCTCGGCTTCACCATGATCGCGACCTTCCTGGTCCTGATCATGATGAAGAAGATGTCGCCGATCGCGGCGCTCGTGCTGATCCCCGCGCTGTTCTGCGTGTTCGTCGGCAAGGGCGCCCACCTGGGTGACTACGTCATCGACGGCGTCGTCGCGCTGGCGCCCACGGCGGCGATGCTCATGTTCGCGATCGTCTACTTCGGGGTGATGATCGACGTCGGTCTGTTCGACCCGGTCGTCCGCGGCATCCTCCGCTTCTGCCGGGCCGACCCGATGCGGATCGTCGTCGGCACCGCGCTGCTGGCCGCGATCGTCTCCCTCGACGGCGACGGGTCCACCACCTTCATGATCACTGTCTCGGCCATGTACCCGCTGTACAAGCGGCTGAAGATGAGCCTGGTCGTGATGACCGGGGTCGCCGCCATGGCCAACGGCGTGATGAACACGCTCCCCTGGGGCGGCCCGACGGCCCGCGCCGCCACCGCGCTGAAGCTGGACGCGAGCGACGTCTTCGTGCCGATGATCCCGGCGCTGCTGGTCGGCCTGCTGGGGGTCGTGGTGCTGGCCTACGTCCTCGGACTGCGCGAGCGCCGCCGACTGGGCCTGCTGACGCTCGACGAGACCGTCGCGGAGGAGAAGACGGTGGCTCAGGCGGGCGGGACGGTCCTGACCGGCGCCGGTGCCGCGACCGGCGCCACGACGGCAGGTGCGGCGACGGGTGCGACGCTGGCGGGGGCCACGGCGGCGGGCGTCACGGCGGCGGGTACGGCCTCCCGGCCGGGCGGGAGCGAGTTGCCCGCCGGCGGTTCCGGGGCCGGGGCGGACGCCGGGGAACTGCCCGGGGTGCGGCCGGGGCAAGGGCCCGGGACGGAGGACGAGGACGACGACTTCCCGGGACTCGACCCCGCACGCGCCACCCTGCGCCCCCGGCTGTACTGGTTCAACGCCCTGCTCACGGCAACCCTGTTGACCGCCATGATCATGGAGTGGCTGCCGATCCCGGTGCTGTTCCTCCTCGGCGCGGCGCTCGCGCTCTCCGTCAACTTCCCGCACCTGCCCGACCAGAAGGCGCGGATCGCCGCGCACGCCGACAACGTCCTCAACGTCTCCGGCATGGTGTTCGCCGCCGCCGTCTTCACCGGCGTGCTCCAGGGCACCGGCATGGTCGACAGCATGGCCGAGTGGCTGGTCGGCGTCGTCCCCGAGGCGATGGGTCCGCACATGGCCCTGGTCACCGGCGTGCTCAGCCTCCCGCTGACCTACTTCATGTCCAACGACGGCTTCTACTTCGGTGTGCTGCCCGTCCTCGCCGAGGCCGGCGCCGCACACGGCGTCACCCCGCTGGAAATGGCCCGCGCCTCCCTCGTCGGCCAACCGTTGCACATGTCCAGCCCGCTGGTGCCCGCCGTCTACGTGCTGGTCGGCATGGCGAAGGTCGAGTTCGGCGACCACACGCGGTTCGTGGTGAAGTGGGCGGTGCTGACGTCACTGCTGATCCTCGGCGCGGGGCTCCTCTTCGGCATCGTCTGACGAGCCCAGCCCTGTGGCCCGGGGCCGCCGCCCGACCCGTTCCGCCCGACTCGTTCCCATCGACACGTGCCGATCAACCCGTGCCGATAGGCCCGTTCCGGTCGATTCGTTCCGGTCGACTCGTTCCGCCCGATCCGTTCCAACCGATTCGATCCGTCCAGGAGGACCCGACCATGACGCCCGGCGGGAACCGCGGCTGGCTGCTGCGCCTCGTCATCGCCTTCAGCTTCGCGCAGGGGGCGGTGTCGATGGCCCGGCCCGCCGTCTCCTACCGGGCGCTCGCCCTCGGTGCCGACGAACGGGCGGTCGGCGTGATCGCCGGGGTCTACGCCCTGCTGCCGCTGTTCGCCGCCGTACCGCTCGGCCGGCGCACCGACCACGGCCGGTGCGCGCCGCTGCTGCCGGCCGGGGTGGTGCTCATCTCCGGAGGCTGCGCGCTGAGCGGCGTCGCGGGGTCCCTGGGGGCCATGGCCCTGTGGAGCGGGGTGATGGGACTCGGGCACCTCTGCTTCGTCATCGGCGCGCAGTCGCTGGTCGCCCGCCAGTCGGCGCCGCACGAACAGGACCGCAACTTCGGCCACTTCACCATCGGCGCCTCCCTCGGCCAGCTCGTCGGCCCGATCGCGGCCGGCGGATTGATCGGCGGCGCCGACATGGCCCGCACCAGCGCCCTCGCGCTGCTCGCCGCGGGTGCCGGGGCGGCGGTCGCGTTCACCTCGCTGTGGCGCATCGAGCGGCCCGGCACCGCGGCGGCAGCGCGCGCGGGGACGGACGAGCGCGTCCCCGTGGTGCGGATCCTGCGGGCCCGGGGCGTGCCCGCAGGCATCCTGATCAGCATGGCCGTGCTGTCCGCGACCGACATCCTGACCGCCTACCTGCCGGTCGTCGGCGAGCAGCGGGGGATCGCGCCCGCCGTCGTCGGCCTGCTGCTCAGTCTGCGGGCGGCGGCCACCATCGCCTGCCGGCTGGTCCTCACCCCGCTGCTGCGCCTGCTCGGCCGGACGGCGCTGCTGACCGTGACGTGCCTCGTCGCGGCCCTGCTGTGCGCGGGCATCGCGCTGCCCCTGCCGGTGTGGGCGCTCGCGGCGCTGCTCGCGGTGCTCGGCTTCAGCCTGGGCGTGGGCCAGCCCCTGTCCATGACGACGGTGGTTCAGGCCGCCCCGGACGGGGCCCGCTCCACCGCCCTGGCCCTGCGCCTGACCGGCAACCGCCTGGGCCAGGTCGCCGCCCCGGCCGCGGCGGGGCTGGTCGCCGGGGTCGCCGGTGTGGCGGCGCCCTTCGTGATGCTGGGGGCGCTGCTCCTGCTCTCCTCGGGCATCGCCCTGCGCGCCCCCGGCGCCCCCGTTCCGGCCTCCCCCGGCCCGTCCGGGAACCCCGGTGCCCGCGAGGTGCCCGGATCCGGGCACCGGTCGGATCGGGCGGACGGCTCCAGGTGCCGGGACGACGCCCACCCCGGGTGAACGGACCGGAATCCGGTCCTCCCCCTTCTCACGTACCGGGACTCCGGCAACGGAACGTGTCCGGTCCCTTCCCCCGGCCGTGCACGATCCGTTAGCTTCCGTGACTCATACGCCCCGTGCGGCTCGTACGGTTCGAGTGGCCCGGCCGGTCAGGTCGGATCAGGTCGGATCAGGCCGGTCAGGTCGGATCAGGTCGGCCGGATCGGTCAGGTCGGATCAGGCCGGTCAGGTCGGATCGCGTCGGTCAGGTCGGATCAGGTCGGCCGGATCGGTCAGGTCGGATCAGGTCGGTCAGACGGGCCCGGACGGTCCGGACGGTGCGTCGATCGCGGAGCACCCCGCTCCCTGCCGAACTCCGTGGGGGCACCCTCATGACACGCGCCATCAAGCTGCACGACGTGAGCAAGTCCTACGCCAGAGGTCCTCGCGTGGTGGACCGGCTGACGCTGGACATCGCACCCGGCGAGTTCCTCGTCCTGCTCGGACCGTCCGGCTGCGGCAAATCCACCGTGCTGCGGATGATCGCCGGCCTGGAGGAGATCGACGCGGGAAGCCTGTTCCTGGACGGCGAGTACGCCAACGACCTGCCGCCCGCCGAGCGGGACATCGCGATGGTGTTCCAGAACTTCGCCCTCTACCCGAGCATGACCAGCCGCGACAACATCGGCTTCCCGCTGCGCATCGAGGCACCCGGGGCGGACCCGTCCCCACGGGTCGACGCCACCGCCCGCATGCTGGGCATCGAGGACCTGCTCGACCGCTTCCCCGCGCAGCTCTCCGGGGGCGAACGGCAGCGCGTCGCCATGGGCCGGGCGATCGCCCGCCACCCCTCCGCCTTCCTGATGGACGAGCCGCTGTCCAACCTCGACGCCAAGCTCCGCAACCACCTGCGCGCCGAGATCTCCCGCCTCACCCGCGACCTCGGCGTCACCACGGTGTACGTCACCCACGACCAGGCGGAGGCGATGTCGCTGGGCGACCGGGTCGCCGTGCTGCGCGGCGGCGTCCTCCAGCAGGTCGGCAGTCCCCGCACGGTCTACGCGCTGCCCGCCAACGTCTTCGTCGCCGCGTTCATCGGGATCCCGCGCATCAACCTGCTGCGCGGACTGGTCCGGGCGCCGCTCGACGGGGCCATGACCATCAGCCTGGGCAAGCAGTTCCTGCGGCTGCCCGAACCCCTCTCGCTGGACCACCAGTTGCTGCGGGTGCAGCAGGGCAGGGAGGTGATCGTGGGGCTGCGGTCGGAGGCCGTCCGCATCGCCCGGGCCGACGCCGCCCGTCCCGGCGAGGTGGTGCTCACCGGGCTGGTCGAGCACGTGGAGTTCCAGGGGCACGAGGTGCTGGTCCACTTCGACACCGGCTCGCGCCCCGCCGTCCTCCCCGAACTGGAGGCGCCGCGCCCGCACCCCGGCCGCACCGACCGGCGGCGCCGTCGCGAGGGCACGGTCCTGGACCGCCTGCGGGAGCGGGCCGGGGCCCTGCGCCCCGGGGCGGTGGCCACGCTGGAACCCGACGGGCAGGCGCCGGAGCCCTCCCCGCCCGCGGGAGCCGATCCGCGGTCGCCCGGTGACCTCATCGTGCGGACCACCCCGGACGTGCGGCTCCGGCACGGCATGCAGGTGCCGCTGCTGGTCGACCTCGCGCACCTGTTCGTCTTCGACCAGCACGGTGAGCGCATCTGCCCGAACCCGGCGCGGCTGCCCGACCTGGAGGAGTGACGCCCCGAACGGCGTCCCGGGGGCGGCCGGACCGCGTCCGAGCGGCGTCCGGGCGGTTCCGAACTGCGCCCGAACGGCGTCCTGGGGGGCACCCGAACCGCGTCCGGGCGGCGTCCGGGCGGTGTCCGAACCGCTCCCGAACCGCGTCCGAGCGGCGCCGGAAGAGCGTCCCCTGGTGACGCCCAGGGTGACGCCTCGGGTGACGCCCTGAGTGACCCCCCGAGTGACGCCCCTCTCAGGCATCTCCGGCGGGTTCCCCTGGCGTCCCTAAATTACCACCGCTAGTTTATGTGGCGGCAGATCGACACCGACGACGCCCACCCTCCCGGAGGAAGCGCGATGAAGGCATACGACGGCATGTACATCGACGGCGCCTGGCGCCCGGCCGCCGGTCCGGAGGTGATCGAGGTCGTGAACCCGGCCGACGAGGAGGTGATCGCCACCGTCCCGGCGGGCACCGTCGAGGACGTCGACGCCGCCGTCCGGGCGGCCCGCGCCGCCCTCGCCGCGTGGGCCGCGACCCCGCCCGCCGAGCGCGCGGCCCGCCTCACCGCACTGCGGGACGCCCTCGACGCCCGACGGGAGGAGATCGCCGAGACGGTCACCGCCGAACTGGGCGCCCCCCTGAAGCTGTCGCAGACCGTCCACGCCGGGCTTCCCGTCGCCGTCGCCGGTTCCTACGCCGAACTGGCCGCGACGTACGCCTTCGAGGAGCGGATCGGCAACTCGACGGTGTACCACGAGCCGGTGGGCGTGGTCGGGGCCATCACCCCGTGGAACTACCCGCTGCACCAGATCGTCGCCAAGGTCGCGCCCGCCCTCGCCGCCGGCTGCACCGTCGTCGTGAAGCCCGCCGAGGACACCCCCCTGGTGGCCCGGCTGTTCGCCGAGGCCGTGCACGACGCGGGGGTACCGGCGGGCGTGTTCAACCTGGTCACCGGCCTCGGCCCGGTGGCCGGCCAGGCCCTCGCCGAGCACCCCGGCGTGGACCTGGTCTCCTTCACCGGCTCCACCGCCGTCGGCCGCCGCATCGGCGCCATCGCGGCGGGCGCCGTCAAGAGGGTCGCCCTGGAACTGGGCGGGAAGTCCGCCAACGTCATCCTGCCCGACGCCGACCTCGCCCGCGCGGTCAACGTCGGCGTCGCCAACGTGATGTCCAACTCCGGTCAGACGTGCAGCGCGTGGACCCGCATGCTGGTCCACCGGGACCAGTACGACGAGGCCGTCGCCCTGGCCGCGGACGCCGCCGCGAAGTACGGCGACCGCATCGGCCCGCTCGTGAACGCCCAGCAGCGCGACCGGGTGCGCGGCTACATCGAGAAGGGCGTCGCCGAGGGCGCCCGCCTGGTCGCCGGCGGGCCCGGCACCCCGCACGAGAAGGGCTACTTCGTCAGCCCCACGGTCCTCGCCGACGTCACCCACGAGATGACCGTCGCCCAGGAGGAGATCTTCGGCCCCGTCCTGTGCGTCCTGCGCTACGAGGACGAGGAGGACGCCCTGCGCATCGCCAACGGCACCGTCTACGGGCTGGCCGGTGCCGTCTGGGCCGGGGACGAGGAGCGGGCGGTCGCGTTCGCCCGCCGCCTGGAGACCGGACAGGTGGACATCAACGGGGGCCGCTTCAACCCGCTGGCGCCCTTCGGCGGTCACAAGCAGTCGGGCGTCGGCCGGGAACTCGGCGTGCACGGCCTGACCGAGTACCTCCAGACCAAGTCCCTCCAGTTCTAAGGGAGTCGTCACCGCCATGGCCGTACGTGCCGCTGTCCTGCCCGCCGTCTCCGCTCCCCTGGAGATCACCGGGATCGACCTGCCCGACCCCGGCCCCGGCCAGGTGCGGGTCCGCCTCGCCGCCGCCGGGGTCTGCCACTCCGACCTGTCCCTCACCAACGGCACCATGCGCCTGCCGGTGCCGGCCGTCCTCGGTCACGAGGGCGCCGGCACGGTCGTCGCCGTCGGCGAGGACGTCACCGCCGTCGCGCCGGGCGATGCCGTCGTCCTCAACTGGGCGCCCTCCTGCGGCGCCTGCGCCGCCTGCCGGCGCGGCGAGGTCTGGCTGTGCGGCAGCGCCCTCGACGGCGCCGCCCGGGTGCACGCCCACCGTGCCGACGACGGCACCGCCCTGCACCCCGGCCTGAACGTCGCCGCCTTCGCCGAGGAGACCGTGGTGCCGCAGTCCTGCGTGCTGCCCGCCCCGGACGGCGTTCCGCTCACCGACGCGGCCCTGCTCGGCTGCGCGGTCCTCACCGGCTACGGAGCCGTCCACCACTCCGCCCGGGTCGCCCCCGGGGAGAGCGTCGCCGTGTTCGGCGCCGGGGGAGTGGGCCTCGCCGCCCTGCAGTCCGCCCGCATCGCCGGCGCGTCGACGATCGTCGCGGTCGACGTCTCACCGGACAAGGAGGAGCTGGCCCGGTCGGCCGGGGCGACCGACTACCTCGTCGCCTCGGACACCACCGCCCGGGAGATCCGCGCCCTCACCGGGAAGCAGGGGGTGGACGTGGCCGTCGAGTGCGTCGGCCGGGGCACCACGATCCGCACCGCCTGGGAATCCACCCGGCGCGGCGGGCGCACCACGGTCGTCGGGATCGGCGGCAAGGACCAGCAGGTCACCTTCAACGCCCTGGAGATCTTCCACTGGGGCCGGACCCTCTCCGGCTGCGTCTACGGCAACTCCGACCCCGCCCGGGACCTGCCGGTGCTCGCCGAGCACATCCGGGCGGGGCGCCTGGACCTGGACGCCCTGGTGACCGAACGGATCCCCCTGGACGGCGTCCCCGCCGCCTTCGACACCATGATCGCGGGCAAGGGGGCCCGCACCCTGGTCGTCTTCTGACGCCGGGAGGGTCGGGAACCGCCGGACCGTGCGGATTCACGCGCGGTCCGGCAAGGGCCGGTCCTGCGCCTCGTCCCGCTGACCGGGCGCCCGGCCCCGCTTCCGGCCCTGCTTCCGGGCGGGCCTCCCCATCGCCGTCGCGCTCCGGGAGGCGCCGCCGGGGCCCGAACGGGACACCGCCACCCCCGCCAGGCAGAGGGCGCCGCCGGCCAGCGTGACGGGTCCGGGCACCTCGCCGAGGGCCAGCCACGACATCAGCACGACCAGGGCGGGCACCGCGTAGGTGGTCGCCCCCATCCGTCCGGCAGTCGTCCGCGCCAGCGCGTACGCCCAGGTGGTGAAGGCGAGCGCGGTCGGGAAGACGCCCAGGTAGACCATGTTGAGCGTGGCGGACAAGGGCGCCCGGGCCGCCTCGCTCACCAGCTGCCCGGCGAACGGCAGGCACGCCACCGCCCCCACCAGGCACCCGTACGTCGTCACCTGCAGCGGGCTCGCCACCCCCAGGGCGGGCTTCTGCGCGACGACTCCGCCCGCGTAGGCCACCGCGGCCAGCAGGCACAGCACCACGCCCAGCAGGGACGACCCGCCCTCCCCGGACATCGACAGACCCACGGTCACCGCGCCCGCGAACGACACGGCCATGCCCGCGAGCAGACGCGGCGGCATCGCGTCACCCAGCAGGCGCGCACCGAGCAGGGCGATCAGGATCGGCCCGACGTTCACCACCAGCGCCGCCGTGCCCGCGTCGACCTGCTGCTCACCCCAGTTGAGGGCCACCATGTAGAAGCCGAACCAGAGCAGCCCCGATATCGCGATCCCCCGCCACGCCGCCCGCGGGGGCGGGCCCTCGCGTCGCCAGAGGCAGATGACCCCCAGGGTCAGTGCTCCGGCCAGCAGCCGTCCCAGCGCGAGCGCGCCCGGCGAGTACGCGGTCCCGGCGCTGCGGATCGACACGAAGGCGGACGCCCAGAGCACGACGGTGACGGCCGCGGCACCCGCGGCGAGCAGTTCGCCGCGACGGGCGGGACGGGGGACGAGCCGGTTCATCATGCTCCCATGCTGGTCGGACGCGGCGCGGACGCGCTCGCGGAGGTCGGACGGGGGTCCGGGGCTGGACCTGGAGGAGTGGACGCGGACGGATCAGGCGCACCGGACCGGGCGGACCGGACCGGGACCGGGCGCACAGACCCGGGCCGACCGGGCAGAGCCCCGACCAACCGGGCGGGCGGACCTGTCGGGCGTGACCGGGCCGGTCGAACTGGGGCCGGCTACGACGGACGGAGGAGGGCGGAAGGCGGACCGGGGAGGGGCGGTGGGCAGACCGGGCGAGGGGCGGACAGCTGGGAGGGGCGGACGGCGATTCCAAGCAGACAGGGATTCGAAGGGGACGGGGACTCGAAGCGCAGGGATTCGAAGCGGACGGAGACTCGAAGCGCACGCAACCGGACGGCACGAGGACCGGACGGCGCTTCCGGCGGGCCCGCGGGCCCCGCGACGCAGGCCGGGGCGGGCGGTCCGGGACGGTGGGACGGGACGCCGACGGTCGAGGCGGGTCCCGGGCGACTCACCGGAGGCCGCCGGGGTCGATGCCCAGCAGGTCGGACAGGGCCCGTTCACCCGTCTCCGTCACCCGTACCGCCCGCCCCGATCCGATCCGCACGCACCATCCCGCCGCCAGGGCGTGCCCGCACAGTGCGGCGCCGGCAATCCCGGCGAGATGCGGGCGCCGCTCCGTACGGTCCAGGCAGGCTCGGGCCAATGGCCGTCTCCCGCCGCGGTCGAGGGCGATGCCGGCCCGGTCGAACCAGCGCAGGCCCGCGTCCGTGAGGGCGAACCCGGTGTCCTGCCGCAGCAGACCGCGCGCCGTCAGGGCATCGGTGACGGTGACGGCGAGTCGCCCGGCGAGGTGGTCGTAGCAGGTGCGGCCCCGGGCGGACGCCTCCCCGGCGCCGTGCTGCCGCAGGCTGCGCGGGCGGGCGACGGCATCGGGGGCGACCCGTGCGGCCAGGTCCTCCACCAGGTGGGCCACCCGCTCGTCGGCGAGCCGGACGTAACGGTGCCGGCCCTGCCGTTCCTCGCTCAGCAGACCGCCCGCGACCAGCTTGCCGAGGTGCTCGCTCAGGGTGGACGCGGCGACCCCGCAGGCGCGGGCCAGTTCGCCCGCGGTCCACGCCCGTCCGTCCAGCAGCGCCAGCAGACAGGCGGCCCGTGTCTCGTCCGCGATCAGCGCCGTGAGCCGGGCGAGCCCCGGTGCGGCAGGGTCCCTGTGGGTCATGTGCTCCAGGATGGGCCACGGACCGTTCGGTCCCCGCCGAAGTGTGGACCCCGACTGTCGGGGCCCCGCCGGGGGACTGCCGGGAGACGTCGGGGAACTGCCGGGAGGTGCCAGGGGTCGGTCGCCGGACAGGACCCTACTCAGGGGCTTCCCGCAGCTGCTCGTACTGCACGGCCAGTCCGTCGAGCAGCGCCCTCAGGCCGGTCTCGAAGGCGCGTTCGTCGATCTTCTCCTGCTTCTCGGCGAGCAGGTGGGCCTGGCCGAGGTGCGGGTAGTCGGCCGGGTCGTAGGCACTGGCGTCGTCGACGAAGCCGCCGGCGAAGGAGCCGAGGACGGAGCCCATGACGAAGTACCGCATCAGGGCGCCGATCGAGGTGGCCTGGGCCGGCGGCCAGCCGGCCGCGACCATCGCCCCGTAGACCGCGTCCGCGAGCCGCAGGGCCGCGGGGCGGCGGCCCGGGCCGTGGGCCAGCACCGGCACGATGTTGGGGTGGTCGCGCAGGGCGGAGCGGTAGGACACGGCCCAGTCGTGCAGCGCGGTGCGCCAGTCGCGGCCGTCCTCGAACATCGACAGGTCGACCTGCGCGCTCACCGAGTCGGCGACCGCTTCCAGGATGTCGTCCTTGGTGCGGAAGTGGTTGTAGAGCGACGGCCCGCTGACGCCGAGTTCCGCGGCGAGGCGGCGCGTGGAGACGGCCGGCAGGCCCTCCGCGTCCACCAGCGCGCGGGCGGTGGCGACGATCCGGTCGGTACTCAGCAGGGGCTTGCGCGGTCGGGCCATGGCGCACATAGTAGGGCTGCGACCTAAAACTAGCAGTGGTAATTAAATTCTGGTGGTGGTGACCCGCATGAACCTGGAGCTCAGCGAGGAGCAGAGCGCCGTCCGCCGGCTGGCCCGGGACTTCGTGGACCGTGAGGTCGTCCCGTACGCCGCCGCCTGGGACCGCGCCGAGGAGGTCGACCGCGGCATCGTCAAGAAGCTGGGCGACCTGGGGTTCCTCGGGCTGACCGTCGACGAGGAGTACGGCGGCTCCGGCGGCGACCACCTCGCGTACTGCCTCGTCACCGAGGAACTGGGCCGCGGTGACTCCTCGGTGCGCGGCATCGTCTCCGTTTCCCTGGGGCTGGTGGCCAAGACGATCGCTGCCTGGGGCGGCGAGGAGCAGAAGCGCGCCTGGCTGCCGGGGCTCACCTCCGGTGAGCTGGTCGGCTCCTTCGGGCTCACCGAGCCGGGCACCGGCTCCGACGCCGGCAGCCTCACCACCCGCGCGGTGCGCGAGGGCGACTCCTACGTGATCAACGGCAGCAAGACCTTCATCACCAACGGCACCTGGGCCGACGTCGTCCTGGTCTTCGCCCGCTCCACCGACGCACCCGGCCACCGGGGCGTGAGCGCCTTCCTGGTGCCGGCCGACACGCCCGGCCTCACCCGCCGCGCGATCCACGGCAAACTGGGCCTGCGCGGACAGGCCACGGCCGAGCTGGTGTTCCAGGACGTGCGCGTCCCGGCGTCGGCGATGCTGGGCCCGGAGGGCAAGGGCTTCTCCGTCGCCATGTCCGCCCTCGCCAAGGGGCGGATGTCGGTGGCCGCGGGCTGCGTCGGCATCGCCCGCGCCGCACTGGAGGCCGCCGTCTCCTACGCCGGGGAGCGGGAGCAGTTCGGCAAGACCATCGCCCACCACCAACTGGTCCAGGAGCTGATCAGCGACATCGCCGTCGACGTGGACGCGGCCCGGCTGCTGACCTGGCGGGTCGCCGATCTGATCGACCGGGGGCAGCCGTTCGCCGTGGAGTCGTCCAAGGCGAAGCTGTTCGCCTCCGAAGCGGCCGTGCGGGCCGCCAACAACGCCCTGCAGGTGTTCGGCGGGTACGGCTTCATCGACGAGTACCCGGCGGGCAAACTCCTGCGCGACGCGCGGGTGATGACGCTCTACGAGGGCACCAGTCAGATCCAGAAGCTGCTCATCGGCCGCGACCTGACCGGGGTGTCCGCCTTCTGAGCGCGCGGGGTGTCCGCCTTCTGAGTACGTGATCTGAGTACTCCGGCGGATGTGGGCCGTGCCACATCCGCCGATCCTGGCCGCATGAGCGACACACCGGTCAAGCAGCAGAGCACGGCCGCCTTCCACGCACAGGCCGTCGCCTCCTTCGCCATCGCCATGGTGGCCACCGCGTACGGCATCTTCCGCCTGGAGGCCGACGCCTGGGTGCGCGCCTTCCTCGGCATCGCCGTCCTGTACCTCGTCACCTCCGCCTTCACCCTCGCCAAGGTGATCCGCGACCGCCAGGAGGCCGGGCAGATCGTCTCCCGGGTGGACCAGGCGCGTTTGGAGAAGCTGCTCGCGGAGCACGACCCCTTCGAGAAGCTGTGACGCCGGCGCCCCGGGGCCGCCGTGCCTCCCGCTAAGCGCCCGCTCACCCGTGCCGGTATGGTGTTACCCCTGCCAGCGGAAGAGGTGAGCGATGAGTACGGCGGAGGAGACGGCCGGCGCCGACGCGCAGCCGTGGGGTGAGGTCACGCCCGACGCGGCGAGGCGACTGCTGCTCGCCGCGGTTGAGGCGTTCGCGGAGCGCGGCTACCACGCCACGACGACGCGGGACATCGCGGGCCGCGCCGGCATGAGCCCGGCCGCGCTCTACATCCACTACAAGACCAAGGAAGAGCTGCTGCACCGCATCAGCAGGATCGGCCACGAGAAGGTCCTGCAGGTGCTGAGGTCGGCGTCCCGCGCCGAGGGCAGCCCCACCGAGCGGCTCGCGGGCGCGGTCAGCTCCTTCGTCCGCTGGCACGCCGGCGGACGCACCACCGCCCGGGTCGTGCAGTACGAACTGGACTCGCTCGGCCCCGACGCCCGCGCCGAGATCCGCGAACTGCGCCGCCAGGTCGACGCCGAGGTGCGCACGATCATCGAGGAGGGGGCGCGCACCGGCGAGTTCGACGTCATCGACGTGCACGGCACGACCCTCGCGGTGCTCTCCCTCTGCGTCGACGTGGCCCGGTGGTTCAAGGTCGACGGACCCAGCACCCCGGAGGAGGTCGGCGCGCTCTACGCCGACCTCGTCCTGCGCATGGTGGGGGCCCGGGGTGCCGCGGAGACGCAGCGGCAATAGCAGGGCTCCGGGCGGGGCGGGGCTCAGAGGTAGTAGCGGGCCACCGACTCGGCCACGCACACCGGCTTGTCGCCGCCCTCGCGCTCCACGGTGAACGCCGTGGCCACCTGGACGCCGCCCGGCACCTCGTCGACGGCGGAGATCGTCGCCGTGGCACGCAGCCGCGAGCCGACCGGGACGGGGGCGGGGAAACGCACCTTGTTGGTGCCGTAGTTGACGCCCATCTTCACGCCTTCGACGGTGAGCAGCTGCGGGCCGAACAGCGGCAGCAGGGACAGTGTCAGGTAACCGTGCGCGATGGTGGTGCCGAACGGGCCCGCGGCGGCCTTCTCCGGGTCGACATGGATCCACTGGTGGTCGCCGGTGGCCTCGGCGAACAGGTCGATCCGCTTCTGGTCGACCTCCAGCCAGTCCGTGTAGCCCAGCTGCTCGCCCACCGCCGCCTTCAGTTCGTCGACGGACGTGAAGATCCTCGGCTCTGCCATGTCACGGCCTCTCGCGTCAGGAAAGTCGCCGCGCAGCTCGCTGCGCGACTCTAAGCGACTGCTTAGCATGGTCCGATCGGACGTTCCTGTCAACGGACCGGGCGGGCTCGCTCCCGGTCGGCGGTCCGGTCCTCGGAGGGAGCCCCCGGCCGCCCGGCGCTGGGTAGGGTTCGAGGGGTGCCACAGATTCCAGAGAAGATCCACGAGCTCTCGGTCGGCCAGCTCGCCGCCCGCAGTGGTGCGGCCGTCTCCGCCCTGCACTTCTACGAGTCCCGGGGCCTGATCAGCAGCCGCCGCACCCCGGGCAACCAGCGCCGGTTCAGCCGGGACACGCTGCGCCGGGTGGCGTTCATACGGGCCGCGCAGCGCGTCGGCATCCCGCTGGCGACGATCCGTGAGGCACTCGCCCGGCTTCCCGAGGAGCGCACGCCGACCCGGGACGACTGGGCCCGGCTCTCCGAGGCGTGGCGTGCGGAACTGGACGAGCGGATCAAGCAGCTCAACCGGCTGCGCGACCACCTCACCGACTGCATCGGCTGCGGCTGTCTGTCCCTGGACACCTGCGTCCTGTCCAACCCGGACGACGTCTTCGGCGACCGGCTCACCGGCTCCCGTCTGCTGGCCGAGAAGCCCCGCCCGGCCCGAGGATCCGCCCGTCCCCGGCGGTCGTGAACACCGGGTCGCCGCCCCGTACCGGCGGCCGACCGTCGACGTCGGTGACTTCGGCTCCGTCGGCACGGTGCGAGGGGCGGATCCGACGGGCCCCGGCCCGGCTTCACACGCGGTGACCGGCCTCCTGCGGGGGCGTGCTCGCCCGTGGGGCCCGGGACGGACGGCAGCCGTCGGTTCGGGGCGGTACGGGCAGGCCCCCTTCCCTCTGCTCCTTCAGGGAGCCTGCCCGCGGGGAAGGGTCTTCGCGCCGACCGTTGCGCCGACCATTGCGCCGGCCGGGCAGCGGCAGCAGGGGCGTGCGGCATCCCCGGCGCACGGCGCACGCCTGCTCCGTGTCGTGCTCCCACGGCCCGGCCGGCCCGGCCCGGCGTTTCGTCAACCGGCATCCTGCTCCGTCCCGCCCCCTGTTTCGTCCGCCCCCCTATTTCGTCCGGTGTCCCGGTTCCGGCGGGTCTGCTCCGCCGGGGTGCACGGTTGCCCGGTTGCCCAACCCGGTTGTCCGGCGTCCGGGCGTCCGGACGTGTCGATGGTTCGGGGCCGCCCCGCCGCCACCCGTCCGTCCCCGTCGACGGGGCTCGCTCCTGTCCTCGTCCGTCGCGTACGGCGCCGCCGCGCGCGGTGGGTGGTGTCGGTCAGGCCGACACCAGCAGCCTGGCCCGGCGGGCGTCCGCCAGGGCGCCCGGGGTGAGCACCGGGCGTGGCACCAGGATGCCGCAGTCCGTGCAGACCGGTCCGGCCGACGGCTCGTGATCCAGGTCGTAGCGCCAGGTCAGACGCTCGCCCCGGCAGACCGGGCAGGCCGTGCCCGGCTCCCGCTCCAGCGCGGCGATCAGCCGCCGCAGCACCTCCGCCAGCGGTTCCGTCGGATGCACCCGGGGGTCGTCGCACCAGGCCACGCCGAACCCGCCCCAGGTCATCCGGTGCCAGTCGTCCACACTGCCCGGCCTGCGCAACCCGTCCTGCTTCTCCTTCCTGCGCCGTGCGGCGAACTCGACCTCGTAGGCCAGCCAGACCGCCCGGGCCTCCTCCAGTTCCTCCAGTGCGGCCACGAGCCGCGCTGGGTCGACGGAGCGGTCCTCGGGGTCGAACCCGGCCCGTGAGCACAAGTGGTCCCACGTCGCCCTGTGCCCGTAGGGAGCGAACCGCTCCAGGCACTTCCGCAGCGAGTAGCGCCGCAGCGCCAGGTCGCACCGCCGATCACGCACCTGTCTCGCCAGACTTCGGAAACCGGCCATCCTCCTGCACCTCCGTCACACCTGCACCTGTAATCCGGTCACTTCGGCGTCGTCGAAAGGACGTCGCCGAGTAGACGTGTCGACACGCGATTCGGCTCCATCCTCTTTCCGGCTGCCGCCGGGCCGCCCGCCCCGGCGTCCCGGTCAACTCCCCCGATCCGTAGTTCAGTTGTGGTCGAACACGGGGTCCGCGCCGGGGTCCGCACATCCCGGGAGGCGGAACCCCGCCGACCTGAGAACTCCCCGCAGGAGCCACGGGTTCCTGAAGACCCCGCGGATATGCGTGCCGATCGGCGTCCGGGCGTCCCGGTGTCCGGGACGGACGGGGTCCGCCGGGCGGTGTCCGCGCTGGTGGCAGACGCAAAGGGGTGGTGTCCGGCACGGGGCCGGACACCACCCCTTTCGGCGTGAAACTGCTCGGCGAACCGAACCGCTCGGCGAGCCGTACCGCCCGGTCGGTGCTCGGCGGAGGGCAGCCCCCCGGCGGGCACGGACGGGTCGGCGGAACCGCTCGGCGGGAGGCCACTCGACGCACACGCAGCGGGGGTGCCGCCCGCTGCGGGGCGGGCCCGCTCGGCGGTGGAGCGTCACCGGTGGTGGGCAGGGGAGCCGGTGGGCCGGTGGCCCTCCGATCAGCGGTAGAGCAGGTACTCCCGCCGGGTCCGCCGGAACGCGGCGAGGTCCTGCTGCCAGCCGGCCACCACCTCGTCGGTGTCCGCACCGGCGTCGATCATGGTGCGCACCCGCGCGGAACCGGTGAGCTTGTCGATCCAGTGGTCGGGGCGCCAGGCGAAGCCGCTCCACACCTGCTTGGCGGTGATCAGCAGCCCGACGCCGGTGCGCACCGGGTCGAACGCCTCCCGGTCGTGGATGTGCAGCTGCACACCACCGACCGTCTTCCCCTGGAACTTGGAGAAGACCGGCGCGAAGTACGCCTCCCGGAACCGCACCCCCGGCAGGTCCAGTCCGTTGGCCGCCTCCGCCCAGCCGCCGTCGACGCCCTCGGCGCCCAGCAGCTCGAAGGGCCTGGTGGTGCCGCGGCCCTCGGAGAGGTTGGTGCCCTCGAACAGGCACGTCCCCGAGTAGACCAGGGCCGTCTCGGGGGTGGGCATGTTCGGGCTCGGCGGTACCCAGGGCAGCCCGGAGGCGTCGAAGAAGTCCGACCGCTTCCAGCCCGTCATGCGAACCGTCTCCAGCGGCACCGGCGAGGTCAGGAACTCGCCGTTGAACAGCAGCGCCAGCTCCGCCACCGTCATGCCGTGCGCCTGGGAGACCGGCTCCCGTCCCACGAACGTCGCGAACTCCTTGTGCAGGACGGGGCCCAGCGCCGCCCGGCCGGTGACCGGGTTCGGCCGGTCCAGCACCACGAACCGCTTGCCCGCGAGTCCGGCGGCCTCCATGCAGTCGTAGAGCGTCCAGATGTACGTGTAGAACCGCGCCCCGACGTCCTGGATGTCGAACACCACGGTGTCCACGCCGGAGGCGGTGAAGATGTCGGCCAGCGGCCGGCCGCTCTTGAGGTAGGTGTCGTACACCGGCAGGCCGGTCGCGGGGTCGTCGTACCGGCCTTCCGAACCGCCCGCCTGGGCCGTGCCCCGGAACCCGTGCTCGGGGCCGAAGACGGCGATCAGGTCCACCCGGTCGTCGGCGTGCATGACGTCGACGATGTGCCGCGCGTCGCGGGTGATGCCCGTGGGGTTGGTGACGACGCCCACCCGCTGCCCGTCGAGCAGGGCGTAGCCGTCCGCCGCGAGGCGTTCGAAGCCGGTGGCCGTGCGCCGACCGCGGCCCGCGGCGGTCGGCGGGGCGGCGGCGTGGGCCGGGGCGGCGGACACCGCCATCGCGGCCGTGGTGGTGGCGAGCAGGGTCCGTCTGGACAACCTCATGGGGCGGCCTCCGTGATCGCTGCGGATGTCATGCACACGCACGCTAGCTGGCGGCGGCCCGCCACGGAACGAACCGCACCGGACGGGGCTGTCACGACCCTTCCGTACGACATACCGACCGGTTAGTCTGACGCCCGTCGTGTCCCACCACGGCAGCGGTCGCGGCGGGACAGGATGGGCGTCAGCCCACCGGGGCGCCCGGTGGACCGGGGCGCCCGGTGGACCGGGTCGGGGCACCCGCGCCCGACCGGGGAGCACCCACCCGCCGGCACGCCCGCCCGACAGCACGCCGACCGGTCGACCCGTCGACCCGCTGACCCGCACCGCGTCGACACGGTGGCTCCGTCACCACGTCGACCCGACCGATCCGACCGATCCGACACCACGTCAAGGAGACCAGGAGCCCATGGTGGAAGCCGTACAAGGCGCGAAAGTGGTCGTCACGGGGGCCGCGGGCGGCATCGGGGCGGCCCTCGCCCGCCGCTTCGCCGCCCAGGGCGCCCAGGTCGCCGTCAACGACCTGGACGCCGACCGGGCGAAGGCCGTCGCCGACGAGATCGGCGGCATCGCCGTCCCGGGTGACGCCTCCGCGATCGTCGCCGAGGCGCGCGAAGCGCTCGGCGGCCGGGTCGACGTCTACTGCGCCAACGCCGGGGTCGGCCGCGACGGCGGGGAGCCCGGCGAGCCCCTGGACGAGCAGGGCTGGGCGCTGTCCTGGGACGTCAACGTGATGGCCCACGTCCGCGCCGCCCACGCCCTGCTCCCCGACTGGCTGGAACGGGGCGCCGGACGCTTCGTCTCCACCGTCTCCGCGGCCGGGCTGCTCACCATGCTCGGCACCGCCCCGTACAGCGTCACCAAGCACGGCGCGCACGCCTTCGCCGAGTGGCTGTCGCTCACCTACCGCCACCGCGGGGTGAAGGTCCACGCCATCTGCCCGCAGGGCGTGCGCACCGACATGCTGACCGCCAGCGGCAGCGCCGGCCGCCTGGTGCTGGAACCCACCGCGATCGAGCCGGACGACGTGGTCGACGCACTGTTCCGGGGGATCGAGGAGGACCGCTTCCTGATCCTGCCGCATCCGGAGGTCGCCGCCTACTACAAGGCCCGTGCCGACGACCCCGAGCGCTGGCTGAGCGGCATGAACCGTCTCCAGCAGCAGTGGGAGGCCACCCGCTGACCCGCCCGGGCCGCCCGGCGGCTACCGCCGAGAGGGTCACCGGCCCGGCCCCGGCTGTGCCCGCCGGGCGGCGCGGGGGCAGACTGTGCGCCTGTGCCCGCGCGCGGGCGGTGGCCCGTACCGCGTGTCCGGACGGGCGGTGGGAAGATCCTCCGTCGGGGACGGCGTCCCCGGCGCGCGACGCGCACTACGCACAACGCGCACAACGCGCACGACGCGCACGACGACAAGAGCGACACGGAAAGCAGGTGGCGGCAGTGCCCAGGACGACGGACGGTGACGGGACTCCCGTACCCCAACGGCTGCTGGCCGCCGCCACGCGCCTCTTCGCCGAGCAGGGCTACGACCGCACCTCGGTGCAGGAGATCGTCGAGGCGGCCGGCGTCACCAAGGGCGCGCTCTACCACTACTTCGGCTCCAAGGACGACCTGCTGCACGAGGTGTACGCCCGGGTGCTGAGGGTCCAGCAGGAACGCCTGGACGCCTTCGCGGACGCCGACGAGCCGATCGAGAAGCGGCTGCGCGGCGCGGCGGCCGACGTGGTCGTCACGACCATCGAGAACCTCGACGACGCGTCGATCTTCTTCCGCTCCATGCACCACCTGAGCCCCGAGAAGAACAAGCAGGTGCGCGCCGCGCGCCGCCGCTACCACGAACGCTTCCGCGCGCTGGTCGAAGAGGGCCAGGAGGCCGGCGTCTTCTCCCGGGCCACCCCGGCCGACCTGGTGGTCGACTACCACTTCGGCTCCGTGCACCACCTTTCGACCTGGTACCGCCCCGACGGCCCCCTCACCCCCCAGCAGGTCGCCGACCACCTTGCCGACCTGCTGCTGCGCGCCCTGCGTCCCTGAGATCCCTGCCCGGGGCCACGGCCGTCGCGGGGCGCTGTGCCGGGTGGCGGGCCGTCGCGGCCGCGGTGAACGCCGACCACACGCTCCGGCCGCCCCCGGCCGTCGGCTTCCTGCCCCGGCCGTCGGTGTCCTGCCCCGGCCGCCCGCGTCCGGCCTGGGGGCCCGCGTTCCGGCCGGGGGGCCGTGACCGATCCCGGCCGTCCGGGCCCGGCCCGGCCCGGGGGTCCGCAACGACCCGGGCCGTCCGCCGCCCCGCGCCCGGCCGAAACGGCGGTGACGCCCGTCCCCCGGCCGAAACGGCGGTGAAGCCCGCCGTCGGCGGCCGATCCGCTCGTCAGTAGGCCAGCCCGTCAGGCGACGGGTCGGCCCGTCGGACGACAGGCCGACCGGTGGAGCGGTGGCCGGCCCGTGGAGCGGTGGCCGGCCCGTGGAGCGGTGGCCGGCCCGTGGAGCGGTGGCCGGCCCGCCAGGCGGAACCGGCCACCGCCCCCTCGCCCCCTCCCGGGGTCCCGTCCACCGCCCTCAGCGGTACTGCTTCAGCTCGCGGCGGGCCAGCGACCGCTGGTGCACCTCGTCCGGGCCGTCGGCGATCATCAGGGTGCGCGCGGCGGCGTAGAGCTCGGCCAGGGGGAAGTCCTGGCTGACCCCGCCCGCGCCGTACAGCTGGATGGCGCGGTCCAGGATGCCGACGACCGTGCGCGGGGTGGCGATCTTGATGGCCTGGATCTCGGTGTGGGCGCCCCGGTTGCCGACCGTGTCCATCATCCAGGCCGTCTTCAGCACCAGCAGCCGCAGCTGCTCCACGGCGACCCGCGCGTCGGCGATCCAGTTCTGCACGACGCCCTGCTCGGCCAGCGGCTTGCCGAAGGCGTCGCGGGAGACGGCGCGGCGGCACATCAGCTCGATCGCCCGCTCGGCCATGCCGATCAGCCGCATGCAGTGGTGGATCCGGCCGGGACCGAGCCGGGCCTGGGCGATGGCGAAACCGCCGCCCTCCTCGCCGATCAGGTTGGTCACCGGTACGCGTGCCCCGTCGAAGAACACCTCGGCGTGGCCGCCGTGGTACTCGTCCTCGTAACCGAAGACCCGCATCGCGCGCTCCACCCGCACGCCCGGGGTGTCGCGCGGGACCAGCACCATGGACTGCTGGCGGCGGATGTCGGTGCCGTCCGGGTCGGTCTTGCCCATCACGATGAAGATCCGGCATTCCGGGTGCATGGCCCCGGAGATGTACCACTTGCGGCCGGTGACGACGTACTCGTCGCCCTCCCGCCGGATGTGCGTGGTGATGTTGGTGGCGTCCGACGAGGCCACCTCCGGCTCGGTCATCGCGAACGCCGAGCGGATCTCGCCCGCCAGCAGCGGTTCGAGCCACTGCTTCTTCTGCTGCTCGTCGCCGAACTGGGCCAGCACCTCCATGTTCCCGGTGTCGGGCGCGGCGCAGTTGGTGGCCGTGGGCGCCAGCTGCGGCGAGCGGCCCATGATCTCCGCGAGCGGGGCGTACTGCAGGTTGGTGAGCCCGGCCCCGTAGGGCGACTCGGGCAGGAACAGGTTCCACAGGCCCTGCCTGCGGGCCTCCGCCTTGAGTTCCTCCATGACGGGGACGGTGTCCCAGGGCGAGGCCGACGCGGCGCGCTGTTCGTCCGCCACCCGCTCGGCGGGGTAGACGTGCTCGTCCATGAAGGCGAGCAGCTTGCCGCGCAGTTCCTCGGTGCGCGCGTCGAACGCGAAGTCCATGACGATCAGCCCTCCTGAAGGCCCTGCAGAGTGGTGAGGCCGTGCTCGATGAAGACGGGGACCAGGCCGCCGATGAGGTCGAACCCGGGCCCGACCGTCCGGCCCAGCGTGTAGCGGTAGTGGATGCCCTCGAGGATCACGGCGAGCTTGAACCAGGCGAACGCCGTGTACCAGGAGACGGCCGCCACGTCGCGTCCCGAGCGGGCGGCGTAGCGCTCGATCAGTTCGGCGGGGGACGGGTGCCCCGGCGCCTCGGCGGTGGTGGAGACCGGCGAGTCCGGCAGCCCGAGCGGCGTGCTGTACATGACCAGCAGGCCGAGGTCGGTCAGCGGGTCGCCCAGCGTGGACATCTCCCAGTCGAGGATGGCCCGGATCGCGTCGTCCTCGCCGATCAGGACGTTGTCGAGCCGGTAGTCGCCGTGCACCACCGTCGGCGCGGGGGAGCGGGGCAGGTCCCGGCCGAGCGCGGCCTGCAGCTCGTCGATCCCGGCCAGCTCACGGTTGCGGGAGGCGTCCAGTTGCTTGCCCCAGCGCCGCAGTTGCCGGTCCAGGAACCCCTCGGGGCGGCCGAAGTCGGCCAGGCCCACCGCGGCCGGATCCACCGCGTGCAGCTCCACCAGCGTGTCGACGAGGTCCAGGACGGCACCCCGGGTGCGCTCCGGACCGAGCGGGGCGAGCTGGTCGGCGGTGCGGTACGGGGTGCCGTCGACGAACTCCATGACGTAGAACGGCGCGCCCAGCACGTCCTCGTCCTCGCACAGCAGCACGGTGCGGGGGACCGGGACCGAGGTCGGGTGCAGCGCCTCGATCACCCGGTGCTCGCGCTTCATGTCGTGTGCGGTCGCGAGGACGTGGCCGAGCGGAGGACGCCGCACGACCCAGCGGGAGGCGCCGTCGGAGACCCGGTAGGTCAGGTTCGACCGTCCGCCCTCGATCAGCCGGCCGGACAGCGGGCCGTTCACCAGGCCGGGCCGCTCGCGTTCGAGCAGGCCGCGCAGCCGGTCGAGATCGAGTCCGGGCGGGTGGTCGGGGCTCATCGTCGCTCCTGTGGGCAGGCGAACAGTACCCGCCCAATGATGCCGACCGGTCGGTATGCCGTCCAGAGGGCGAACCGGACGTGATCGGGTCCACGACCGGACCGGATCGGGGCGACGACCGGACGGGATCGGGTCCATGGCCGGACCGAATTGGCCGCGTCGGATCTGGTCCATGGCCGGACCGGAACGAATTCGGGTCGACGGCCCGGCGCCGAAGATCCGTCGCCCGCCCGCCCGCCCGCCCGCCCCGTCGTCCGCTCCCGCTCCGCCCCGTCCCGCCCTTGCACCCACCCCACCCCCGTACGCAGCGCCCCCTGATTCTGCCGTTCCGCTTGCGTCGCGCGCCGACGCCCCGGAGGGTCGAGGCATGAAGGCGATCAGTTACGCAGAGTACGGCGGCCCCGAGGTGCTGACCTTCGGCGAGGTCGACGAACCGAAGGTGGGACCCGACTCGGTGCTCGTGAGGGTACGGGCGGCGGCCGTCAACCCGGTCGACTGGAAGTGCCGGGAGGGGTACCTCGACCCGGTGCTCCAGCCGGTGTTCCCGGTGATCCCCGGCTGGGACGTGGCGGGTGAGGTCGTCCGGACCGGCGGGGCCGTGCCCGAGTTCGAGCCCGGTGACGAGGTCATCGGCTACGTCCGCGAGGACTTCCTCTCCCGGGGCACCTTCGCCGAGTACGTGGCGGCGCCCGTGCGCGCCCTCGCGCGCAAGCCGCGCAACCTCTCCTTCGAGGAGGCGGCCGGCATCCCGCTGGCCGGGCTCACCGCCTACCAGGTGCTGCACCGCTTCCTCGCCGTCGGCCGCGGGGACACCGTCCTGGTGCACGCCGCGGCCGGCGGGGTCGGCTCCCTCGCCGTCCAGATCGCCGCTCACCTCGGCGCCCGCGTCATCGGCACGGCGAGCGAGCGCAACCACGACTTCCTCCGCGAGCTCGGCGCCGAGCCGGTGAGCTACGGCGAGGGCCTCGGCGAACGGGTGCGGGGCCTGGCCCCCGAGGGGGTGGACGCCGTGTTCGACACGGTCGGCGGCGATGCCCTGAAGGTGTCGGCCAACCTCCTCGCCCCGGAGGGGCGGCTCGCGTCGGTCGCCGACGGCGGGGTGGTGGACTACGGCGGCCACTACCACTTCGTCCGCCCCGACCCCGAGGACCTGACGCGCCTGTCCGGGCTCGCCGAGCAGGGCGTGCTGCGCGTGCACGTCTCCGAGACCTTCCCGTTGGAACGCACGGCGGACGCGCACCGGCTCAGCCAGGAGGGCCGGACCCGCGGGAAGATCGTCGTCACGGTCGGCGGGGAAGCGCCGGAGGGGCGGTAGCCCGGCGGCTGGTCCGGCGCGCACGGCGCCCCTACCGCACCAGGGCCGCCCCGCACGCCGCCATCGTCACCGTGCACAGCACCGCCGCCGCGACGAACCGGGCGGCCGGGGCGGCGGGGAGCCCCGGGCCGGCGAGCCCGCGGATCCGGCGCTGGGCGACGCCGAGAAGACCGACCCAGCACAGGCAGCACAGGGCGCCCGCCACGACGCGGGCCGCCGACGCCCCGTCGTGCACCACGCTGCGGACCGCCAGCACGGTAGCGACGGTGGCCGCCAGCGTGGTGCGCCGCCAGGCGAGCCGGGTCCGCTCCGGCTGCAGCCCTGGGTCGCGGGGGCCGTCCGCGGTGTGCGGGCCGTTCACCCGTTTCTCCCCAGCAGCACCACGACGACCATGACGACGGCCACCGCGGCGATCACCAGACTCATCACCGCGGGGAACCGGGACAGCGGAAGGTCCTCGCCGCGCCGCATCGCCCGCTCGCAGCGCACCCAGTGGTTCACGGCGCGCAGCGCGCACAGGGCGCCCGACGCCAGCAGGACGAGCGCCAGTCCGGTGCGCCAGGGGCCGGGCAGGTCCGGCAGGAACTGGTCGACGGCGAAACCGCCGCCGATCAGGGCGAGCGCGGTGCGCAGCCAGGCCAGGAAGGTGCGTTCGTTCGCCAGGGAGAACCGGTAGTCGGGTGTCTCGCCCTCCTGCCGCGCGTCCTCGGGGGCGAACCACAACCGGACGTTCCGTACGAACTCGATCACCCGGCGACCCTAACCCGGGCCCCGGAACCGGCCGGGCGCCCGTCCCGACCCCAGCCCCAGCCCTCGACCCCTGGACCGGCGGGGGCGACCTCCCGGTCCGACCCCCCGGCTCCCGGCCCGGCCGGGCGGCAGCCCCGACTCCGACCACCGACTCCGTCCACCTGCGCCGGGACCCGCCGACGGCCGTCAGTCCGCCGGCCGGTGTGCCTCCAGCCGCCGCCAGGCCTCCAGGCCGTCCGGCACCCACTCCCAGCGGTTCAGGTTCAGCCGCAGCTCCGCCTCGGGCAGGAAGGTGTACCAGGCCACCTCCTCGGCCTGCGGCCGGACCGACAGCTCGCAGCGCACCTCGTACACCGCCGACCACCAGCTGTGGCCGCCGCCGCCGTCGTAGAGGAAGGAGAAGCGGAACGCGGGCCGGGGCAGACCGCTGACCCCCAGTTCCTCCTCGGCCTCCCGGAGCGCGGCGTCGTCGTAGCTCTCGCCCGCACCGACGACGCCACCGACGAACATGTCGTACAACGAGGGGTGGACCAGCTTGTCCGGCGTGCGGCGGTGCACGAAGACACGGCCCTGGGCGTCCCTGGCCAGGACGAAGACGCACCGGTGCCGCAGACCGCGGGCGTAGACCTCACCGCGCGGGGCGCGGCCCACCACCCGGTCCCGCTCGTCCACGACGTCGAGGATCTCGTCGGCGGAACGCATACCGGCCGTGCCGTCCCCGCCGCTCACGCCCGTCGTGCCCGCCGTGTCGTCCCCGCCGGCTGCGCCGTCCGTGCCGCCCACGCCGTCCGTGCCGCCCACGTCGTCCGGGCCGCCCACGTCGTCCGGGCCGCCCACGTCGTCCGGGCCGCCCACGTCGTCCGTACCAACCCTGCCGTCCGCGCTGTTCGCATCGCCGTCCGGATCCTCCGGGCCGTCCACGCCGTTCGCATCGCCGTTCGGATCCTCCGTACCGCTCACGCCGCTCCCACCGTCCGTGCCGCCGCTACGCCGCTCACGCCGTCCATCCAAGCAGCAGTGCGGGCCCCCGTCCGGGCCCGCCGGCCGTTGAAGCCGGCCGTTGACGCCGGGCGTCCCGGTGGGCGGCGGTCAGCCCAGCCGGACGCTCCGCGCCGGGGCGCCCTTCAGGGTGCCCCGGGGCATCGCCGGGTGCAGGCCCAGCAGCACGATGCCTGTGACGATCGCCGCCAGGCCGCACGCCTCCCAGGCCAGGGCGCCGGTGTCGGTGCGCAGCCGGTCGCCGAGGAAACCGACCCCGCAGACGATGCCGGCCAGCGGCTGGGCGGCCGTGAGCGCGGGCAGCGACATGCGCAGGGGCGCCGTCTCGAAGGCGCTCTGCACCAGCAGCAGCCCGGTCACCCCGAGCGCCGGCACCGCGTACGGCTGCCAGCCGGTCAGCATCTCGTGGAGCCCTCCCGCCTCGAACCGCTGGCCGCTGACCCGGGTGAGCGCGTCCTGCACCCCGTACAGCAGCCCCGCGGCGCCGGCCAGCAGCATCGGTGCCCAGGTGAGCAGCCGCCGACGCCTGGCGCAGCCGGTCAGCAGCAGGGCGAGTCCGACCATGCCTCCGATGATCAGCCAGTGGCGCAGCGGGTCGGTGAGCGCGGTGCCGCCCGTCGGCCGGCCCGCCACGACGAACGCGGTGACGCCCCCGGCCAGCAGCGCCAGCCCGGCCCAGCCCTGCCGGCCGAGCGCCTGGCGGGTACGGTGCCGGGACAGGGCGAGGGCGAACAGCAGGTTCGTGGCGAGCAGCGGTTCCACCAGCGACAGTTCGCCCTGGCTCAGCGCCACCGCCCCGAGGACCATGCCGGCCACGACCAGCCCCATGCCGGCCAGCCACTCCGGCACCTTCATCAGGTCGAGGAGGAGGCGGGGGCGGAGGAAGTCGCCGAGCGGTGCCCGCTGGGCGGCGTCCTGCTGGAGCACGAACCCGAACCCCAGGCAGCACGCGGCGCTCAGGGCGAGCACCAGGACCGGAACCGACACGCTGTGTACCTCAATGATCATGTGGGATCACGGACGGTGAGGCCGACTCTAACCGCCGTCGGGGCCGGCCGCCCGCGCCCGGCGTGCGGGGCTCCGTGGTCCGCGTACCGACGGCCGTGCGCCGGGCGTCGGCCGGTAACGTCAATTCTCGGACGGGTGAAGTGAGTTGACGCGTGTAAGGGCCGGGGCGCCCTTGACGTCCGCGGTGGACGGCCGGTTTGCTGTGCGTGATCAGTTCATGGCGTTCGGCAGCCGACCACTGCCGTACCGACCGCCGTCGTGAACCGAACCACGAAGAACGCGTGAGGAAGTCCCGCGGTGCCCCCACCCCCGCCACCCCTCGGCCGTGCCCGCAGACGTGCCGCTCCGGGCTTCGACGAGGCGCTCGACGACGCCGACCTCGTCGCCGCGCGGGGCGCGCTCGCCCAGGGCCGCTGGCAGCAGGCGCGCTCGCTGCTGGTGCGGACGGGCACCGACTGGGACCGCCGGGGGCACCGGATCACGGTGCTGGCCCGCGAATCGACGTGTGCCGCCTGGGCCCGTGAGTGGCTGCTCGCCGAACCCGACTCGGGCGACGCGTCGGTCCTGCTGGCGCTGGCCGGGGTCCGCCGGGTGCTGCGCGGCAAGGAGACCCCTTCCCGGGTCCGCGCGGCGTGCGACCGTGCCGCCGCACTCCGGCCGGCCGACCCCACCCCCTGGCTGGGGCTGCTGATGCTGGAGAGCGCCCTCGGCGCGGAGGGGGACGTCGTCCGGGTCTTCGAACAGGTACGTGCCCGTCACGCCGATCACCACCACGCCCACCACCTGATGGTCGCGTGGCTCGCCGAGCACCGTGTCGAGGCCGGGGCGGACCCGCTGCACGAGGTCTACGACTTCGCCACCTGGGCCGCCGAGCAGGCCCCGGCCGACTCCCCGCTGGCGATCCTCCCGGTGATCGCGCACGCCGAGCGCTACCGCGCACTGGCCGCCGCCGGTCACGAGCCCGCCGACCCGGTCGCCTCCGGGCACTGGACGGGCCGCCGGGCCCGGCAGGTGATGAAGGCCGCCTTCGACTGGTGGCTGGAGTGGGAGCACGAGGGCCACCCGCGACGCCTGATCGACCTCAACTACCTCGCCCACGCCAAGATCTGCGAGGGCCGGGGCGCCGAGGCGGCTGCCCTCTTCCACCGCATCGGCGACCACGCCACCCCGGCGCCCTGGTCGTACCCCGCCCGCGACCCCGTCACCGCCTTCCGCACCGCCCGCGCCACGGCCCTGGGGACGGCCTGACCCGCCCCGACGGAACGGCCCCGACGCCACGGCCCTGACGCCCCGACCCACGCTCCCGGCCCCGACCCGTGTCCCGCTCTCACCGCTCCGACCCGCGGGTCCGACCCCCGCCCGCCCCCGACTCTCCCCGCCCCACCCCCGCTCCGCTCCTCCGACCCGCCCGGCCCCGACCACCACCTCCGACCGAAGGACGGTCTCCGCATGACGACGGACAGTTCGCGCACGAGCAGACCAGCGGCCGACGGCATCAGCACCTTCAAGGGCCACGAGCGCGCGCTGCGCGCCGACCGCCTGGGCACGGGCGGGCTGCTGCTCTCGGTCCTCGCCGCGACGGCACCCCTCATGGTGGTCGCCGGTGTCATGCCCACCACATTCGCGGTGATGGGCATCGTGGGCCAGCCCCTGCTCTTCGTCCTCCTCGGCACCGTGCTGATCCTCTTCAGCCTCGGCTACGCCGAGATGAGCCGCCACGTCCACAACGCCGGCGCCTTCTACGCCTACATCTCCCGCGGCCTCGGCGGCACGGCCGGAGCGGGCGCCGCCCTGGTCGCCCTCGTCGCCTACAACGCCCTCCAGGTCGGCATCTACGGCATCTTCGGCTTCGAGGTCTCCGGGCTCCTCGCCACCTACGCCGGCCTGGAGGTCGCCTGGTGGATACCGGCCCTGGCGGGCGTCCTCGCCGTCGGCGTGCTCGGCTGGCTGAAGATCGACGTCAACGCCCGCGTGCTCGGTGTCCTGCTGGTCATCGAGGTGCTCCTGGTCGTGGTCTTCGACATCGCCGCCATCGCCGACCCCGGCAGCGAGGGACTGTCCCTGCACGCCTTCAACCCCGACACGCTCACCGGGGCCGGCGTGGGCACCGCGCTGTGCTTCTGCATCGCGGCCTTCCTCGGCTTCGAGCAGGCCCCCGTGTACGCGGAGGAGACCAGCAGGCCGCACGTCCTGGTGCCGCGCGTGATGTTCCTCGCGGTCGCCGGGGTCGCCGTGTTCTTCGCCATCAGCAGCTGGGCGCTCACCGTCGCCACCGGGCCCGCGCAGGTCGTCGGCACCTCCCAGGAGCACAGTGCGGGCCTGCTGTTCTTCCTCACCGAGGACCGGCTCGGCGGCACCTTCACCGACGTCCTGCACGTCCTCTTCGTCACCGGCATGTTCGCCGCCCTGCTCAGCTTCCACAACGTCGTCGCCCGGTACGCCTTCGCGATGGGCCGCGAGGGCCTGCTCCCGTCCGCCTTCGGCCGCACCTCCGGGACCAGCGGGGCGCCCGGCACCGGCTCGCTGCTCCAGACCGCGGTCGCGACCGTGCTGGTGCTCGCCTTCGCCGTCACCGACGACAAGCCGGTCGGCGACCCGACCGCACCCGTGCTGCACCTGTTCACCTGGTTCGGCAACATCGGTGCCCTCGGCGTGATCGTGCTGATGGCGATCGCCTCGCTGTCCGTCGTGGTCTTCTTCGTCCGCCGGGGAGCGGCCCGCGCCCAGGCCTGGCGACTGGTCACCTCCGTGGTCGCCGGGCTCGCCCTGGTCGTCATCGCGGGCTACACCGTCAGGGACTTCGACGTGCTCGTCGGTGCCGGCCCCGGCTCCGCGCTGAGTCGGCTCCTGCCCGGCGTCATCGGGCTCGCCCTGCTGGCGGGGCTGATCCAGGGGCTGGTGCTGCGCGCCCGCGCCCCCGAGAAGCACGCCCGGATCGGCCTGGGCAACGAAGCGTTCCAGCTCGACAAGCTCGACAAGCTCGACAAGCTCGACAAGGAGGGCGGCGCCCCGAAGCGGTGACGGTCCCGGGGCCGGAACGGCGGAGGCCTGCGCCGTCCGGGGCCCCCGACGCGGCCCCCTCCCGCCGTCGCACCGGCTCGTCCCGCTGTCCCGCTGTCCCATCGCCCCGGCCCCGGCCCGTCCGTCCGCCCCGGTCCCGGCCTCGGCCCGTCGGTCCGCCCCGTCCTCGCGGCCCCGGCCCGTCGCACGCGGGACGGGGCCATCGCACCCGGGGCGGGGCCGACGTGCCGGGAGCGGGGCCGTCCTTGCCCGGTCGTCAGTGCGCGGCGTCGAATCGGACGTCCTCGATGCCCTCGTCGAGGAAGACGGCCAGGTCCTGGGCCTCGGCACGGACCGCTTCCCGTTCCGCGCGGGTGAGGGGGCGGAGCGGGCTGACGCGCAGCAGCCGGTCGCGCACGGTCCAGGTGGCGGTGACGCGTCCGTCGACCAGGACCATGCGGTGACCCGCCACGGACAGCCCCAGGTGGGGCGCGTCGATGATGCGGCTGCGGTCGTGGTGGCCGAGCACGACGTTGTCGAAGGCCGGGAGGAACCGCACGGGCGCCGGGGTGTCGGGGTCGGGCCGGGGCGCGTCGGGCAGGTCGAACAGTTCACGGCCGCGTTCGTCGCGGAAGACGACGAGTTCGTCCCGGCACGCCTTGACGGCGGCGGGAAGCCCGGCGAGGCCGCACCAGGCCCGCAGGTCCGCACTGGCGGCGGGCCCGTGGGCGGCGAGATAACGGCGCAGCAACCGCTGCCCGACGGGATCGTCGTCGCCGGAGGGCAAGGGCTCGACGTCCCGCCCCAGCCAGACGGCCATCGACAGGTTGCGCACCCCCGCCTTCCGCTGCCACAGACCGCGCGGCGGCAACTGGACCGTGGGCACCAGGGCGGCGACGAGCAGTTCGCCCAGGACGCGCAGCGGCGGGTCCGGCCAGCGGTCCGTGAGGGCTTCGGCCAGTTCGCGCAGGGTACGGGCCTGCCCGTCGGCCATCACCGCGCGGCCCGCCGCGGCGACCTCCTCCACGTCGAGCCCGGACAGCTCGCTCCGGTAGGTGCCCAGCACCCGCTGCCGCAGCATGGCGTCGTGGCGGGCACGCCAGGCGAGCGCGTCGTCCGCGGTCATGAGGTGGACGGTGCGGCGCATCAGGTGGGTGCGCACCACCGCGCGGCCGGTGAGCGCGTCGTCCAGGTGCCCCGGTGCGAAACCGGCCAGGCGGGACCAGAGGCCGATGAAGGGCTCCTGGGGTTCCTGCGCCTGCATACCGCACAGGTGGGCCACCGCCTCGGGCGTGGGGGTGTCGGCACGGGCGAGCAGGAACTGGCGGGCGAGGGTGGCGCGGTTGAGGGCGCGGTGGTCGAGGATCGTCATGGAGGGCTCAACTCTGGCTCGGCGGTGCATACGGACGTGGGGGACGGACGGTCGCGGGCGTGGGAACGGTCGTGAGTACGGGAATGGTCGTGGAACGGTCGTAAGTACGGGAACGGCCGTGGGTGCACAGTGCTGGTGCGGGTGCTGGCATCGCGGTGGAGAGCGGGGCAGTCCGGGGGAGGGCCAGGCCGGTGGTGACGGTGGCGCGGCGTGCGGCCGGGGTGCCGGGGGCGGCGGGCCGCCCCTCGTCCCGCCGACCCCGGCACCCCGGCGTTCCGAGGGCCCGTGCCCCCGCCCTCCGGCGGCACGGCGCGCTGCCGAGGCCGCCGGAGGGCGCTCCGACGGTGCGCGGACCGTGCCGGACGGTGCGGCTCAGCCGTGGTGGGGGGCGGCGACGTCCAGGACCCAGGTGACCCCGAAGCGGTCCGTGAGCATGCCGTACAGGGGCGCCCACGGCGCGGGCTCCAGCGGACGCACCACGGTCGAGCCCTCGGCGAGCCTGCCCCACAGACTGCCGATCTCCTCGGCGTCGTCTCCGCGGACGGAGACGAAGAACGGGTTCTCACCCCGGTCCCAGGGCAGCTGCGCGGGCACGTCGTAGGCCATGACGTGGAAGCCGTTGTCACCGGCCACCTCACCCCACATCACCCAGTCCGCCTCGCTCTCGTTCCGCACGGCGCCCGCCTCCTCGTACGTGACCGCCACGGTGCGTCCCCCGAAGACGGAGCCGTAGAAGTCCAGCGCCTCGCGCGCGGCACCCCGGAAGTTCAGGTGGGTGGTGGTCGTGACGGACATGGCAGGCTCCTCGCCTCGATGGGATCTGTGTACCGCCGGCCCGTCCGTACGGGTGACGGCTGCCGCGGCCGGGGACGACGTCTCCCGGTCGGCATGCACCCACCCTCGCAGTCGTAGAGGACAGGTTGTGTCCTCTACTGCGGGCACCATGGAGCACATGCAGAAGACGTCCTCCCGCCTGCTGGCGCTGCTCTCGTTGCTCCAGACACCCCGCGCATGGTCCGGTGAGGACCTCGCCCGGCGGCTGGACGTCACCTCGCGCACCGTCCGCCGCGACATCGACCGGCTGCGCGACCTCGATTACCCGATCACCACCGTCAGGGGCCCGGCCGGCGGCTACCGGCTGGAGGCCGGCACCCGCCTGCCACCCCTGCTGTTCGACGAGGGACAGGCCGTCGCCCTCGCCACCGCACTGCAGACCGCGGCCACCGACGGCCCCGTCGCCGAGGACGCCGCCCGGGCCCTGACCACGCTCCGCCAGGTCATGCCCGCCCACCTGCGCCACCGCATCGACCTGCTGCGCGTCACCGCCGTCCGCCCGCCGGCGGCCGACGAGAGCACCGGTGTCGACCCTCGCCTCCTGGTGGAACTGAGCCGGGTCATCCACGCTCACCTCGAACTGCGCTTCGACCACACCCCGGCAGCCTCCGCCGGCCCGGTCGAGGCCCCCCGCCGGGTCCAGCCCCACCACCTGGTCACCTGGCGTCACCGCTGGTACCTGGTGGCCTTCGACCTGGACCGCGAGGACTGGCGCACCTTCCGCGTCGACCGCATCCGCCCCCGCACACCGACCGGCCCCCGCTTCACCCCGCGCCGAATCCCCGGCGGCGACGTCTCCACGTTCGTGACCAGCCGCTTCCGCGGCAACGACGGCACGACCACCGCGTGGCCCTGCCGAGGCGAAGCCGTCCTCCACCTCCCGGCCGCCGAGGTCGCTCCGCACGCCCAGGACGCCGTCGTCGAGGAACTCGGCCCCGACCGCTGCCGGATCACCCTCGGCTCCTGGTCGTGGACCGCGCTCGCGGCCACCCTCGGCTACTTCGACGCCGGCATCGAGGTCATCGGCCCGCCCCCGCTCGCCGCCGCGTTCGGAACCCTCGCCGCCCGGTACGCCCGTGCCGCCGGCGAAGGGACGAAGGCGGAGCCGGGGCCGGGCCCGACGACGGCGCTGACGGACGCGGACGTGGAGCCGAGGCCGGACGCGGGACCGGACGTGGAGCCGGGACCGGACGCGCGGCCGGACGTGGAGCCGGGGCCGGACGCGGCGGCGGGACCGGATGCGCGGCCGGACGCGGGGCAGGGGCCGACGGGGAACACGCACGCGTACCCGGACACGCGCACGGAATCGGACACCGAACCGGACATGGAATCGGACACGTAATCGCACACCGTTGACCGGACACGGAGGCTGCTCCGTCGCCGTGGCGCCGTAGTCAGGCCGGGCCGACCGTGAGCGCGAAGCGTCCTGACCGGGCTGGCCCCTGAGGGCTGCCCTTTCAGGCCACCGGTCCGGTGCCCGGCCCGGCGGCCGTTCCCACGGGCGACGGGGCCGCCGGGGCGGGCGGTTCCACGACGGCGAAGGCCCGTTCCCGTACCGCCCGGACGTCCGCGTACCCCACCACCACGTCCACGGCCGGGGCGGCGGGGACCCCGGCCGGCAGCCGGAAGGCCAGGGTGAGCCGCCCCGCCGGGCCGGTCTCCGCCACGAGCGGGCCGGGCGCCGCCGGATCCCTCACCGGAGCGCTGCCGACCGACACCCCGTCGACGGACACCCCGCCTTCCCGGAGGAACTCCGCCGGGTCGAAGAAGACGCCGTCCACCTCGACCATCACCGCCTCACCCGGCCGGGCCTCGCCGTCCCCGCCCACATCAACCGACACCACCCGGAAGTCGCACGCGGCGCCCCCGCGCGAAGGGCTCACCGGCCGTACGGTGGCGCCCGGATGCCGCGCGTGGAACTCCAGCAGTCCGCCGAGCACCGCGTACGCGGCCCGGCCCTTGCAGCCCAGGGGCCGTCCCGCCAGCGCCGCGTGCTCCCGGGCCGCCTCTCCCCAGTCGCCGCCGCCCACCCCGCGCACCGCCAGACACGCCCGCGCCAGAGCGCCCAGCACGCGCCACTCGTCGTCGGGCGTCGCGTCCGCGCCCGCCCCGGCGGGAGCCGCCCCGGCCCGGAGGGCGTCCGCGCAGCGGTCCGGCGTCCGCAGCAGGTCGTAGACGCTGGCCGGGTCGGCCACCCCGTCGGTGTCCGGCGAACGGGGCCCGGCCGGGAGCCACACCGGTGCGGCGAGCGGCCGGACGGGTGTCGCGGCGGGTGCCGGCCGTAGGGGAGGAGGAGCGGCGGCGCGCGGCCGGGGGCCCGAAGGGTCCGGGGCGACGGAACGGCGCCATCCGTCCGGTGACGTACGGGCCCCGGGGCCGGTGGTCGGCAGGGGTACCGAGGTCTCCGCCGTGCTCCGGCCGGGAGTGCTGCCCGGGGCGGCTCTCGGGGGGCTCGTGCCGGGTTCCGGCCCGGCCGGGGCGCCGCCCAGCACGACCGTCAGTGAGACGGCCAGGGAGCCGGCGATCAGCAGCCCCGAGATCCGCGTCCCGAGCGATGCCCGCATGACGTCCCCCGCACGATGGTCCGGCACCGAAGCCACCATCATCCGGTGGTCCGCCACTCACCGGAAGGCCCCCTCGGCAGCCGGACGGCCCAGGCCAGGCCGGTGCCGTGACACAGCACCGTGCCGCGGACACAGCGCCCGCCCGCCGCGACGCAGCGCCCTGCCGTGACACGGCACCGTGCGGTGGCCGGGCGCACAACGCACAGCGCACCGCGCACCCCGCACTGTGCACCGCGCACAGCACCGTGCCGCGGACCGGTGGCCGGTCCGCGGCACGGGACGGGGTGGGCGACCGCCGCCGCACAGCGCCATCCGGCACGGCGCCGCACGGCCGGCCGCCGCGCTAGAGGATCAGGGACAGCAGCATCACGAGGCCGCCCGCCACCACCGAGATGATCGTCTCCATCACGGACCAGGTCTTCACGGTCTGTCCGACACTGAGGCCGAAGTACTCCTTCACCAGCCAGAAGCCCGCGTCGTTGACGTGGCTGAAGAACAGCGAACCGGCGCCGATGGCCAGCACCAGCAGGGCCGCGTGCGTGGTCGACATGTCGGCCGCGAGCGGGGCCACCAGACCGGCCGCCGAGACCGTCGCCACCGTGGCGGAGCCGGTCGCGAGCCGGATCGCCACCGCGATCAGCCAGCCCAGCAGCAGGGCCGGGATCGACCAGTCCTCGGAGATGTCCAGGACCATCTGTCCGACCCCGGAGTCGATCAGCGTCTGCTTGAAGCCGCCGCCCGCGCCGACGATCAGCAGGATGCCCGCGATCGGCCAGAGACTCTTGTCCACCAGCTGCTGCATCCGCTCCTTGCTGAACCCGGCGGGCATGCCGAGCGTGAAGAAGCCGACCAGCACGGCGGCCAGCAGCGCGATCAGCGGGGAGCCGATCACGTCGAACACCCGCTGCACGGAGTTGCCGGTGTCGTCGATGACGATGTCGACCAGCGCCTTGGCGAGCATGAGCACGACCGGCAGCAGGATGGTGAACAGCGTCGGACCGAAGCCGGGGCGCTTCTCCAGCTCCTCGGAGGGACGCTGCGGGATCATCCGGTCCGGGGCCGGGACGTCCACCCAGCGCGCGGCGTACCGGGAGAACACCGGCCCGGCGATGACGACCGTCGGGATGGCGACGAGCACCCCGAGGGCCAGCGTCACACCGAGGTTGGCGTCCAGCGCGTCGATCGCGACCAGCGGGCCGGGGTGCGGCGGGACCAGGCCGTGCATCACGGACAGACCGGCCAGCGCCGGGATGCCGATACGCATCAGGGAGTAGTTGCCCCGCTTGGCGACCATCAGGACGACGGGTATCAGCAGCACCACGCCGACCTCGAAGAAGAGCGGCAGGCCGATGACGGAGGCGATCAGCACCATCGCCCAGGGCATGGCACGTCCGCTCGCCCGGGCGAGGATGGTGTCGACGATCTGGTCGGCACCGCCGGAGTCGGCGAGCATCTTGCCGAGGATCGCGCCGAGGGCGATCAGCACACCCACGTTGGCGACGGTGGAGCCGAGCCCGGAACCGAAGCTGAGGATGGCCTTGTCCAGCGGGGCCCCGGCGAAGGCGCCGAGCGCGAGCGACCCGATGGTCAGCGCGAGGAAGGCGTGCAGCTTGTACTTGGTGATGAGCAGGACGATGACGGCGATGCCCGCCAGGACGGCGATGCCCAGCTGAGCGTGGCCGGCCGAGGTGATCGGCTCGGGTGCGTCCGCTGCCAGCAGCTCGACGCTGAGTCTGGTCACAGTGGATCCCTTGTTTCTCTACGGGGTGGGGGACGTGGGGGAAAGGTGGGGGAAAGGTCGTGGGGGGAAGGGCGCGGGGAGGGCGGCTCCGCAGCAGCGGGGGTGCTCCGGAACCGTGGGGGTGCTCCGCAGCTGTGGGGGTGCTCCGGAACCGTGGGGGTGCTCCGGAACCGTGGGGGTGCTCCGCAGCTGTGGGGGTGCTCCGGAACCGTGTGGGGGGCGCTCCGGAGCCCGGGCCGGGAAAGTCCGCGACCCGGTGGGTGGGGGGAGCGGACTAGGCGGAGGTGCCGCGCAGTTCGGTGAGGGCCGCCAGCGCCCGCTCGGTGATCTCCGTCGGGTCGGGCGTCACGTCCACGGCGATCCCCGCCTCGTCGGGTTCGAGCGGCTGGAGCGTCGCGAACTGCGAGTCGAGCAGCCCCGTGGGCATGAAGTGGCCCTTCCGCTGCGCCAACCGGTCCGCCACGAGCGCGCGGTCGCCCGTGAGGTGTAGGAAGACGAGACCGGGGGCCGCTTCCCGCAACCGGTCGCGGTAGGCGCGCTTGAGCGCCGAGCAGCTCACCACACCGCCGCGTCCGGCGCGTCCGCGCGCCCAGTCGCCGATGGCGTCCAGCCAGGGCCACCGGTCGTCGTCGGTGAGCGGGGTGCCGGCCGACATCTTCTCGATGTTGGCCTGGGGGTGGAAGTCGTCCGCCTCGGCGTACGGAACGCCGAGCCGGTCCGCCAGCAGGGTTCCGACCGTGGTCTTACCGGTGCCGGAGACCCCCATGACCACGACCACGCTGGGGATTTTCATCGCTGCCCTCACTGTCTGCATGTCCTCGTCGACACGTGATGTTCGGACGCAACTGAAACCCATTGGTCAGACGATTTCAAGACTGTGTGACTTATAAGTCTGACTTTTTGTTTCCGTGACCCGCCCCGTACGCTGAGTGCATGAGCACAACCGGCCGGGGGCTGCACGGACGCGTACTGGACTCCCTCGGCCCCGAGATCACGGCGGGGAAGTACCCTGCGGGCAGCGTCCTGCGCACCGACGAACTCGCCCAGCGGTTCGACGTGTCACGGTCGGTGATGCGCGAGGTGGTGCGCGTCCTGGAGTCGATGCACCTGGTCGAGTCCCGCCGCCGCGTGGGCGTGACGGTCCTGCCCGCCCGCGAGTGGAACGTCTACGACCCGCAGGTCATCCGCTGGCGGCTGGCAGGCGCCGACCGCCCCCGGCAGCTGAGGTCCCTCACCGTGCTCCGCTCGGCCGTCGAACCGATCGCCGCCGGACTCGCCGCCCGCCACGCCACGCCCGAGCAGTGCGCCGAACTCACCCGCTGTGCGCTGGGAATGGTCGCCCACTCGAGCGGTCAGCAGCTGGAGGGCTACCTCCTCCACGACATCGCCTTCCACCGGGTGATCCTCACGGCCTCGGGCAACGAGATGTTCGCCCGCCTCGGCGACGTCGTCGCGGAGGTCCTGGCCGGCCGCACCCGGCACGACGTGATGTTCGACGACCCGGATCCGGCCGCCGTCACCCTGCACGTCCAGGTGGCGGAGGCGGTGCGGGAACGCGACGCGGACCGCGCCGAACGGCTGACCCGGGAGATCACCGTGGGAGCCCTCGAAGAGCTGGACGTGCTGGCACCCTGACGCGGTCCCCCTTCAGCCCAGTCCGGCGCAGCCCGGCTCCGCGCCCGTCCGGCGCAGCCCGGCTCCGGGCTCCGTCCGGGCCGACGCGGGCCCTCCCCCCCGCTACGACCCGACGAAGTCCCCGTCGACGTACACCCACGCCCCGGCCACCCGCTCGAACCGGCTGTGCTCGTGCAGCGCGCCGCCCCGGTAGGACGCCCGGAAGGTGACCGTTCCCGTCGCGTGGAAGGCGGAGCCGTCGGTGGTGTCCAGGATCTCCAGCCCGGTCCAGCGCATCGCCGGATCGAGGTCGAGCCGGTCCGGGCGCGTCCGGGGGTGCCACGTCCGCAGCAGGTACCCGGTGTCCCGCAGCACGAAGGCGCAGTAGCGCGACCGCATCAGGCGCTCCGCCGTCGGGGCGGCGGCGGCACCGGAGTGCAGACGGCCGCAGCACGCCTCGTACGGCTCGGGGAGCCCGCAGGGGCAGGAACGAGCGGCAGCCATGTCACCCTCCGCGACCAGTGTCGTCCGGCAACGCCCGAGGGCCGCGACCTGGTGGTCGCGGCCCTCGCGCTTCGTGTGTCCGAGGGGGGACTTGAACCCCCACGCCCGATAAAGGGCACTAGCACCTCAAGCTAGCGCGTCTGCCATTCCGCCACCCGGACAAGGTGTCTGTCGCGCGGGTTTCCCCCCGCGGCGACGACGTAAACATTACCAGGTGTTCCGGGGTGGCCGATCACCCCGCGGGCGCACCCCCGCGTCACCCGCCGCACGGCCGGGCCCGCGATGCGGCCCGCGGGCGACCGGCCGGTGCGGGGCTTGGGACCCGGGCGTCGAGAGGAGAGGATGGGGGGACCCACCAGCGGGGCCGCCGCCGGGCGCCCCCGGTGCACCGGCAGGAACGAGCGGGAGGAAGCACGTGAGCGGGACCGACACGGCCAGGAACGTCACCGGCGAGGACGAGGTCGTGGACCTCTGCCGCGAGCTGATCCGGATCGACACCAGCAACTACGGCGACCACTCCGGTCCCGGCGAGCGCAAGGCGGCCGAGTACGTCGCCGAGAAGCTGGCCGAGGTGGGACTGGAGCCGCAGATCTTCGAGTCGCACCCCGGGCGGGCCTCCACGGTGGCCCGGATCGAGGGCGAGGACCCGTCCCGTCCCGCGTTGCTCATCCACGGCCACACCGACGTGGTCCCGGCCGACGCCGACGACTGGACCCACCACCCCTTCTCCGGCGAGATCGCCGACGGGTGCGTCTGGGGCCGGGGCGCCGTCGACATGAAGGACATGGACGCGATGACCCTCGCGGTCGTCCGGGAGCGGATGCGCACCGGACGCAAGCCCCCGCGCGACATCGTCCTCGCCTTCCTCGCCGACGAGGAGGCCGGCGGCACGTACGGCGCCAAGCACCTGGTCCGCGAGCACCCCGAGCTGTTCGAGGGCGTCACCGAGGCGATCGGCGAGGTCGGCGGCTTCTCCTTCACCGTCAACGAGAAGCTGCGCCTCTACCTCGTCGAGACCGCCGAGAAGGGCATGCACTGGATGCGGCTCACCGTGGAGGGCACCGCCGGGCACGGCTCGATGACCAACACGGACAACGCCATCACCGAGCTGAGCGAGGCCGTCGCCCGGCTCGGCCGGCACCAGTGGCCGGTCAGGGTCACCAAGACCGTCCGCGCCTTCCTCGACGAGCTCTCCGACGCGCTGGGCACCGAACTCGACCCGGAGAACATGGACGAGACGCTCGCCAAGCTGGGCGGCATCGCCCGCATGATCGGCACCACCCTGCGCAACTCGGCGGCGCCCACCATGCTCGGCGCGGGCTACAAGGTCAACGTCATCCCCGGCCAGGCCACCGCGCACGTGGACGGACGCTTCCTGCCCGGCTACGAGGAGGAGTTCCTCGCCGACCTCGACCGCATCCTCGGCCCGCGCGTGAGGCGGGAGGACGTGCACGCCGACAAGGCCCTGGAGACCGACTTCGACGGCCGGCTGGTCGACGCCATGCAGCTGGCGCTCAGCGCCGAGGACCCGATCGCGCGGGCCGTGCCGTACATGCTCTCCGGCGGCACCGACGCCAAGTCCTTCGACGACCTGGGCATCCGCTGCTTCGGGTTCGCACCGCTGCAGCTGCCTCCGGAGCTGGACTTCGCCGGCATGTTCCACGGGGTCGACGAGCGGGTCCCGGTCGACGGCCTGAAGTTCGGTGTCCGGGTCCTCGACCGTTTCCTCGACGCGTCCTGAGAGGCGAACGGCCCGCCCGCCGCGCACGCCGCGGGCCGGCCGTGAATCGTGCAGGCGTGCGGAGTTGACCGGGACGAGTGAATGCGACCATAAGCTCGTAGCCTCATTACTCCCTCCTCGTTACCCGTGGTGTGATCCGCGTTTTTGGATCGCATTGCCAACTAGGAGGAATAATGATCAAGAAGGTCGTCGCTGCTGCGGCTGCCACGGGTGGTCTGGTTCTCGCGGGTGCGGGCCTGGCCGTCGCCGACTCGGGTGCGCAGGGTGCCGCCGTGGGCTCCCCGGGCGTCGTGTCCGGCAACGTCATCCAGGTCCCGGTGCACGTCCCGGTGAACGTCTGCGGCAACACGGTCTCCGTGATCGGGCTGCTGAACCCCGCCTTCGGCAACACCTGCGTCAACCAGTGACGTTTCGGCTCGCTCATTAGGGCGGGTTCTTTTCAGGGTTGAAACCGCCGGCCCCGGAGTGCGCGCCATGCACTCCGGGGCCGTCCGGTCTCGAAACGTCCACTTCCCGGGAATCACCGCGATGGGAATTCCCGGCACGAGGTCGAAGGCAGGAACACAGCAATGCGACAGGTCACCCGCAAGGGGCTGATGACCATGGCGGCCGCGACCGGCATGATCGCCGCCGCGGGCGGAGCCGCCCACGCCGACGCCGGGGCGCAGGGCGCCGCGGCGGGATCGCCCGGCGTGCTCTCCGGCAACTCGGTGCAGGCGCCGGTGCACGTGCCGGTGAACGTCTGCGGCAACACGGTCGACGTCGTCGGCCTCCTCAACCCCGCGATGGGCAACGCCTGCGCCAACCGGAGCGCCCCCGCGCCGGACGGCTACGGCGACGCGGACCACCACGGGACGTCCTCCGGATCCCACGCCGGCGGGCACACCTCCGACTCGCCCGGAGTGGCCTCCGGCAACCAGGTCCAGGTCCCCGTCCACGCGCCGGTGAACGTCTGCGGCAACAGCGTCGACATCATCGGCATCGGCAACCCCGCCTTCGGCAACGGCTGCGCCGACGGCGGCTCCGGCAACCCGGGAGATCCGGGCACGCCTGGAACGCCGGGTGAGCCGGGCACGCCCGGAACACCGGGTGAGCCGGGCACGCCCGGAACACCGGGAGAGCCGGGCACGCCCGGAACGCCGGAGCAGCCGGGAACGCCGGGCACCCCGGGGCAGCCGGGAACGCCGGGGCAGCCGGGCATGCCGGGGGCCGAGACCCCGGGCGGTTCCGACGGCGGCGACGACCGGGGCAACCGCTCCGTCGACACGCACCACGCCGACGCGGCACTGGCCGCCACCGGCAGCGAGCTGCCCATGGGCCTGGTGCTGCCGGTCGGCGCCGGCGCGCTGCTCGCCGGCGCGGTCCTGTACCGGAGGGCGCGCTCCGCGGCCTGACGGCCGGCCCGGCACGGCCCCGGCACACGGCAGGGAGCGGGCCCCGCGTCCGCGGAGCCCGCTCCCTGCCGCCTCACCCGGGGACGGCTCGTCCCGGCGGTGCCCCCGGTCTCACCAGGTGGCCCGCACCTGACGGATGATGCGCCGCCGCAGCCGCACCCGGCGGCTGCCGTCGCGCAGCAGTGTCAGGCGGTACAACTCCCAGTGCCCGTACTCCGCGTGGTCGGTCAGCAGGCGTGCCGTCTCCTTGCGGGACACCCCGCGCGGCACGTTCACGTCGACAAATTCGTATTCCGGCATCGCATCTATTGTGCGGGCCGGCCCCCGGTACGGATAGCGTCTGCACTATGTCTGATGCTGCGCAGCCCACGGCTGCCGAGGTACGCGCCGCCGCCGAGGCGGTCAAGGCCGCGCTCGACCGCCACCTGGCCGCGGTCGAACGCCGGTCGGGGGAGGACGACCCGGCCGTCTACGAGGCGTTCAACGAGCTGGCCGGGGCCGCGGAGGCGTACGACGAACTGCTCTACGACCGGTACGACGAGGTCACCCCGTTCGAGATCCCCGGCGAGGAGACGCTGCCGCCGTACACCGGCCCCGACGAGCCGAGCGCCCTCAGCGTGCTGATCCGCCGCGACTACGCCGTCGCGGAGCCACAGCGGCTGCGTGCCCACGCCCAGCGGATCGAGGCGGCCGACGACGACGGGAGCGGCTCGGAGGCGTCGAGCACGGTGCACGGTGCGCTGGGCCTGCTGTTCGGCGAGTTCGAGCCGGACGAGATCGCCTCCCGGCACACCGAGTTCGGGCTGGAGGAGGGCGACTCCACGCTGTGGGTCACGGTGTCCGACGAACCGGCGGAACCGGGCGAGTGGCTCGAAGCCCCCTTCGAGGGCGCGGACCCGCAGCGGGTGATCTGCCGCTTCGACGTCAGCGCGGTCTTCGACGACGACCTCGACGACGACGATGACGACGACCTCGACGACGCCCTCGTCCGGACCCTGGCCGGGACCCCGGACGGGGACGAGGACGTGGAGCCGCTCGACACCGACCGCTGACCACCCGCGCACCGGACACGCCCCACGGCGGTGACACCCCCTGTGTCACCGCCGTCGGCGTGTCCGGATCCGCATGCCACGCCGGCCCGAACCAGGAGTCCGCGACGGCCCGCGCCAGGACCGGCACGCGGATGACGCCCGCGTCCCGGCCCAAGCCCTTGCGTGACGTTGCCCCGCCCGGACGCCTGCGGAGCCCGCGCCCCGGGCACCCGCCGGAGGCGGTGCCCCCGGGCGCCTGCGAGTCGCCTGTCGGGCCGACGGCAACCGCCCGCGGAGTGACGGAGGAAGCACGGCGGTGGGTCGGCGGCCGTCCGTCGGCGGTGAGCAGTCTCATCCGTCACGCGTCACGGGTCACCTCTTACCCCTCACCCCTCACTCACGTCCGGTCTCCTGCCGAAGTCGCCCCAGGTGTGCGGCAACCGGGCGCGCCCGACGCGGGATTCCCGTGCCGGCGTCCGCGAGTCCCGTGCGCCCGTGCTCCCGGAAGGCAGGGCGGGCGTTCAGCCGTCCGCCGTCGCCGCTCTTTGCGGGGCCAGCAGCGCGGGCAGCCGCGTCGTGCGCGGTTTCGCCGGTACCTCGGCCACCGCGCGCGGCAGCGCCTGCTCCACGCCGTGCACGACCGACAGGTGCCGGTCCGCCCTGCCGAACGCCGTGTAGACCCACGGACGGCTCAGCAGGCCCGCCGCGTCCCCCGGCAGCACCACGACCACCGCGGGCCACCGGCAGCCCACCGCCTGGTGCGCGGTCAGCGCCCAGCCGTGCCGCACCGAGCGCTCCACCCTCTCCCTCGGCACGAGCACGGCCTCGCCCGCGCAGGACAGGTGCAGCCCCTCGGCGTCGGCGCGCAGGACCCGGCCCGGCACCGTGCGGCCGGGGACGGGGGAGTAGGCGATCCGGTCGCCGGGGTCGAAGCCGCCGAAGCGCCCGGGGCCTGGGTTGAGGCGCTCCTTGAGCGCCGCGTTCAGCGCCCGGGTGCCGACCGCGCCCCCGTGTCCCGGGGTGATCACCTGTGTCTCCTCGGCGGGAACCCCGATCGCGCGGGGCACGGAGTCCACCACGAGCTGCACCGTGCGGTGCACGGCCTCGCCCGCGTCCCGCACCGGCACGATCACGACCTCCTTGCCGGGAGCCTCGACCTGGAGCAGCTCACCGGCCCCGATACCCGAGACCAGCTCGCCCAGTGGGCCGGGATCCGGCCGCCGGGAGGCCACCTGAGGGCAGACCCGCGACGCCAACAGGTCCCCGAACACCCGGCCCGGACCGGCCGATCCCAGCACTCCCGGGTCCCCGGCCAGCACCAGGCGGGCCCCGTCCGGCAGCGATTCCGTGAGCAGCGCGGCGGTCTCCACGTCCAGCTGCGGTGCGTCGAGCACGACCAGCAGGTCCAGTGCGAGGGTTCCCTCGGCGTCCCGGCCCGGCCCTTCGGCGCCGGACAGCAGTCCGCCGACCGTGGTGACACCGGACTCCTCCGCGCCGCCGGATCCGCCCAGCAGCGCGGCGAGGGAGTCCCGGCCGGTGGGGCCGTGGGTGGCCGCCCAGGCGCGCAGCCCCAGGCTCCGCGCGGCCCGCAGCAGCGCCGCCGGCTCGGCGGCCGAGGCGGCGCCGCCGGTGTGCAGCACGAGGCCGTGTCCGGCGACGGCCCGGATCAGGTCGGCCGCGGCGCCCTCGGCGGAGCCGGCCGCCCGCTCCCAGTCGGCGGTGGAACCGTCCTGCTTCGGCACCGAGCCGACCAGCCGGGCCAGCCCGTCGGCCAGGCTCTCCTCGGCCAGCGCGTACCGCTCCAGACCCACCAGGACGCGGACCGGACGCTCCTCACCGTCGTCCCCGTCCTCCGGGTCCTCGCCGTCGTCCCCCGTCCCCGCAGCCGCGGCGGGTGGGGTGGCCGGTGCTTGACGGCCGTCGTCCAGGGCGTCCTGGAAGACCAGAACGTCCGCCTCCGCGATCGCGTCCTGCACGGCCGTCTCCGCGTCCGGCACGCCCTGCCGCGCGAGCGCGGCCGTCAGGGCCGGGAGGTCCAGGGCGGTGTGGCCGGCCGTCGCGGCCTGCTCCAGCAGCCAGACGGTGACCGCCCGCCCCCGGCGGCCGTCGTCCGGTCCGGTCTCCGGCCCGAGCAGGGACCGTGCGAAGCCGTCGGCCTGTTCGGGCCGCACCCCGGCGACCCGCAGCAACTGCCAGGGGTCCGCCCGCAGTGCCTCGGCGGCGCCCTCGCCCAGCACGGCCGCCGCGGGCCCGGCCAGTGCCTCGGGAGCGCCGCCCCGGACCAGGACCTCCCGCACGGCACCGACGGCCTCGGGAGCGGGAGCCGCCTCGGCGGGCGCCGCCACCGGGGCCCGGCGCACCGGCTCCGGGGCCGGGCGCCGGGGCGCGGGCTCGGCCTCCTCGAACACCGTGGCGCGCACCGGCCGCGCCCCGCTCTCCACGGCCCGCACGGCGGCCAGCAGGTCGGCCGCCGTCCCGCTGAGCTTCGCCCCGGCCTCGACCGGCCCCTGCTTCTGCGCCTTGCGCCGCTCGATCCGCTCCCGCTCGATCTGCTGCGCCAGCAGCTCCGCCTCGGCCTCGGACACCTGCGCGCCCTCCGCGGCGGTGCCCTCGCCGGACGGTCCGTCCGCCGCGGCCTCTCCCTCCGATTCCCCGTCGGCGGCCTCCCTCTCCGGCACGTCCCCGCCCGTGGCCTCCCCCTCCGGCACGTCCCCGCCCGCGGGGACCGCTTCCGGGGCGTCCGCCGCGGTCGTCCCCGTCATTCCCGCCAACTCCGTCGTCCCCGCGTCGTGGTCCCAGGCGGCCGGTGCGTCCGCGTGCCGACCGGTCTCCGCCCCGCCCGGCGTCCCCGGCCCGGTCTCCGCCCCGCCCGGCGTCCCCGGCCCGGTGTCCTGAGCGGTCTTGGACGGCTCCGTGCTCACAGCGTGCTCCAGTCGTGATCGGGATAGCGGTGCACGGGAGCCGACACGTCGTCGAGCGCCCGGCAGATCTCGTCAGGAAGACTAAGCGCCTCCACTGACAACGCCGCCGCGAGCTGCTGCGCGGTGCGCGCCCCCACGACGGGCGCGGTCACGCCGGGCCGGTCCCGCACCCAGGCCAGGGCGACCTGGAGCGCGGTCACCGCGAGCCCGTCCGCCGCCGTGGTCACCGCGTCCACGATGCGGGCGGCCGTGTCGTCCAGGTACGGAGCGACGAACGGCGCCAGGTGCTCCGAGGCGCCGCGCGAGTCCGCCGGCGTGGCGTCGTTGCGGTACTTGCCGGTCAGCACGCCCCGGCCGAGCGGCGAGGACGGCAGCAGCCCGATCCCCAGGTCGAGCGCGGCGGGCAGCACCTCCCGCTCCACGCCGCGCTGCAGCAGCGAGTACTCCATCTGGGTGCTCGCCAGCCGGGTGCGCGGGCCCGGTGCGGCCAGCTGCCAGGTCGCCGCCTTGGCCAGCTGCCACCCGCAGAAGTTGGACACCCCGGCGTACCGGGCCCGCCCGCTGGCGACCGCCGTGTCGAGCGCCTGGAGGGTCTCCTCCAGCGGGGTGTGCGGGTCGTAGGCGTGGACGTGCCAGACGTCCACGTACTCGGTGCCCAGCCGGGCGAGCGAGGCGTCCAGGGCGGAGAGCAGGTGGCCGCGTGAGCCGTCGAAGCGCCGGTCGGGGTCCCGGACGCTGCCCGCCTTGGTCGAGATGACCAGGTCCCGGCGCGGCACCAGGCCGTCCATCAGCTTGCCGAGCAGGTACTCGGACTCGCCGTCGCCGTACACGTCCGCGGTGTCGACGAGGGTGCCGCCCGCTTCCCAGAAGGTCTTCAGCAGGTCCGCGGCGTCGTGCTCGTCGGTGTCCCGACCCCAGGTCAGGGTCCCGAGCCCGATCCGGGACACACGCAGGCCGGTACGGCCGAGATGCCTCTGCTCCATGGACGCCGAGATTACTGGCCGGGGACGACGATGTGGGGGCCTGTGGACAACGATTTCCACAGGTGCGCGGAGCCGGCCGGGCGGGGTTCCCGGACCGGCCCGGCGGGGCGCCCGGGTGCGGGCCCACCAGGCCGCCGGCGGTATAGGGTCGGCGGACAAGCGACGTTACTCATCGGTAAGGGGAGAGGGTCATGCAGCTCGGGATCAACCTCGGCTACTGGGGCGCCGGAATGGACGCGGACAATCTCGCCGTGGCGCAGGAGGCGGACCGCCTCGGCTACGCGGTCTGCTGGGCCGCGGAGGCCTACGGGTCCGACGCCGCCACCGTGCTCACCTGGGTCGCCGCCCAGACCGAACGGATCGACGTCGGTTCGGCCATCTTCCAGATCCCCGCGCGTCAGCCGGCGATGACCGCGATGACCGCCGCCACCCTCGACTCCCTCTCCGGTGGCCGCTTCCGCCTCGGCCTCGGCGTCTCCGGTCCGCAGGTCTCCGAGGGCTGGTACGGCGTCAAGTTCGACAAGCCGCTGGCCCGCACCCGCGAGTACGTCGAGATCATCCGCAAGGCGATGACCCGCGAGCGGCTGACGCACGACGGTGAGCACTGGACCCTCCCGCTGCCCGGCGGCCCCGGCAAGCCGATCAAGCTCACCGTGCACCCGCAGCGCGAGCACATCCCGCTGTACATCGCCGCGATCGGTCCCAAGAACCTGGAGCAGACCGGCGAGATCGCCGACGGCGCCCTGCTGATCTTCCCCGCGGCCGAGCACCTGGAGGAGACCGCCGTGCGGCACCTGCGCGCGGGCCGCGAGAAGGCGGGGAAGACCCTCGACGGCTTCGACATCTGCCCCACCGTCCCGCTCGCCGTGGGCGACGACAAGGACGTCACCGCGCTCGCCGACACCTTCCGGCCCTACACCGCCCTCTACGTCGGCGGCATGGGCAGCCGCAAGCAGAACTTCTACAACCAGCTCGCCCGCCGCATGGGCTACGAGCAGGAGGCCGCCGAGATCCAGGACAAGTACCTGTCCGGCGACAAGCAGGGCGCGGCCGCCGCCGTCCCGCACGACCTGATCGACAAGACCACGCTCCTCGGCTCCGTCGACCGCATCGCCGACCGGATGAAGGCCTACGCCGCCGCCGGGGTCACCACCCTCACCCTCGCCCCGGCCGGCTTCACGCTCGACGAGCGCCTGGCGTCCCTGCGCGCGGGCACGGAGGCGCTGGAGCGGGCCGGCCTCGGCTGAAGCCCCACGGCCGTGGTGGGGGCTCGGGGGTCTTCCCCGCCACGGCCGTCACGCGGTACAACGCCCCCGGGGCGCCGCGGTTACGGCCGGGCCGCCCCGGCGTGACACCGGCCTCAGACCCCCGCCCCCACCGGGGCACCGGACCCGGCCCGTCCCCCGGACGGCGCAGTCGCCCGGTGCACCTGTTGCGGCCCGCCGCGCCCCGGCAGTTGACTCGACTCCTGCGAGCCCGTGGGAGAGGTGGTCACGATGCTGTCGGCCCGAAGTCTGTTCCAGGAGATCCTCGACGACGACGAGTCCTTCGCCCTGTTCTGCTCGATCGCCGCGAGCGGCGAGGCGCAGGGCGGCTGGGAGAACGCCCGCATCGCCGCGCTGGTGCCCGAGGAGCAGCGGGAGCTCGCCCCCAGGATCGCCCGGCACGGCGCCGACGAGGACAAGCACGGCCGCATCTTCCGCGCCCTGATGAGGAAGCGCGGCGTCGACCCCGTCCCCGTCCCGCCCGAGACCGACTACACGATGCTGCTGGAGCGGCGGGGCATCGGCCTGGCCCACTCCCGGCTGCGGCGCGACGAGGCGCTCACCGTGCGGGACATCGTCACCTACCTCGCCCACAGCCGGGTCACCGAACAGCGCGCGTCCGAGCAGATGCGACTGCTCCTGAAGCACTTCGCCGACCACCCGGAACTCGGCCGCGCGGTCCGCGCGATCTCCCGGGACGAGGACAACCACCTCGCCTACTGCCACGAGGAACTCCTGCGGCTCGCCCGCGCCGGCCACGGGCGCGCCATCCAGCGCACCCTGCGCGCCTGCGCGCTCGCCGAGATCGCCGTCCACCGGGACGTCGGACTGGCGGTCATGACCCACATGGGCCGCATCCTGGGCTGGTCCGCGGCCCGGTCCGCCCTCCTGGCCGCGGGCATCCACGCGCTGTACGCCTACGAGCGCGTGGCCGGCTGGCGCCGCATGGTCTCGCTGACGATGCCGGAGCGCCGCGACGCCCTGGGCGGGCCGGCGAGCCCCGTCCCCGAGTTCGCCTGACGGCCGCCCGCCGCCCGCTCGCCCGCCGCTCCCTCGCCCGCAAGGGGAGGGCCCGTTCGCCCGAGCGGGTCACATCCACCCGCGCCGCTTGAACGTCCGGTACAGCACCACTTCCAGCACCACCATGAACAGCAGCACCACGGGATAGGCGCCGGCCCACCGGAGTTCGGGCATGTGCTCGAAGTTCATGCCGTAGATGCCCGCGATCATGGTCGGCACCACCGCCATCGCGGCCCACGCGGAGATCTTCCGCATGTCGTCGTTCTGCCGCACGCCCACCCGGGCCAGGTGCGCCGACAGGATGTCCGACACCAGCCGGTCCAGCCCGTCCACCGAGTCGTTGACCCGCGTGAGGTGGTCCTGCACGTCGCGGAAGAACGGCCGCGCCTCGGCAGCCACGAACGGCACCCCCGCGCCGAACGCCCCGTCCCCCGCGAGCCGCGTCATCGGCGTCGTCAGGGGGCCCGTCGCCCGCCGGAACTCCAGGATCTGCCGCTTGAACGTGTAGATCCGCGAGGCGGTGTCCTTCGACCCCTCGTCCTCCGGGTCGAACACCTCGGTCTCCAGTTCCTCCAGGTCGTTCTGCAACTCGGCCGCCACCTCCAGGTAGTGGTCCACCGCGGCGTCCGCGATCCCGTACAGCACCGCCGTCGGTCCCGCTCCCAGCAGCTCCGGTTCGTGCTCCAGCCGGTCGCGCACGGCCGCGAGCGGGGCGCCCTCGCCGTGCCGGACGGTCACCGCGAAGCCGTCACCGAGGAAGACCATGACCTCCCCCGAGGAGACCGTGTCGCTCTCCGGCTCGTAGGCGACCGGCTTGAGCACGACGAACAGCGAGTCGTCGTAGACCTCCAGCTTGGGCCGCTGATGGGCCTTGAGAGCGTCTTCCACGGCCAGCGGGTGCAGGCCGAACTCCCGCGCCACCAGGTCGAACTCGTCCGCGTCCGGCTCGTGCAGCCCGATCCAGACGAAGCCGCCCGCCGCCCGCGCCTGCTCCAGCGCGTCGGAGAAGTCCCCGGGCGCCTTCGTCCGCCGCCCCTCCCGGTACACCGCACAGTCGACGATCACGGACCGCATTCCCCCTTCACCGGCACGGCACCACACCGGTGCGTGCGCCTACCCTGGGCCGCATGCCCACCTTGCTCCTGGTCCGGCACGGACGCTCCACCGCCAACACCGAGGGACTGCTCGCCGGCCGCACGCCGGGCGTGGCCCTCGACGACCGCGGGGCCGAGCAGGCCGCCGCGCTGCCCGCCCGCCTGGCGGAACTCCCGCTCAGCGAGGTCGTCGTCAGCCCGCTGCAGCGCTGCCAGGAGACCGTCCGGCCGCTGCTCGACGCCCGCCCGGGCCTCACCGCGCACACCGACGACCGCATCGGCGAGTGCGACTACGGCGACTGGGCGGGACGCAAACTCGCCGAACTCAGGGACGAACCCCTCATGGAGGTGGTGCAGGCGCACCCCTCGGCGGCGGCCTTCCCCGGCGGGGAGTCCCTGCGCGCCATGCAGACCCGCGCCGCCGAGGCGGTACGGGAGTGGAACGCGCGCGTGGAGCACGACCACGGCGCCGACGCCGTCTACCTCATGTGTTCGCACGGGGACATCATCAAGTCCCTCGTCGCCGAAGCACTCGGACTTCATCTCGACCTCTTCCAGCGGATCACCGTTGAACCGTGTTCCATCACCGCGATCCGTTACACCCGGCTGCGCCCCTTCCTCGTCCGCCTGGGCGACACCGGGGACTTCGCCTCCCTGGCGCCCCGCGAGGAGCCGCCGGCCGAGGACGCCCCGGTCGGGGGCGGTGCGGGCGCACCGTGATCGTCGGCCGCAGTAGGGTGAAGCGGTCGCAGCCGTGGTCCCCATGAACCGACGCCCGTGCCCACCACTCTCAATGGAGACAGGACGTGTCCCGTCAGGTGTTCCTCTACGACCAGCCGGAACGTTTCGTGGCCGGTACGGTCGGACTGCCAGGGCGCCGTACGTTCTTCCTCCAGGCCTCAGCCGGTTCCCGCGTGACCAGCGTGGCCCTGGAGAAGACCCAGGTCGCGGCGCTCGCCGAGCGCATGGACGAACTGCTCGACGAGGTCCTGCGCCGTAGCGGAGGCAACGCCCCCGTCCCCGCCGTGGCCCCCGCCGACGTACCCGACACCGACCCGCTGCGGACCCCGGTGGAGGAGGAGTTCCGGGTCGGCACCATGGCGCTGGCCTGGGACGGCGAGGAGCAGCGCATGATCGTCGAGGCGCAGGCCCTCGTCGAACTCGACGCCGAGTCCGAGGAGGACCTCGCCGAGGCCGAGGAGCGGATGCTCCAGGACGAGGAGAACGGGCCCCCCATGCTGCGGGTCCGCCTCACCGGGGCACAGGCCCGGGCCTTCGCCAAGCGCGCCCTGGACGTCGTCAACGCCGGGCGCCCGCCGTGCCCGCTGTGCAGCCTCCCGCTCGACCCGGAAGGACACGTATGTCCGCGCCAGAACGGATACCGCCGCGGAGCGTGACCACCGCCGACCCCGCCGTCACGACCCTGCTCGCCGAGGGGGAGCTGACCGTGCGCGGCCGCATCCCCCAGGCGTCGAACACGGCGCTGTACTGCACCGTCACCCATGAGGGCCGCGAGGCCGCCTGCGTCTACAAGCCGGTCGCCGGGGAGCGCCCCCTGTGGGACTTCCCCGGCGGCACCCTCGCCGGACGGGAGGTCGCGGCCCACCTGGTGTCCGCCGCCACCGGCTGGGACCTCGTGCCGCCCACCGTGCTGCGCGACGGCCCCTACGGCGAGGGCATGTGCCAGCTGTGGGTGGAGACGGTGCCCGGGGACGCGCTGCTCGCCGTGGTGGAGCGCGAGGAACCCGAGCCGGGCTGGAAGGCCATCGGCTTCGTCGACACCGGGGACGGCGGCACCGCCCTCCTGGTGCACGCCGACGACCCGCGGCTGCGCCGGCTGGCCGTGCTCGACGCCGTCATCAACAACGCCGACCGCAAGGGCGGCCACCTGCTGCCCGCGGCCGGCGGCCGGCTGTACGGCATCGACCACGGCGTCACCTTCCACACCGAGGACAAGCTGCGCACCCTGCTGTGGGGCTGGGCGGGGGAGCCGCTGACCGAGGAGGCCCGCGAGGTGCTCACCGGCCTCGAGACGGCCCTCGCGGACGGCGGCCCGCTGACCGCGGCGCTCGCGCCGCTGCTCTCCGCCGAGGAGATCGGCGCCACCCGGGCGCGGGTGGCCGCGCTGCTCGCGTCCGGTACGCACCCGGCGCCGAGCGGGCAGTGGCCCGCGATCCCCTGGCCCCCGTGTGACCGGGACCCGGAGGGCACGTCGGGGCGGTCGCGCGCAAGAGTGCCTCCACGGCCATCCGGCCCGCTCCGGTTCGTATCCGGAACTCCGGTCCGGTTAGGCTCGCTCCATGCATGCCTGGCCCGCTTCCGAAGTCCCCGCCCTGCCCGGCCGGGGCCGCGACCTGAGGATCCACGACACCGCGTCCGGCGGCCTCGTCACCCTCGATCCCGGTCCCGTCGCCCGCCTCTACGTGTGCGGCATCACCCCGTACGACGCGACCCACATCGGGCACGCGGCGACGTACAACGCGTTCGACCTCGTGCAGCGCGTGTGGCTCGACACGAAGCGGCAGGTCCACTACGTCCAGAACGTCACCGACATCGACGATCCGCTGCTGGAGCGGGCGGACCGCGACGGCGTCGACTGGGCGGCCCTCGCCGAGCAGGAGACCGCCCTGTTCCGCGAGGACATGACGGCCCTGCGGATGCTCCCCCCGCGGGACTACATAGGCGCCGTGGAGGCCATACCCGACATCGTCCCGCTCGTGGAGCGGCTGCGGGAGCTGGGCGCCGCCTACGAGGTCGAAGGCGACATCTACTTCTCCGTCGAGTCCGACCCCCACTTCGGCGAGGTCTCCCACCTGGACGCCGCCGCCATGCGGCTGCTCTCGGCCGAACGCGGCGGCGACCCGGACCGGCCCGGCAAGAAGAACCCCGTCGACCCCATGCTCTGGATGGCCGCCCGTGAGGGCGAGCCGAGCTGGGACGGCGGCTCGCTCGGGCGGGGCCGCCCCGGCTGGCACATCGAGTGCGTCGCCATCGCCCTCGACCGCCTCGGGATGGGCTTCGACGTCCAGGGCGGCGGATCCGACCTGGTCTTCCCGCACCACGAGATGGGCGCCTCGCACGCCCAGGTGCTCACCGGCGAGTTCCCCATGGCCACGGCGTACGTGCACGCCGGCATGGTCGCCCTGAACGGCGAGAAGATGTCCAAGTCCAAGGGCAACCTGGTCTTCGTGTCCGCCCTGCGGCGCGAGGGCGTCGACCCGGCCGCCATCCGCCTGGCCCTGCTCGCCCACCACTACCGGGCCGACTGGGAGTGGACCGACCAGGTCCTCCAGGACGCCCTGACCCGGCTCGGCCACTGGCGCGCGGCGGTCTCCCGCCCCGACGGCCCGCCTGCCGACGCCCTGGTCGACGAGATCCGCGAGGCCCTGGCGAACGACCTGGACGCCCCGGCGGCCCTGGCTGCCGTCGACCGCTGGGTGGTCAGCCAGGAGAGCGGGGGAGGCACGGACGCGGGCGCGCCCGGAGTCGTCTCCCGCGCCGTCGACGCCCTGCTCGGCGTCGCGCTGTAGCGGGCGCGCGGTCCGGCGCGCCGGCAGTGATCAGGGCTCCCGCCCGCGGGCGGGAGCCCTGATCACTGTCACTCCTCCGACGGCTCCTCGCCGTCCCGTTCGGCGCCGCCGCTCTCCGTCTCCGTCTCCGTCTCCGGCTTCGGCGGCCTGGAGGGCCTGGCCCGGCCGCCCGGGCCCTCTCGCCGGTAGGGGGCCGGTCCCTCGCCGCCGTCGGTGGCGTGCCCGCCGGGCGCCGGGCCCGACGCCCCGTCACGACGCCGCAGGTACCGTTCGAACTCCCGGGCGATGGCCTCGCCCGACGCCTCGGGCAGCTCGGCGGTGTCCCGGGCCTCCTCCAGGGACTGCACGTACTCGGAGACCTCGCTGTCCTCCGCGGCCAGCTGGTCCACGCCCACCTGCCAGGCCCGCGCGTCCTCGGCCAGTTCGCCCAGCGGGATGCGCACGTCGATCAGGTCCTCCAAGCGGTTCAGGAGGGCCAGCGTGGCCTTCGGGTTGGGCGGTTGCGACACGTAGTGCGGGACCGCCGCCCACAGCGACACCGCCGGGACGCCGGCGTGCGTGCACGCCTCCTGGAGGATGCCGACGATGCCCGTGGGGCCCTCGTACTTGGTCTCCTCCAGGTCCAGGCGGCGCGCCAGGTCCGGGTCGGACGTGGTCCCGCTGATCGGTACCGGACGGGTGTGCGGGGTGTCGCCGAGCAGGGCGCCCAGGACGACCACCATCTCCACGCCGAGTTCGTGGGCGAAGCCGAGGAGCTCGTTGCAGAACGAGCGCCACCGCATCGACGGCTCGATCCCGCGGACCAGGACCAGGTCGCGCGGCTTGTCGCCGCCCACCCGGACCACCGACAGCCGCGTCGTCGGCCAGGTCACCTTGCGGACCCCGCCGTCCATGAACACCGTCGGACGGTTGACCTGGAAGTCGTAGTAGTCCTCGGCGTCCAGCGCCGCGAACACCTCGCCCTTCCATTCCCGCTCCAGGTGCGCGACCGCGGTGGAGGCGGCGTCGCCGGCGTCGTTCCAGCCCTCGAACGCGGCCACCATGACCGGGTCGATCAGCTCGGGAACCCCCTCGAGCTCGATCACCCAGCGCCTCCTTCCGACGTGCCCTCGCGTACCCCCCAACCTTACGGCGTGCCGTGGGGACGCCCGCAGCCCCCGTGCGGGGGGAGTGCCCCCATGACTGCCCCGTGAGTCACCCGGACACACGCGTGTCCCCCGGGCGCGCCGCCCGGGGGACAGGTGTGAACTCCCGTGCGGTGCCGCCGGGGTGACGCCGCGACCGGGCCGGAGCACCGTCACCGGCAGCGGGCCGGGGCGCAGCGGGCGGACGGCGGCACGCGAGGAGGGGCGGCCCCCGTCGGCGTGGGACCGCCCCTCCTCCCGTTCCCGCCCCCCGTGCGGGACCGGATCCGGCTCCCGCCGACGGCGGGGCCGCGGGCTACTTGCCGTCGAGCAGGTCCTGGACGCGGCCCCGGACCTCGTCCGTGGCCAGGCCGCGGATCGTCAGCGTGGTCCGGCGCCGCAGCACGTCCTCGGCCGTCTCGGCCCACTCGTGGTCCCGGGCCCACACCACCTGCGCCCAGATCTCCGGGGCGTCCGGGTGCACCCGCTGCGCCAGCGCCGGGTCGTCGTTGGCCAGCCGGGCGATGTCGAACGCCAGCGAACCGTAGTGGGTGGCCAGGTGCCGGGCGGTGTCCGCCGCCATGCGGGGGCCGGGCGCCGGTCCGTCGACCAGCAGCCGGTGGGCGACCGCGCGCGGGTTGGCGACCCCCGGCAGCGGCAGCTTCCTGGGCAGCGACGCCACCGGCTCGAAGTCCTCGCCCAGCGGGTGCCCCGGCAGCGACTGGAGCTTCTGCATCACCGTGCGGCCGATGTGCCGGAAGGTGGTCCACTTGCCGCCCGCGACGGACAGCATGCCGGCCCGGCCCTCGGTCACCACGGTCTCCCGCTTGGCCTTGGCGGTGTCGCCGGGGCCGCCCGGCAGCACCCGCAGCCCGGCGAAGGCGTAGGTGATCAGGTCGCGGTCGAGCTGCTGGTCGCGGATGGAGAACGCGGCCTCGTCGAGTATCTGGGCGATGTCCTTGTCGTTGACGGCGACGTCCGCCGGGTCGCCCTCGAACTCCTCGTCGGTCGTGCCGAGGAGCAGCATGTCCTCCCACGGGAGGGCGAAGGTGATGCGGTACTTGTCGATCGGCGTGGCGAGCGCGGCCTTCCACGGCGAGGTCCGCTTGAGGACCAGGTGGGCGCCCTTGGACAGGCGGATCGACGGCGCGGCGGCCGGGTCCTCCATGCGGCGCAGGTGGTCGACCCACGGTCCGGTCGCGTTCAGCACCAGCCGGGCGTTCACGCCGAACTCGTCGCCGGAGAGCCGGTCGCGCAGCTCGGCACCGGTGACCCGGCCCTGGGTGAAGCGCAGGCCGGTCACCTCGGCGTGGTTCAGGACGACGGCGCCCGACTCGGCGGCCGCGCGGACCGTCATCAGCGCCATCCGCGCGTCGTTCATCTGGTCGTCGCCGTAGACGGCCACGGCCTTGAGGTTCTCGGTGCGCAGTTCCGGCACGTCACGGGCGGCCTTGGCGGGGGAGAGGAGGTGGCCGACGCCGTCGCCGAAGGCCGACAGCGCCGAGTAGGCGAAGACGCCGGCCCCCAGCTTCGCCGCGCCGTGCGGCCCGCCCTTGTACACGGGGAGGTAGAACGTGAGCGGGTTCGACAGGTGGGGGGCCACCTGCCGGGAGACCGCACGGCGCTCGAAGTGGTTCTCCGCGACCAGCTTCACCGCGCCGGTCTGCAGGTAGCGCAGACCGCCGTGGAGCAGCTTGGAGGAGGCGGAGGAGGTGGCGCCGGCGAAGTCGCCGGCGTCCACCAGTGCCACCCTGAGGCCGGACTGCGCGGCGTGCCAGGCGGTGGAGATGCCCAGGATGCCGCCGCCGATCACGAGGAGGTCGTACGACGCCTTGGAGAGCCGCTCCCGGGTCTCGGCCCGGCTCGGGTTGGAGCCGGAGGCCGGGTGCGTCCCCAGGGCAGGCACGGACTGCAGGGTGGACTGAGTGGTCATGTCGGGTGTGTGCTCCTCGTCAGTCTTCGTCGTCGATCCAGCCCATGGTCCGCTCGACGGCCTTGAGCCAGCTCTTGTACTCGCGGTCGCGGGTGTCCGCGTCCATCCGGGGCGTCCACTCGGCGGCCCGCCGCCAGTTGGCGCGCAGGTCGTCGGTGCTGTTCCAGAAGCCGACGGCGAGGCCGGCGGCGTAGGCGGCGCCGAGGCAGGTGGTCTCGGCGACCATCGGGCGCACCACGGGGGCGTCCAGGAAGTCCGAGAGGGTCTGCATCAACAGGTTGTTGGAGGTCATGCCGCCGTCGACCTTGAGGGCGGTCAGCTCCACCCCGGAGTCCTTCGTCATGGCGTCCGCGATCTCCCGCGTCTGCCAGGCGGTGGCCTCCAGGACGGCGCGTGCGAGGTGCGCCTTGGTCACGTACCGGGTGAGGCCGGCGATCACACCGCGGGCGTCGGAGCGCCAGTACGGGGCGAACAGGCCGGAGAAGGCCGGCACGAAGTAGGCACCGCCGTTGTCCTCGACCGAGAGCGCGAGCGTCTCGATCTCGGCGGCGGTGGAGATCAGGCCCATCTGGTCGCGCATCCACTGCACCAGCGCGCCGGTGACGGCGATCGAGCCCTCCAGGGCGTAGACCGGCTGCTGTCCGCCGATCTGGTAGCCGACGGTGGTCAGCAGCCCGCTGTAGGAGTTGATGATCTTGTCACCGGTGTTCATCACCATGAAGGTGCCGGTGCCGTAGGTGGACTTGGTCTCGCCCTCGGAGAAGCAGGTCTGGCCGAACAGGGCCGCCTGCTGGTCGCCCAGGGCCGAGGCGACCGGGATGCCGCCGAGCAGCTCGCCCAGCCTGCCGCCCTTGATCTCGCCGTAGACCTCCGCGGAGGAACGGATCTCGGGGAGCATCGCGGTGGGCACGCCGATGGACTCGGCGATCTTCTCGTCCCACTGCATGGTGTGCAGGTTCATCAGCATGGTGCGGGACGCGTTGGTGACGTCCGTGACGTGGTGGCCGCCGTCGGTGCCACCGGTCAGGTTCCAGATGACCCAGGTGTCCATCGTGCCGAAGAGGATGTCGCCGGCCTCGGCGCGCTCCTTCAGGCCGTCGACGTTGTCGAGCAGCCACCGGGCCTTCGGGCCGGCGAAGTAGGAGGCCAGCGGCAGGCCGGTCTCGCGGCGGAAGCGGTCCTGGCCGACGTTGCGGCCCAGCTCGCGGCAGAGGGCGTCGGTGCGGGTGTCCTGCCAGACGATGGCGTTGTGGACGGGCTCACCGGTGGTGCGGTCCCACAGCACGGTGGTCTCGCGCTGGTTGGTGATGCCGATGGCCTTGATGTCGTCGCGGGTGATGCCGGCCTTCTCGACGGCACCGGCGACGACCTCCTGGACGTTGGTCCAGATCTCCGTGGCGTCGTGCTCGACCCAGCCCGGCTTCGGGAAGATCTGCTCGTGTTCCTTCTGGTCGACGGAGACGATCCGTCCGTCGCGGTCGAACACGATGCAGCGGGACGAGGTCGTGCCCTGGTCGATGGCTGCGATGAAGGGGCCGGCGGTGTGGGCGTCGGTCACTGTGTGCTCCTGGGAGTTCCTTGGTTACGGGGCTGAACGTACGGCGCTGCGGCGAGGTTCTGGCGGCCGGCGGGCATCCGGGGCTCTCAGGCGAGAGCGACGTTGTAGATGCCCGCCGCGAGGGCGCCGCCGATGAGCGGACCGACCACCGGGACCCAGGCGTAGGACCAGTCCGAGCCGCCCTTGTTGGGCAGGGGCAGGAGGGCGTGCACGATGCGCGGACCGAGGTCACGGGCCGGGTTGATCGCGTACCCGGTCGGGCCGCCGAGGGAGAGACCGATCGAGACGACCACGAGCGCTGTGATCAGTCCGCCGAGGACACCGAGGCCGTTGCCCTCGTCGTTGAGGCCCTGCGTGAGCACGGCGAGCAGCAGCACCATGGTGCCGATGATCTCGGTGGCGAGGTTCTGCACCGGGTTGCGGATCTCGGGGCCCGTCGAGAAGACGCCCAGGACCGGGCCGGCGCCCTTCTCCTGCGCCTCGACCGCCTTGGCGGTGGTGGTCTGGGCGCCCGGCCCGCCGACGATCTCCTTGTCGGTCAGGTGGACCTGGAACTGCCCGTAGTACGCCATCCAGACCAGAGTGGCACCGATCATCGCGCCGAGGAACTCTCCGGCGAAGTAGACGGGAACGTTGCTCCAGTCGCCGTCCTTGATGGCGAGGGCCAGGGTGACGGCCGGGTTGAGGTGGGCGCCGGACAGCGGCCCGGCGATGTAGACGGCCGTCATGACGGCGAAGCCCCACCCGAAGGCGATGGCGAGCCAGCCGGCGTTGCGGGCCTTGGAGGCCTTCAGCGTCACGGCGGCACACACACCGCCGCCGAGCAGGATGAGTATGGCGGTACCGATGGTCTCGCCGATGAAGATGTCGGAGCTGGACACCCGCGACTCCTTTGTCCTTCGTCCAGGGAAGCCGACCCCCGGGTCCCTCCGGGGATGGGCGCCCTCGGAAATTGAGAGCGATGCCGGCCCTTGGCGTTGCCACACTCTAGCGCGTATTGCCGGTAGGTGTTCGACAATGCCGACCGATGGACGGGAGTCTCGCCGTGGCGCGATACGTGCGTCAAGGGTCTGGTTGTCGAAAACGCGATCGTTACTGATCACGCCCCGTCAGGTGCCCCGGCGCCTCACGGACACGCGTGCGCGGGCGGCTTTCCCGGCGTCTCCCGGCGTCTCCCGGCGTTGCCCGGCGTCGCCCGGCGGGTCCGTGTCCGGCCCTCGGCTCGGTGGTGGCCGCGCGCCGGACGGGCCGGCGGCACGACGACGGCCGGAGCGCCGCCACGGCGCCCCGGTCACGGTTCTTCCCGTGTCAGAAGCGGCGCGCGCCCAGGTCCCGGGACACCGACCGCGCGCAGTCCCGCACCGCGGCGATCAGTTCCGGCCGCAGTTCGCCGTCCCGGCTCAGCCGCTCCACCGCGCCGGTCACCCCGACCGCGCCCACCGGCATGCGCCGCCGGTCGTGGATGGGCGCCGCGACGGACGCCACGCCCTCCCAGGTCTCCTCCACGTCCGCCGCGTAGCCGCGCGCGCGGGTCAGGTCGAGGACCTGCTCGAAGGAGTCCGGATCGCACACCGTGCGCTCGGTGAACGCCGTGCGGTCGCCGTCCAGCGCCTCGCTGTGCGCCACCGGGTCGTAGGCGGACAGCACCTTGCCCAGGGCGGTGGAGTGCAGCGGCTGCATGGCCCCGATCTCCAGGACCTGCCGGCTGTCGTCCGGCCGGAAGACGTGGTGCACGATCAGCACGCCCTGCTGGTGCAGGACGCCCAGGTAGACGCTCTCCCCGCTGGAGCGGGCCAGGTCGTCCGTCCACACCAGGGCGCGGGCCCGCAGCTCGTGCACGTCCAGGTAGGTGGTGCCCAGGCGCAGCAGCTCGGCGCCCAGCTGGTAGCGGCCCGAGGCGTCGTCCTGCTCGACGAAGCCCTCGTGCTGGAGGGTTCGCAGGATGCCGTGGGCCGTGCCCTTGGCCAGGCCCAGCGAGGAGGCGATGTCCGACAGGCCGAGCCGCCGCTCGCCGCCCGCGAGCAGGCGCAGCATCGCCGCCGCCCGTTCGAGCGACTGGATGTTCCGTGCCATCGCCGTACTGCCTCCGTCCCCTTCGACCGTCGACCCGCGACGCCCCTGCCGCTGTTCGGCATTGCCGAACACTACCGGTCGATGTGGACCTCCCGCCAACGGTCCGACGCCGGCGGTCGCTTCACTCGTCCCGCGCAGACGGGGTGCCGCCCATCATGGTCCGGCCCGTGGACGCTCCGGACATCGGCACCCGGTCCCGGCTACCCTGGCCGCGTGCGCCCCTGCCGGGAGGCCCCGTGACGCCTCCCCGCGCAGCCGCAAAGCCGACAGCCGTCGCATCTGAGGGAGCCCTTCACATGGCCTCGTTGCCGCAGTCCCCTTCCGCCGACAGCCGGACCCGCGTGTCCGCCCTGAGAGAGGCACTCGCCACCCGCGTGGTGGTCGCCGACGGTGCGATGGGCACCATGCTCCAGGCACAGGACCCCACGCTGGAGGACTTCGAGAACCTCGAAGGCTGCAACGAGATCCTGAACCTGACACGCCCGGACATCGTCCGTTCGGTCCATGCGGAGTACTTCGCCGCAGGTGTCGACTGCGTCGAGACCAACACCTTCGGCGCCAACCTCACGGCCCTCGGCGAGTACGACATCGCCGAACGCGTCACCGAGCTGTCCGAGGCCGGCGCGCGGATCGCCCGCGAGGCGGCGGACGAGTACACCGCCCGCGACGGACGGGTCCGCTGGGTGCTGGGCTCGATGGGCCCCGGCACCAAGCTGCCCACGCTCGGGCACACCACCTTCACCGCCATCCGGGACGCCTACCAGCAGAACGCCGAGGGCCTGCTCGCCGGCGGCGCGGACGCGCTGCTCGTGGAGACCACCCAGGACCTGCTGCAGACCAAGGCGAGCGTCGTCGCCGCCCGCCGCGCGATGGAGACCGCCGGCTTCGAGGTCCCGCTGATCGTGTCGGTCACGGTCGAGACCACCGGCACCATGCTCCTCGGCTCCGAGATCGGCGCCGCGCTCACCGCGCTGGAACCGCTCGGCATCGACATGATCGGGCTGAACTGCGCCACCGGCCCCGCCGAGATGAGCGAGCACCTGCGCCACCTGGCCCGCCACTCCCGCATCCCGCTGTCCTGCATGCCCAACGCCGGCCTGCCGGAGCTCACCAAGGACGGGGCGCGGTACCCGCTGTCCCCCGGGGAGCTGGCCGACGCGCAGGAGAACTTCGTCCGCGACTACGGCCTGTCCCTGGTCGGCGGCTGCTGCGGCACGACCCCCGAGCACCTGCGGCAACTGGTGGACCGGGTGAGCGACCTGGCCCCCGCCGAGCGCGACCCGCGTCCCGAGCCCGGCGCCGCCTCGCTCTACCAGAGCGTCCCGTTCCGCCAGGACACCTCCTACCTGGCGATCGGCGAGCGGACCAACGCCAACGGCTCCAAGAAGTTCCGCGAGGCCATGCTGGAGGGCCGCTGGGACGCCTGTGTCGAACTGGCCCGCGAACAGATCCGCGAGGGCGCGCACCTGCTGGACCTGTGCGTGGACTACGTCGGCCGCGACGGCGTCGCCGACATGAGCGAACTGGCCGGCCGGCTCGCCACCGCCTCCACCCTGCCGATCGTCCTGGACTCCACCGAGGTCGACGTCATCCGGGCCGGCCTGGAGCGGCTGGGCGGCCGGGCGGTCATCAACTCCGTCAACTACGAGGACGGCGCCGGCCCCGAGTCCCGGTTCGCCCGCGTCACCCGGCTGGCCCAGGAGCACGGCGCCGCGCTGATCGCGCTGACCATCGACGAGGAGGGCCAGGCCCGGACCGCCGAGAAGAAGGTCGAGATCGCCGAACGGCTGATCGAGGACCTCACCGGCAACTGGGGCATCCGTGAGGAGGACATCCTCATCGACTGCCTCACCTTCACGATCTGCACCGGCCAGGAGGAGTCCCGCAAGGACGGCGTCGCCACCATCGAGGGCATCCGCGAGCTGAAGCGGCGTCACCCGGCGGTGCAGACCACGCTGGGCCTGTCGAACATCTCCTTCGGCCTCAACCCGGCCGCCCGCATCCTGCTCAACTCGGTGTTCCTCGACGAGTGCGTCAAGGCCGGGCTGGACTCGGCCATCGTGCACGCCTCGAAGATCCTCCCCATCGCCCGCTTCAGCGAGGAGGAGGTCCGGACCGCCCTCGACCTGATCTACGACCGCCGCCGCGAGGGCTACGACCCGCTGCAGAAGCTGATGCAGCTGTTCGAGGGCGCCACCGCCAAGTCCCTGAAGGCCGGCAAGGCCGAGGAACTGGCCGCCCTGCCGCTGGAGGAGAGGCTCAAGCGCCGCATCATCGACGGCGAGCGCAAGGGCCTGGAAGCCGACCTGGACGAGGCCCTGCAGACCCGCACGGCACTGAGCATCGTCAACGACACGCTCCTGGACGGCATGAAGGTGGTCGGTGAGCTGTTCGGCTCCGGCCAGATGCAGCTGCCGTTCGTGCTCCAGTCCGCCGAGGTGATGAAGTCCGCCGTGGCGCACCTCGAACCGCACATGGAGAAGTCCGACGAGGACGGCAAGGGCACCATCGTGCTGGCCACCGTCCGCGGCGACGTGCACGACATCGGCAAGAACCTGGTCGACATCATCCTGTCGAACAACGGCTACAACGTCGTCAACCTCGGCATCAAGCAGCCCGTCTCCGCGATCCTCGAGGCCGCCGACGAGCACCGGGCCGACGTCATCGGCATGTCCGGCCTCCTGGTCAAGTCGACCGTGATCATGAAGGAGAACCTGGAGGAGCTCAACCAGCGGGGCCTCGCCGCCGACTACCCGGTCATCCTGGGCGGCGCCGCCCTGACCCGCGCCTACGTCGAGCAGGACCTGCACGAGATCTACCAGGGCGAGGTGCGCTACGCCCGCGACGCCTTCGAGGGCCTGCGCCTGATGGACGCGCTCATCGGCATCAAGCGCGGGGTACCCGGGGCCAAGCTGCCCGAACTGCGCCAGCGGCGCGTGCGGGCGGCCACCGTGGAGATCGAGGAGCGCCCCGAGGACGGGCACGTGCGCTCCGACGTCGCCACCGACAACCCCGTGCCCACGCCGCCGTTCTGGGGCACCCGGGTCAGCAAGGGCATCCAGCTCAAGGAGTACGCCTCCTGGCTCGACGAGGGCGCCCTGTTCAAGGGCCAGTGGGGGCTCAAGCAGGCCCGCACCGGCGAGGGCCCGACGTACGAGGAACTCGTCGAGAGCGAGGGGCGGCCCCGGCTGCGCGGCCTGCTGGACCGGCTCCAGACGGACAACCTGCTGGAGGCGGCCGTGGTGCACGGCTACTTCCCGTGCGTCTCCAAGGACGACGACCTGATCGTCCTCGACGAGGACGGCAACGAGCGGACCCGCTTCACCTTCCCGCGCCAGCGCCGCGGGCGCCGCCTGTGCCTCGCCGACTTCTTCCGGCCCGAGGAGTCCGGCGAGACCGACGTGGTGGGCTTCCAGGTCGTCACCGTCGGCTCCCGCATCGGCGAGGAGACGGCCCGGATGTTCGAGGCCAACGCCTACCGCGACTACCTCGAACTGCACGGCCTGTCAGTGCAGTTGGCGGAGGCGCTCGCCGAGTACTGGCACGCCCGCGTGCGCAGCGAACTCGGCTTCGCCGGGGAGGACCCGGCCGCCATGGAGGACATGTTCGCCCTGAAGTACCGGGGCGCCCGCTTCTCCCTCGGCTACGGGGCCTGCCCGGACCTGGAGGACCGCGCCAAGATCGCCGAGCTGCTCCGTCCGGAGCGCATCGGGGTCGAGCTGTCCGAGGAGTTCCAGTTGCACCCGGAGCAGTCCACGGACGCCATCGTGATCCACCACCCGGAGGCCAAGTACTTCAACGCCCGCTGAGGCGCGCTGAGGCCCGCTGAGGCCCGCGCACGCCTCCGTACGCCCCGGGGCACGCCTCCGGGGCGTACGGGTGCGGGGCCCCTCGCCCGGCGTGTGGCGGGGGACTCACGGGGCAAATGAGGCATGTGCCCCCCGCGCGTCGTAGACTGGTCGGTCCACTGCAGGCCGGTTCCCCGCACGGGGGGCCGGCCTGCTCGCCCCTTCAGGAGGTACGTGGATGACCAGTACGATCCCCGCTTTCGGGTCCGCCCCGGGGCCCCTGCCCCGGACGTCCGGCGCCGCCCGCACCGTGGCCGCTCCCGCCCGTTCGGCGGGCACCGGCCTGCAGGCCGTCCTCCTGGACATGGACGGCACGCTCGTCGACACCGAGGGCTTCTGGTGGGACGTCGAGGTCGAGGTCTTCGCCTCCCTCGGCCACACCCTCGACGAGTCCTGGCGCCATGTCGTCGTGGGCGGCCCCATGTCCCGCAGCGCGGGCTTCCTCATCGAGGCGACCGGTGCCGACATCGCCCTCCCCGAGCTGACGGTCCTGCTCAACGACGGGTTCGAGGCCCGTATCGACGGGGCGCTGCCGCTGATGCCCGGGGCCGAGCGGCTGCTCGCCGAACTGTCGGAGTACCGCGTCCCCACGGCCCTGGTGTCCGCCTCGCACCGGCGGATCATCGACCGGGTCATGAACTCCCTCGGGCGGCACCACTTCGCCCTCTCGGTCGCCGGTGACGAGGTCCCGCGCACCAAGCCGCACCCGGACCCCTACCTGTCCGCCGCCGCCGGACTCGGCGCCGACCCCGCCCGCTGCGCGGTCGTCGAGGACACCGCGACCGGGGTCACGGCCGCGGAGGCCGCGGGCTGCCAGGTGGTGGCGGTGCCCTCCGTGGCGCCCATCGCGCCGGCCGCCGGCCGCACGGTCGTCCCCTCCCTGGAAGTGGTCGACCTGCCTTTCCTGCGCGGCCTGATGACGGAAATGCGCTAGGAGTTCACCCAGCGTGCAAGCAGTGTCGGCACGGTAATTCCGGTCCCGTGACCACGTGATCACAGAACACGTGTACGGCGGAATTCGAATCATCGGTGATGGCTTATTTCCGTTACCGCAGAGGCCGTTTTCACATGTGAGGTTGGCCACTTTCCTGGGTGATGGAGGGGGTGCCGGCCCGTGCCGTCCGCCCCTTTCGGCACCTGTGAGCGGACCCATGTGTACCGATTGGTGAGACGCTGCACGAATCATTCCCCGCGGGCTTCTGCCGGTGCGTTCACACCCGGTTCCACTGCGTGATGAAGGCCCGGCTCCGGTGGTTGTCGGCCCCTCTGCGGGGGCGGACTAATGTCGTCGCGAGAACATCGCCCCCCTCTCGTGATCCGCTGCGCCACCCCTGCATGCCGGGTACACGGAGTCGACAGCTCTGGAGAAACTCGAGCATGAACCGCAAGACTTTGGTGCCGGCGGCCGTCCTCGGCCTGCTCGCGCCGGTGCTCGCCGGGTGCGGGGACACCGACGGCGGCAGCGGCGACAGCGACGCCATCGTGGTCGGCACCACGGACCGGTTCACCGCCTCCGAGGACGACCCGGCACCGCTCGACCCCGCCTTCGCCTACGACGTCGGCACGTGGAACATCCTGCGCCAGACCGTCCAGACGCTGATGACCCAGCCGCGGGGCGCCGGCGAGCCCGTGCCCGAGGCGGCCGAGTCGTGCGAGTTCACCGACGCCGGCAACGAGCGCTACCGCTGCACCCTCCGCGAGGGCCTGAAGTTCGCCAACGGCGACGCAATCACCGCCGGGGACGTGAAGTACTCCATCGACCGGGCGCTGGCCATCAAGGCGGACAGCGAGGTGCACGCCCTGCTGTCCACCGTCGACACCGTGGAGACCCAGGGCGACCGCGAGGTGATCTTCCACCTGAAGACCGCCGACGCCACCTTCCCCTACAAGCTCTCCACCCCGGTCGCCGGCATCGTCCACCCCGACAGCTACGCCAAGGACAAGCTGCGCGACGGCTTCGAGGTCGACGGTTCCGGCCCCTACACCCTGGACGCCGAGGTCGACAAGGGCGAGATGGTCCGGGCCACCTTCACCAGGAACCCGCACTACAAGGGCTCGCTGAAGGTGAACAGCGACAAGGTCCAGATGGTCTCCTTCCCGGACCCCGACGCCATGGGCGACGCGCTGGAGCACGGTGACATCGACGTCATGACGCGCACCATGTCGCCGGAACAGATCGACGAACTCGCGGGCAACGCCGAGGACGACATCGACCTCGTCGAGATGCCCGGCCTGGAGATCCGCTACCTGGTCTTCAACACCGACGCCCCGACCGTGAAGTCCAAGGCGGTCCGGCAGGCCATGGCCCAGATCGTCGACCGCGGCGAACTGGTCTCCGAGGTCTACGGCTCCCAGGCCCAGCCGCTGTACTCGCTCGTCCCGGCGACCATCACCGGGCACTCGAACTCCTTCTTCAACCAGTACGGCGACCCCGACCCCGCCAAGGCCCGGCGCCTGCTCGAGGACGCCGGCATCAGCACGCCGGTGAAGCTGACGCTGCACTACAACACCGACCACTACGGCACGGGCACCAAGGCGGAGTTCGAGCAGCTGGCCAAGCAGCTGAACGAGAGCGGGCTGTTCGAGGCCGGCATCAAGGGCCACCCCTGGTCGACCTACCGCGGGGCCGGGCAGAAGGGCCAGTACGACGTCTACGGCATGGGCTGGTTCCCCGACTTCCCCGACGCCGACAACTTCCTGGCGCCCTTCCTGGACAAGAACAACTTCCTCCGCTCGCCCTACGCCAACGACGAGATCCGCGACGACCTCATCCCCGCCTCCCGTCGCCAGGCCGACCGGCTGACCGCCGCGGGCAGCCTGACGGACATTCAGGACATCGTCGCCGACGACGTGCCCGTGCTGCCGCTGTGGCAGGGCAAGCAGTACGTCGCCGCGCGCGACGACATCACCGGCACCGCCTACTCGCTCAACTCCTCGGCGACGCTCCAGTTGTGGGAGCTCGGCCGGGGAGTGGACGGCTGACCCGAACCACCCGCCCGGGCCGGCACCTCCGCGACCGGGACCTACCGAGGACGAAGCACACGTGAACCTGCGCAAGAAGTGGCCGGTCCTGCCCCTGGTGGCCGGTCTGGCGTCCGGCCTGCTGACCGGCTGTGGGACGGAGAACGGCGACTCGGGGTCGAACGGCTCCGACGTGGTGGTGGGGATGTCCGACGACGTCCTCGCCACCGACCCGGCCTCCGGCTACGACCCCGGTTCCTGGCTGCTGTTCAACAACGTCTTCCAGTCGCTGCTCAGCTTCCCCAAGGGAGCCACCGAGCCGCAGCCCGAGGCGGCCGAGAAGTGCGCCTTCACCGACTCCGAGAGCACGGTCTACCGCTGCACGCTCAAGGACGGGCTCAAGTTCAGCAACGGTGACTCCCTCACCTCGAAGGACGTGAAGTTCTCCTTCGACCGCATGCTGAAGATCGACGACCCGGACGGCCCGGCGGTGATGTTCTCCACCCTCGAAGAGGTCGAGACGCCGGACGAGAAGACCGTCGTCTTCCGGCTCAACACCTCCGACGCCACCTTCCCCAGCAAGATCGCCTCCGGCGCCGGATCCATCGTCGACCACCGCCAGTACGACGGGGACCGGCTGCGCGAGGACGGCAAGGCGTCCGGCTCCGGCCCGTACAAGCTGGACTCCTACGGCAAGGACCGGGCCGTCTTCTCCGTCAACGAGCACTACAAGGGCACGGTCAAGACGAAGAACTCCGGCGTCACGCTGAAGTTCTTCCGCGGTGACCAGTCCGCCCTCCAGAAGGCGGTGCAGGGCGGCGACGTCGACATCGCCTACCGCGGTCTGACCGCCAAGGCCATCGCCGACATCGAGGAATCCTCCAACGGCACCGGCGAGGTCGAGGTCGTCGAGGGCAGCAGCGCCGAGGTCCAGCACCTCGTCTTCAACATGGACGACCCGGTGGCCGGGAAGACCGGCGTCCGCAAGGCCATCGCCCACCTGCTCGACCGCGAGGCGCTGATCCAGGACGTCTACCGGGGCACGGCCACCCCGCTGTACTCGATCATCCCGGCCGGCATCGCGGGCCACAACACCGCCTTCTTCGACACCTACGGCGCCCGCCCCTCCCGCGCCAAGGCCGCCGCCGCCCTCCAGGAGGAAGGCATCACCGGCAAGGTGAAGCTGACGCTGTGGTCCACGCCGTCCCGCTACGGCCCCGCCACCGACGAGGAGCTCACCGCGATAGCGGAACAGCTCAACGCCAGCGGGCTGTTCGACGCCGAGATGAAGTCCGTCGACTTCGAGCAGTACGAGAAGGACGTCGAGGCCGGCAAGTACGGCGTCTACGTCAAGGGCTGGGTGCCCGACTACCCGGACGCCGACAACTTCACCGCGCCCTTCTTCGGCGAGGGCAACGTGCTGGCCAACAACTACAGCAACCGCACCATCACCGGCACGCTGATCCCCCGTACCGCCGCCATCAGCGACCGCGCCGCGACCGACAAGGAGTACGGCGAACTCCAGGACATCGTCGCCGACGAGCTGCCGGTCCTGCCCGTCTGGCAGGCCAAGCAGTACGCGGTCGTCCGCGACGGCATCGCCGGCGTGGAGTACTGCCTGGACGCCTCCACCGTGTTCCGGTTCTGGGAACTCAGCAAGAACTGACGCGACCCCGCGGCACGAGCAGAGGGTGGTCCTTCCCGGCCGGGAAGGACCACCCTCTGATCGTCGTCCACGCCCGCCGGCGTCCGCCGGGCCGGCCGGGCTACTGGGCGCCGGGGCGCACCAGCCCGCTCTCGTAGGCGTACACCGCGGCCTGCACCCGGTCCCGCAGACCCAGCTTGGTCAGCACGTGGCCCACGTGCGTCTTGACCGTGGTCTCGCTGACGAACAGGTCGGCGGCGATCTCCGCGTTGGACAGACCGCGGGCCACCAGCTTCAGCACCTCGACCTCACGGTCGGTCAGCGTGTGCAGGGTGTCCGGCACCGCCTCCTCACCGGACGGCAGATGCGTGGCGTACTTGTCGAGCAGCCGGCGCGTGATGCTCGGCGCGAGCATCGCCTCGCCCGCCGCCACGACCCGGATCGCCTGCACCAGTTCGTTGGCCGGGGCGTCCTTCAGCAGGAACCCGCTCGCCCCCGCCTTCAGGGCCTCCACCACGTACTCGTCGAGGTCGAACGTCGTCAGCACCAGCACCTTCGCCGGACCGTTGCGTTCCGGGCCGGTGATCTGCCGGGTCGCCTCCACCCCGTCCATCCGCGGCATGCGGATGTCCATCAGCACCACATCGGGCTGCAGCGCCCGCACCTGGTCCAGGGCCTGGAGGCCGTCCCCGGCCTCGCCGACGACCGCGAGGTCCTGCTCGGCCTCCAGGATCATCCGGAAGCCCGTGCGCAGCAGGGGCTGGTCGTCGACCAGTAGGACGCGGATGGCCACGTAAGTCTCCTTCGCTAGTCCGGTCCCATTCTGCCCTGCGGCGGGGGACCGGCCCGCGGCCGGGGCACGAGGTGAGCGCGCCCGCCGGTCAGGGACCGCGCGGCGGCGCCGGGGGCGGCACCGGCAGCGGGTAGGGCGGGGGAGTGCCGCCGAACTCGGGGCAGTGGGCCCGGTGGTCGCACCAGCCGCACAGCTTGGTGGGCCGCGGACGCCAGTCGCCGGTCTCGGTGGCCCGCGAGATCGCGTCCCACAGCGCCAGCAGCTTGCGCTCGACCCGCTCCAGGTCGGCGGGCACCGGGTCGTAGGTCAGGACGTCCCCGCTGCCCAGGTACACCAGCTGCAGGCGGCGCGGGACGACGTTCTTCAGCCGCCAGACCACCAGGGCGTAGAACTTCATCTGGAACAGCGCGCCCTCGGCGTACTCCGGGCGCGGTGCCTTCCCGGTCTTGTAGTCGACGATCCGCACGTCACCGGTGGGTGCCACGTCGACCCGGTCGATGATGCCGCGCAGGGTCAGCCCCGACTCCAGCCGCGCCTCGACGAACAGCTCCCGCTCGGCCGGTTCCAGCCGCCGGGGGTCCTCCAGCGTGAACCAGCGCTCGACCAGCTGCTCCGCCTCCGCCAGCCACCGGGCCAGCCGCTCGCCCTCCGGATCCTCGGCGAACAGCTCCGCCACCTCGGGCCTGCTCTCCCGCAGCCGCTCCCACTGGCCCGGGAGCAGGGCCTTGGCACGCGGCGCGGTGCGCTCTGCGGCCGGGGCGTCGAACAGCCGCTCCAGCACGGCGTGCACCAGGGTGCCCCGGGTCGCGGCCTCGCTGGGCTTCTCCGGCAGCCGGTCGATCACCCGGAACCGGTAGAGCAGCGGACACTGCATGAAGTCACCGGCACGGGAGGGGGACAGCGAGGCGGGCGGCAGTGCGGTGGCCCGCTGGGCGACGGCCTCCTCCGCCGCCGCGCCGTCCGCGGGCGCGGACGGTGGCGCGTCCGGTGCCGGCGGGGGCACCGCCGGTGCCGCCGGGCCGCTCGCCGGCCGTGCCGGGTCCTCCGTGCTCGTCTCCATGCCCCAGACCTTACGGCCCGGCACCGACACGGGGCACGAGGCGGTCGGCGCCTGTGGACAACCGCCCGGGCCACCGGGGCGGAAGCCCGGGGGTGACCGGGGAGGAAGAAGGGGAAGAAGGGGGAGGACAGGCGCCGTGATGCGGGGGAGACGCAGCGGAGGGGACTGGGGTGCCGAGGGGAAACGGGCGGCGACGGCCGCATACCATCGACACGAGACCCTCCCGGTCGGCAGGCGCGGGAGACGCAGCGAACGAGGGGACACCGGTGGAGGCAAGTGGCGGGCGCGGGCGGCCGCGGTCCGGCGACGACGAATCGACCGAGCACCGCCCGGGCCGCTCGGACCCGGCCCCCGACGACACCACCACCCGGGAGGGCGGCCACGGTCCCGCCCCGGACGGTCACGGCCGCCCCGAGGAGGCCCGGCCCGACACCGGTTCCGGAACCGGTGCCGCCCCGGGGCCCGGGGACGACGGGGCGTCGCACACGGCACCCCCCGCCCCCAGAACCCCCGACGGCGACCCCGGCCGGACCGCCCCGGAGGCCCCCGCCGACGGTGCCCCGCCCCCGGCGGAACCTTCCGCCGCCCCGGACCGCCCCGCCGGCCCCACCACCTCCGGCGAGCCCGCCGCCCCCGGCGAGCCCGCCGCCAGCGAGCCCGTAACCTCCGGCGAGCCCGTCACCCCCGGCGGACCCACCGACCCCCACGGCGGCACGGCCCCGCCCCCGGCACCCGGGCCGGCCCCCCGGCCGGACGTGCCCCCGGCGCCCCCCGGGCCGCCGTCGGCCGCCCCCGGCGGCCCCGCCGCGCCCCACGGCGCCACCGACGACCGCGCACGCGCCGGGTCCGGCCCTGGCAAGGGCCCGCAGCGGCCCCCCGAGCAGCAGCGCGGCGGACTGCTGATGGGACGGCCCTTCGGTGTGCCGGTGTACGTCGCGCCGAGCTGGTTCCTCGTCGCCATCCTCATCACCTGGGTGTTCGGCGGGCAGATCGACCGCGTCCTGCCCGAGCTCGGCGCCGCCAGCTACCTGGTCTCCCTCTTCTTCGCCGTCGCCTTCTACGCCTCGGTCCTGGTCCACGAGCTGGCCCACACCCTCGCCGCGCTCCGCTTCAAGCTGCCGGTGCGCCGCATCCAGCTCCAGTTCTTCGGCGGCGTCTCCGAGATCGAGAAGGAGGCCGAGACCCCCGGCCGTGAGTTCGTGCTCGCCTTCGTGGGACCGCTGCTCTCCCTGGTGCTGTCCGGCGTCTTCTACCTCGGCCTGCTCGTCGTCGACCCCGCCTCCGTGCCCGGCGTCCTGCTGGCCGGCCTGATGATCTCCAACCTCATCGTGGCCGTCTTCAACCTCCTGCCCGGCCTGCCCCTCGACGGTGGCCGCATGCTCCGCGCGGTGGTCTGGAAACTCACCGGCAAGCCGATGAGCGGCACGGTCGCCGCCGCCTGGGTGGGCCGCGCCCTCGCCATCTCCGTGCTGATCGGCCTGCCCCTGCTCACCCAGTCCGGCGCCCTCGGCTCCGACGTCGCGGACGGCGTCGGCATGGACACCGTCCTGGACGCCCTGCTCGCCGCCATCCTGGCCGCCATCATCTGGACCGGCGCGGGCAACAGCCTGCGCGTGGCCCGGCTGCGCGAGCACCTCCCCGACCTGCGCGCCCGCACCCTCACCCGGCGCGCGGTGCCGGTGGAGAACGACACCCCGCTCTCCGAGGCCCTGCGCCGGGCCAACGCCGCCGGGGCCCGTGCCCTGGTCGTCGTCGACCCCGACGGCACCCCGCTGTCCCTGGTGCGCGAGGCCGCCATCGTCGGCGTGCCCGAGCACCGCCGCCCGTGGGTCCCGGTCAGCGGCCTCTCCCAGGACATCACCGACGGCATGCGGGTGTCCGCCGAGCTCGCGGGCGAGGACCTGCTGGAGGTGCTGCGGGCCACCCCGGCCACCGAGTACCTGGTGGTCGAGGACACCGGCGAGATCTACGGCGTGCTCTCCGCGGCGGACGTGGAGCGGGCGTTCGTCAAGGCGATGGCCCGGCCCAGCTGACCCGGCCGGGCCGGGCGGTCCCGGGCACCGTCCCGCGTCCGCGGACACCCTGGTGGTGGTCGGTGGCCCCTCCGAGGACCGGTAGGCTGGTCACATGTCCGAACCGACCGGTGCCGCCCGCAGGCGCGGGCCCTTCAAGGTCGGGGACCAGGTTCAGCTGACCGACCCCAAGGGCCGCCACTACACGTTCACGCTCGAGGCCGGGAAGAACTTCCACACCCACAAGGGTTCCTTCCCGCACGACGAGCTGATCGGCGCACCCGAGGGCAGCGTTGTCCGCACCACCGGTAACGTCGCCTACCTCGCGCTGCGCCCCCTGCTCCCCGACTACGTCCTGTCCATGCCCCGCGGGGCAGCCGTCGTCTACCCGAAGGACGCGGGGCAGATCCTCGCCTTCGCCGACATCTTCCCCGGCGCGCGCGTCGTGGAGGCGGGTGTCGGGTCCGGCTCGCTGAGCAGCTTCCTGCTGCGGGCCATCGGCGACCAGGGCATGCTGCACAGCTACGAGCGCCGGGAGGACTTCGCCGACATCGCCCGGCAGAACGTCGAGCGCTACTTCGGCGGCCCGCACCCGGCCTGGCAGCTCACCGTCGGCGACCTCCAGGACAACCTGTCCGACGCCGACGTGGACCGCGTCATCCTCGACATGCTCGCCCCCTGGGAGTGCCTGGAGGCCGTCGCCAAGGCACTCGTCCCCGGCGGCATCCTGTGCTGCTACGTGGCGACCACCACCCAGCTCGCCCGGACCGTGGAGTCCATCCGCGAGATCGGCTGCTTCAACGAGCCGACCTCGTGGGAGACGATGATCCGCAACTGGCACATCGAGGGCCTGGCCGTCCGCCCGGACCACCGGATGATCGGCCACACCGGCTTCCTGCTCACCGCCCGCCGTCTCGCCGACGGCGTCGAGCCGCCCATGCGCCGCCGCCGTCCCGCGAAGGGCGCCTACGGCGAGGACTACTCCGGCCCCAACGCCGACGGCGGCACCGCCCGCTGACGGCTCCGCCACGACAACGCACCGGCGCCGTGGCACAGTTCCCCGGCACCCGCCGGAACTGTGCCGCGGCGCCGCCGCGTTGACCGGCCGTCGGCGCCCGGGACCGCCGCCGGACCCGCCCCGGTACCCCCGCACCACGACGGCACACCCCCGCCGTTCCCCCGCTCGTGTGACGTGTGGCACGATGCTGGCCACCCCACCGGCACAGCCCGCACAGGAGGCCCTGCTCGTGCAGCCTTCCGCCGTCCCGGAACTCGCCCACACGCACGCCCGCCCGATCCACTGGGTCGCCACGGCGACGGCCCTGGCCGGTGTCGTCGCGCTGTCGTCGCTGTTCCAGCCCGGCTCCGCGACCGCGGCCCAGAGCCCGGCCCCGCAGACGAAGAGCGCGCCGGCGCAGGGCGCTCCGCCCGATCCGGCCGGTGTGGACTTCCCGTTCGACTGCGGTCCGGTCGAGCAGGTGGTGAAGCAGCAGGCGTCCGGCGACCTCGACGGCGACGGCCGGCCCGAGACGGTGGCGGTGGTCCACTGCGACGCCCCCATGGGCACCCCGCCGGACGGCGTGTACGTGCTCACCCGCGCCGACGGCGACGACACCGCGCGCGTGGTGGCCACGCTCGTCGAGCCCGGTGACCGCACCAACGTCGAGGACTTCGCGGTGCGGGCGGGCGACGTGCGCGCGACCCTCCTCGGCTACTCGTCCGACGACGTGCCGAGTTGCTGCCCCGATGTGCGCGAGAGCGTGAAGTGGCACTGGGAGGACGGCGCGTTCGTCCGCTCCACGCCGTCCGGCGCCCGCAGCGTGTGACGGGCGTGCGGCGACCGGCGTGCGCGGGAGCACGAGCCGGGCGCGCGCTCCGGTGCCTGCGGAATCGGGCCACCGTGACGGGCCATGACGGGCCGTGCCGCGCCGGTCACCCGGCGTCCGGCCCGTACACCTCCACGCCGTCCGTCGTCCGGCGGACGTGGATGCACTCGCCGGGACACTCCTTCGCCGAGTCGACGACATCGGTGAGGAGCGGCAGCGGAACGGGCGTTGCCGCTCCCTTGTCCTGGAGCAGTTCGTCGTCCGCGCCCTTGACGTAGGCCAGCCCGTCGATGTCGAGTTCGAACACCTCCGGCGCGTACTGGGCGCAGATGCCGTCACCCGTACACAGGTCCTGGTCGATCCAGACCTCCAGCGCCTCCTCGCGGACCCCGGCCTCCTGCTGCACGCTCATCCCTCCTGACGCTTTCCCGCGCCGGACCGGACGGGAATCCGGCCAGCTCCGACGGGTGTTGAACACGTCGAGCCTACCCGCGCCGGGATTCCAATCTTCGTCGGTGGGTATTCCCCTGGCGTGAGGGAGAGCGCAAGGGTGAAGATCGGACACACCCCGACCGTCTTTGTGATCTAGGGGTTTCAATCGACACCCGCCCAGGTAGGGTCTGGAAGCGTCCAGCTCCCCTTGGAGGAGGTGAGGACCGTGGCAGCCCACGACGACGACATGAACCGCGGCATCCGCCCGGGACGCGGGTCCGACGACCCGGCCGGGCAGATCGCCTACCTTGAGCAGGAGATCGCCGTCCTGCGACGTAAGCTCGCCGACTCTCCGCGACACACGAGGATTCTCGAAGAGCGGATCGTCGAGCTGCAGACCAACCTGGCCGGCGTGTCCGCCCAGAACGAACGACTCGCCAGCACGCTCCGTGAGGCCCGCGACCAGATCGTGGCCCTCAAGGAGGAGGTCGACCGGCTCGCCCAGCCCCCGGCCGGCTTCGGAGTCTTCCTCACGGCGAACGAGGACGGCACCGCCGACATCTTCACCGGCGGTCGCAAGCTCCGGGTGAACGTCAGCCCGGGCGTGGAGCTCGACGGGCTCCGGCGTGGCCAGGAGGTCATGCTCAACGAGGCGCTCAACGTGGTCGAGGCCATGGAGTTCGAGCGCGTCGGCGACATCGTCACCCTCAAGGAGATCCTCGAGGACGGCGAGCGCGCCCTGGTGGTCGGGCACACCGACGAGGAGCGGGTGGTGCGGCTCGCGGAGCCGCTGCTGGACATCACCATCCGCCCCGGTGACGCCCTGCTGATGGAGCCGCGCTCCGGGTACGTCTACGAGGTCGTCCCCAAGAGCGAGGTCGAGGAGCTCGTCCTCGAAGAGGTCCCCGACATCGGGTACGAGCAGATCGGTGGCCTCGGCAACCAGATCGAGGCCATCCGGGACGCGGTCGAGCTGCCGTACCTCTACCCGGACCTGTTCCGCGAGCACGAGCTGCGTCCGCCCAAGGGTGTGCTGCTCTACGGGCCCCCCGGCTGCGGCAAGACGCTCATCGCCAAGGCGGTCGCCAACTCGCTCGCCAAGAAGGTCGCCGAGGTGACCGGGCAGGCCGCCGGCAAGAGCTTCTTCCTCAACATCAAGGGCCCGGAGCTGCTCAACAAGTACGTCGGCGAGACCGAGCGGCAGATCCGCCTGGTCTTCCAGCGGGCCCGTGAGAAGGCCAGCGAGGGCACGCCCGTCATCGTCTTCTTCGACGAGATGGAGTCCCTCTTCCGCACCCGTGGCTCCGGTGTCAGCTCGGACGTGGAGAACACCATCGTCCCGCAGCTGCTGGCCGAGATCGACGGTGTGGAGGGCCTGGAGAACGTGGTGGTCATCGGTGCCTCCAACCGTGAGGACATGATCGACCCCGCGATCCTGCGGCCCGGCCGGCTCGACGTGAAGATCAAGATCGAGCGTCCGGACGCCGAGGCGGCCAAGGACATCTTCGGCAAGTACCTCACCGAGCGCCTCCCGCTGCACGGCGACGACCTCACCGAGCACGGCGGCGACAAGGGCATGACGGTCCAGAGCATGATCCAGACCGCCGTGGAACAGATGTACGCCGAATCCGAGGAGAACCGCTTCCTGGAGGTCACCTACGCCAATGGTGACAAGGAAGTCCTCTACTTCAAGGACTTCAATTCCGGCGCGATGATCGAGAACATCGTGGGCCGGGCCAAGAAGATGGCCATCAAGGACTTCCTCGAGAAGAACCAGAAGGGCCTGCGCGTCTCGCACCTGCTCCAGGCGTGCGTGGACGAGTTCAAGGAGAACGAGGACCTGCCCAACACCACCAACCCGGACGACTGGGCGCGCATCTCCGGAAAGAAGGGCGAGCGGATCGTGTACATCCGTACGCTCATCACCGGAAAGCAGGGCGCGGACACCGGTCGCTCCATCGACACGGTGGCGAATACCGGTCAGTACCTGTAAAAAACAGGGCGGCTGCGGGTGCCCTGAACGGGTACCCGCAGCCGACTGTTTTCCGGGCCACGGCTGGAGCACAGCAATGACGCAAATGATCTCCCCACCGGCGCAGAGGCGTTCTAGGCTCTTCCATACCGCCGAGTCGCGCGGTGCGGGGACGGGCACCGCACGTGCACCTGAGCGACGGCGGTACTTGAGCGGCGCCCCCGACCGGGAGCACCGCCGGGCAAGGAGGGCCGCATGACCGTACGGCGAGTAATGGGCATCGAGACGGAGTACGGGATCTCCGTCCCCGGCCACCCGAACGCCAATGCCATGCTCACCTCGTCCCAGATCGTGAACGCCTACGCGGCGGCGATGCACCGGGCCCGCCGGGCCCGCTGGGACTTCGAGGAGGAGAATCCGCTGCGGGACGCCCGGGGCTTCGACCTCGCCCGGGAGGCCGCCGACGCCAGCCAGCTCACCGACGAGGACATCGGCCTGGCGAACGTGATCCTCACCAACGGCGCCCGGCTCTACGTGGACCACGCGCACCCCGAGTACAGCGCTCCGGAGGTCACCAACCCGCGGGACGCCGTGCTGTGGGACAAGGCCGGCGAGCGCATCATGGCGGAGGCCGCCGAGCGGGCCGCCGCGCTGCCCGGTGCCCAGCCGATCCACCTCTACAAGAACAACACCGACAACAAGGGCGCCTCCTACGGCACGCACGAGAACTACCTGATGAAGCGGGCCACCCCCTTCTCGGACATCGTGCGCCACCTGACGCCCTTCTTCGTCTCCCGGCAGGTCTTCGCCGGCGCCGGCCGCGTCGGCGTCGGCCAGGACGGCCACGAGCACGGCTTCCAGATCAGCCAGCGGGCGGACTACTTCGAGGTCGAGGTGGGGCTGGAGACGACGCTGAAGCGCCCCATCATCAACACCCGCGACGAGCCGCACGCGGACGCCGAGAAGTACCGCCGCCTGCACGTGATCATCGGGGACGCCAACCTCTCGGAGATCTCGACCTACCTGAAGCTGGGCACGACGGCCCTGGTGCTGTCGATGATCGAGGACGGCTTCATCGCGGTCGACCTCGCCGTCGACCAGCCGGTCCGCACGCTGCACCAGGTCTCGCACGACCCCTCGCTGAAGCGCCTGGTCACGCTCCGCAGCGGCCGGACGCTGACCGCGGTGCAGCTCCAGATGGAGTACTACGAGCTGGCCCGCAAGTACGTCGAGGAGCGGTTCGGGGCCGACGCGGACGACCAGACCAAGGACGTCCTGGCGCGCTGGGAGGACACCCTCACCCGTCTGGAGAACGACCCGATGAGCCTGGCCGGCGAGCTGGACTGGGTCGCCAAGCGCGAGCTCATGGAGGGCTACCGGCGCCGTGACGACCTGGACTGGGACGCCCCCCGGCTGCACCTGGTGGACCTCCAGTACGCCGACGTGCGCCCCGACAAGGGCCTCTACAACCGGCTGACGGCCCGCGGCCGGATGAAGCGGCTGCTGGACGAGGCGGAGGTCGAGCGGGCCCGCACGAAGCCGCCCGAGGACACGCGGGCCTACTTCCGCGGACGCTGCCTGGAGCAGTACGCGGACGACGTCGCGGCCGCCTCCTGGGACTCGGTGATCTTCGACCTGCCGGGCCGGGACTCCCTGCAGCGCGTTCCGACCCTGGAACCGCTGCGCGGGACACGGCATCACGTCAAGGAACTCCTGGACCGCTGCCGCACCGCGGAAGACCTGGTCAGGGTTCTGTCCGGCAACTGAGCCGGGGCGTCCCGGGTACCCGGGACGCGGCAACGGCCCGCCGGAGGGTGGAACGACCCGCCGACGGGAATCATCGAGGTGGTCCCCGTACGTTGGAGCAACTGCGGGGGCATTGTCGGACCCGGCTTGTAGGGTCTGATCATCACCAATCGGCGTCATGCCGACCATGTCGGGCGAACTGAGCGGGGTGAGGGTTATGGCGACCAAGGACACCGGCGGCGGGCAGCAGAAGGCCACGCGTTCCACCGAGGAGGTCGAGGAGCAGGCGCAGGACGCGCAGGTTTCCGAGGACCTCAAGGAGCGCCAGGAGGCGCTCAGCGAGGACGTGGACGACGTCCTCGACGAGATCGACGACGTTCTGGAGGCCAACGCCGAGGACTTCGTCAGGTCCTTCGTCCAGAAGGGCGGCGAGTGACCTTCGGCCCGCAGGCCGAGCCGGTGCCGTAACAGGCGCCGTACCTCGCGATCGACGAGGGGGTGAACGCTGTCCGCGGTGCGTCGGCACGGACCGCGGACAGCGTTCGCGCTGCGCAGCCCCCCGTGCGCCGCGAAGCACCCGTGGTGCGCGCCGCGGCGGACCCGTGACGGAAAGACCCGTATCGAACCCGTATCCCATGTGGATCATCGCCGCGAGGCGGGTAGGGTCCGTGACGTACTGTGCTTCAACTGCAATTCGGCCATCGGCAAGTTGGGAGACGATCCCGACAGCATCCGTCGGGCTGCCGCCTATCTGGAGGGAACCTCGTGGAAGCCAACACTCGTGACACCGGGCGTCTGCCGGCTGCCTTCCTGACGCCCGGGTCCTCCTCGTTCATGGACTTCCTCTCCGATCACCAGCCGGACCTGCTGCCGGGACGCAGGAAGCTGCCGCCCGTCCAGGGCGCGATCGAGGCCCCGCACGGCACCACCATCGTCTCCGTGACCTTCCCCGGTGGGGTCGTCCTCGCCGGTGACCGGCGCGCCACGATGGGCAACGTCATCGCCCAGCGGGACATCGAGAAGGTCTTCCCGGCGGACGAGTACTCCGCGGTGGGCATCGCGGGCACGGCGGGTCTGGCCGTGGAGATGGTGAAGCTGTTCCAGCTGGAGCTGGAGCACTTCGAGAAGGTCGAGGGCGCACAGCTGTCCCTGGAGGGCAAGGCGAACCGCCTGTCGACCATGATCCGCTCCAACCTGGGCATGGCCATGCAGGGCCTGGCCGTGGTCCCGCTGTTCGCCGGGTACGACGTGGACCGCGAGCAAGGGCGGATCTTCTCCTACGACGTCACGGGCGGCCGTTCCGAGGAGCAGGGGTACGCCGCCACCGGTTCCGGCTCGATCTTCGCGCGCGGCGCGATGAAGAAGCTGTTCCGGGAGGACCTGACCGAGGCCGAGGCCACCACGCTGGTGGTCCAGGCCCTGTACGACGCGGCAGACGACGACTCGGCGACCGGTGGTCCCGATGTCGCCCGCCGGATCTACCCGATCGTCACCGTGATCACCGAGGACGGCTTCCGCCGGCTCACCGAGGACGAGGCGTCCGCGATCGCCCGGTCCGTGCTGGAACGGCGGCTGGAGCAGCCCGACGGTCCGCGGGCCTCGCTGCTGTAGCGGGCGGTCCGGATGTTTCAAGGTGGTCCAGTGACTTCGACAGAAAGGGACGGATAACCGGTGTCGACGCCGTTCTATGTCTCCCCCCAGCAGGCGATGGCCGACCGGGCCGAGTACGCCCGCAAAGGCATCGCCCGCGGCCGCAGCCTGGTCGTGCTGCAGTACGCCGACGGGATCGTCTTCGTCGGCGAGAACCCGTCCCGCGCGCTGCACAAGTTCAGCGAGATCTACGACCGGATCGGCTTCGCCGCCGCCGGCAAGTACAACGAGTACGAGAACCTGCGCATCGGCGGCGTCCGCTACGCCGACCTGCGCGGTTACACCTACGCCCGGCACGACGTGACCGCCCGGGGCCTGGCGAACGTCTACGCGCAGACGCTGGGCACCATCTTCTCCAGCGTGGGGGAGAAGCCGTACGAGGTGGAGCTGGTGGTCGCCGAGGTCGGCGAGACCCCGGACCAGGACCAGATCTACCGGCTGCCGCACGACGGCTCCATCGTCGACGAGCACGGCTCGGTGGCGGTCGGCGGCAACGCGGAGCAGATCAGCGGCTACCTCGACCAGCGCCATCGCGACGGCATGACGCTCGCCGAGGCCCTGAAGCTGGCCGTCCAGTCCCTGTCGCGGGACACCAACGGCAGCGAGCGGGAGATTCCCGCGGAGCGGCTGGAGGTGGCGGTGCTGGACCGCACCCGGCCGCAGAAGCGCAAGTTCAAGCGGATCACCGGGCGCCAGCTGGGCCGCCTGCTGGAGGCCGGCGGCGCCGAGACGGCGTCGGAGGCGGAAGCGGACGCCGAGGCGGAGACGGAGTCCGGCACGGACACCGAGTAGTCCCGTACGTGTGCGCCGCGTGCCGCCAGACCCGCGGGTCCGGCGGCACGCGGCGCACTCCTGTCCGGTGGCGGGTCAGGCCCGGGCTGGACCGGCGCACCCGTGTCCGGGGCGGGGGTTCAGTCCCGGGCCGGGCCGGTGGAGCCGCGCACCACCAGCTCGACCGGGATGTCGTCCGCCCGGGGCTCGCGCTGCTCCAGGACGGCCAGCAGCGCCCGCATGCCCCGCTCGCCGAACAGCTCCGCGTCCAGCCGCACGGTGGTCAGCTCGGGGTCGATGGCCGTGGCCAGGGCCAGGTCGTCCAGCCCGGTGACGGAGAGGTCGCCGGGGATCCCCAGGCCCAGCCGGCGGGCCGCCTTGTAGACGCCGGCGGCCAGCTGGTCGTCGTCGCAGACCACGGCCGTGGGCCGGTCCCCGGCCTCGAGGGCGGCCAGGGCGGCGGCCTCGGCGCCCCGGATGGAGATGGGCGAGGAGACGGTGCGCAGCCGTGCGCCCGGGACGTCCGCCAGCCGGGCGGCCAGTTCGCGGGCGCGCACCTCGAAGGTCCAGGACGCCACGTCCGCGGCCAGGTGCAGGAAGCGGCGGTGACCCAGGTCGAGCAGGTGCCGGGCGACCTGGCGGACGCCGTCGGCGATGTCGAGGTTCACCGTGGCCGCGCCGGGGCCGGCCTCCGGATCGCTGTCCAGCATCACCAGGGGCAGCTGGTCGCCCCGGATCGCGCTGAGGGCGTCGGCGGCCATGGAGGAGGCGATGACGCCGTCCAGGGCCGCCTGTGCGGACGCGAACGGGTCGCGGGCCGGCCCGATGCCCTCGGGGGAGGGGTAGAGGACCACGCCGAAGCCGTGCTGCCCGGCGACCCGTGCGGCGCCCGTGTAGACCCCGGCGAAGAACTCCGTGGTGAGGGCCGGCACCACCAGCAGGACGGTGCGGGTGCGCCCCAGGCGCAGATTGCGGGCGGCCAGGTTGGGCCGGTAACCGAGGTCGTGCGCGGCGTCGCGGACCCGCTGGGCGGTGGCCTCCGAGACCCGTCCGCGCCACTTGTCGCCGAGCACCAGGGAGACGGCGGCCTGGGAGACACCGGCGGCGCGGGCGACGTCCCGGCTGGTGGGTCGGGTGCTGGCTCGGGCCACCGCGGACCGCTCCTTCGTCTGGACTGGCGAACAGCCGACATGGTACGTATGGATGCGGACGTTATACGTACAACCCCCCTGTCCGGAGCAGTCCGGCTGGTGAGTGGAGGGCTCGGCATGGCCACGGGATACCTGGAGATCCTCCGGGTGCGGCACGCCGCCCGGCTGCTCGCCGGCACGCTGGTGGGACGCCTGCCCAACGCGACCGCGGCCATCGCGATCGTGCTGTTCGTCCGCGCCGAGGGCGGCTCCTACAGCCTGGCCGGGGCGCTCGCCGCGGTCTACGGGGTCTCCAACGCCGTCGGCCAGCCCGTGCTGGGGCGGCTGGTGGACCTGAAGGGACAGCCCCGCGTCCAGCTGCCCGCCGCCGTGCTGTCCGCCCTCGCCATGGCCGTCTTCGCCTTCGCCGGCATCGGCCCGCTGCCGCTGGCCTGCGCCGCCGTGGCCGCCGCCGGCCTGTTCACGCCCCCGCTGGAGGGCGGACTGCGCGCGCTGTGGGCCACGGTGCTGCCCAAGGAGGACCACGTGCACCGGGCGTACGCCCTGGACGCCGTGGCCCAGGAGATCCTGTTCACCGTCGGGCCGCTGCTGGTGACGGTGTGCGCCGCCCTCTGGTCGGCCCAGGCCGCCCTGCTCGTGCTGAACGTCATCGGGGTGCTCGGCGCCCTGTCCGTGGTCGTCTCCCGGCCGTCCCGCGCCTGGCGCTCCGCCCCGCGCGAGGCGCACTGGCTCGGCGCGCTGCGCTCACCGGGACTCCTCGCCCTGCTGGCCGCCTTCCTGTTCGTCGGCATGGCCCTCGGCTCCATCACCGTGGCGGCCGTCTCCTACGCCGACGACCGCGGCGGCGACGTGGTGTACGGCTGGCTGATGGCGGGCCTCGGGTTCGGCGCCCTGGTCGGCGGTCTGGTGTACGGGGCGCGCGGGTGGCGGGGCGAACCGGCGCGGCGACTGCGGGTGCTGGTGGCGCTTCTGGCGGTGTGTTACCTGCCGCTGATGCTGATGCCGGGCCCGGTCGCCATGACGCTGCTCGCCGTCCTCGCCGGGGTGTTCCTCGCACCGGCCATCGCCTGTGCCTTCGTCCTGGTCGACCACCACGCGCCGCGCGGGACGGTCACCGAGGCGTTCTCCTGGCTGGTGACCACCTTCACCGTCGGCGCCTCGGCCGGAACGGGCGTGGCGGGGCCGGTCGTCGAGGCGGGCGGCGCGCTGTGGGGTTTCGCGGTGCCCGGGGTGGCGGGCGGCGTGTCCCTGCTGGTTTTGATCGCGACAGGAAGGGTAATGGCAGTTCCGGTGGGAGGGGCGGTAGTTGCGGCCCGCTCCGAAAATGATCCGAACCGTGCCCTCGAACCCCGTTTCAGTTCAGGGAAACGGGCGTAATGTTCAGTCATGGACCGCCGCATTTTCGGGCTGGAGAACGAGTACGGCGTCACGTGCACGTTCAGGGGACAGCGGCGCCTGTCTCCTGACGAGGTGGCGCGGTACCTCTTCCGCCGTGTCGTGTCATGGGGCCGAAGCAGCAACGTCTTTCTGCGCAACGGTGCCCGCCTTTATCTCGACGTGGGATCGCATCCGGAATACGCCACACCCGAATGCGACAACGTGACCGAACTGGTCACCCACGACAAGGCCGGCGAGCGCATTCTCGAAGGACTCCTGGTGGACGCCGAACGACGCCTGCACGAGGAGGGAATCGCGGGCGACGTCTACCTCTTCAAGAACAACACCGACTCCGCGGGAAACTCCTACGGGTGCCACGAGAACTATCTCGTCGCCCGGCACGGGGAGTTCTCCCGGCTCGCGGACATCCTCATCCCCTTCCTGGTGACCCGCCAACTGCTGTGCGGTGCGGGCAAGGTACTGCAGACACCGCGCGGAGCCGTGTACTGCGTCAGCCAGCGGGCCGAGCACATCTGGGAGGGCGTCTCCTCGGCGACCACCCGGTCCCGGCCGATCATCAACACCCGGGACGAGCCGCACGCCGACGCCGAGCGCTACCGCCGGCTGCACGTCATCGTGGGCGACTCCAACATGTCGGAGACGACCATGCTGCTCAAGGTCGGCGCCACCGACCTGGTGCTGCGCATGATCGAGGCGGGCACCGTCATGCGGGACCTCACGCTGGAGAACCCGATCCGGGCGATCCGCGAGGTCAGCCACGACATCACCGGCCGGCGCAAGGTGCGCCTGGCCAGCGGTCGCGAGGCGTCCGCGCTGGAGGTGCAGCGCGAGTACTACGAGAAGGCACTGGACTTCTGCGAACGCCGCGGCATGCGCACCGGCACCGTGGAGCAGGTGCTGGAGCTGTGGGGCCGCACCCTGGACGCCATCGAGGAGGAGGACCTCGACCGCATCGGCACCGAGATCGACTGGGTCATGAAGTACAAGCTCATCGAGCGGTACCGGGCCAAGCACAACATGACCATGTCGCACCCGCGGGTCGCGCAGATAGACCTCGCCTACCACGACATCCACCGCCGCCGGGGTCTCTACTACCTGCTCGAGAAGAGGGGGCAGGCCGCCCGGATCTGCAACGACCTCAAGATCTTCGAGGGCAAGTCGGTCCCGCCGCAGACCACCCGGGCACGGCTGCGCGGCGACTTCATCCGCCGGGCCCAGGAGCAGCGCCGGGACTTCACCGTCGACTGGGTCCACCTCAAGCTGAACGACCAGGCGCAGCGCACCGTGCTGTGCAAGGACCCGTTCCGTTCGGTGGACGAACGGGTGGAGAAGCTGATCGCCGGCATGTGACCGCGCCGGCGGGCCGCCCCGCCGCAGCAGGACGCGCAGGACGCCCGAGGCTCCCCGGGACCCGTTCCCGGGGAGCCTCGGGCGTTCCGGTGCGCGGTGCGTCTCTTTCGCGGGAGGCGTCGGCCGATACTCGTGGTCCACGGGGTCACAGGTCGTAGAGTGGCCGGATCGCCCCCACGCCCCCGATTCCCAGTTGGACTGATGAACCAGAACACGTACCGGCGCCTCGCGGCGCTGCTGGCCGTCCCCGCCCTGCTGTTCACCGCCGCCTGCGGCGGTGACGACGACAAGAACAGCGACTCCGCGGACGGCGTCGCCCGGATCGAGGGGAAGTTCGGCCAGAAGCCCGAGATCTCCGACCCGAAGGACACCGAGCCGACCGAGAAGACCGTGGTCGAGACGGTGTCGGCGGGCAAGGGGAAGACCGTCGAGGCGTCCGACTTCGTCCGGCTCGACTGGTCCCTCGTGAAGTGGGGCGAGGAGCAGGAGCTCGGCGGCACCTGGGCCACCGCGGCGGGCAAGAACCCCCGGCCGCAGTCCGTGGCCCAGCTGGGCAAGGAGGGCGGGCAGCTGCCCCCCAAGGTCCTGGACGCCCTGAAGGGCAAGAAGGTCGGCAGCCGCACCCTCGTGCAGGGCACCGCGGGCGACCTGATCGGGCCCGGGCTGAACCCCGCCTCCGGTGTCACCGAGAAGGACGTCCTGGTCTGGGTGGTCGACACCGTCGCCGCCGCCCCCGTCGACGCCAAGGCCGAGGCCGAGGGTGAGCAGGCGGCCGTCGAGGACGGGCTGCCCGAGGTGAAGGCGCCGTCACAGAAGGCCGCCACCATCACCGTCCCGAAGGGCGTCAAGGCCCCGAAGGAGCTCCAGGACCAGGTCCTGATCAAGGGTGACGGCAAGAAGGTCGAGGCCGGTCAGGGCCTCATCGCCCAGTACACCGGCGTCAAGTGGGAGGACGGCAAGAAGTTCGACTCCTCCTGGGACCACGGCGGCGCCACCGCCTTCCAGATCGGCACCGGCTCGGTCGTGGCCGGCTGGGACCAGGGCCTGGTCGGCAAGAACGTCGGCGACCGGGTGCTGCTGGTGATCCCGCCGTCCCTCGGCTACGGCGCCAACCCGAGCAGCGAGCTGGCGAAGAACACGCTGGTCTTCGTCGTCGACATCCTGGGCACCGTCTGACCCGCGCGTCTGTGAAACTGTCAGGGTCCGCAGGTCACGCAACAAGGAGAAATGTAGTGAGCATCGACAAGCCCGAGATCGACTTCCCGGGCGGCGAGCCCCCGGCGGACCTCGAGATCAAGGACATCTGGGAGGGCGACGGACCGGTGGCCGAGGCGGGCCAGACCGTCACCGTGCACTACGTCGGTGTCGCCTTCAGCACCGGCGAGGAGTTCGACGCCAGCTGGAACCGCGGCACCCCGTTCCGCTTCCCGCTGGGCGGCGGCCGGGTCATCAAGGGCTGGGACCAGGGCGTGCAGGGCATGAAGGTCGGCGGCCGGCGCCAGCTGACCATCCCCGCCCACCTCGCCTACGGCAACCAGAGCCCCACGCCGGCCATCAAGCCCGGCGAGACGCTGATCTTCGTGGTCGACCTGCTCGGCGTCTGACCGTCGCACCGCCGGCCGGCGCGCGGCGATCGAGATGATCGCCGTACCGTCGGTTCGTCGTACGACGTCCGGTCGGAAACCGATCGGAGCCGATCATTCGGGGTCCATGCCCGTCCGGGCATGGACCCTCGGCTTTTGCCGCGCCACCACGGAGCGGTACGGTCATCGGTCGTAAGCACCAGAGGGAGGCGAAGGGCGTCGATGGCCATTGCCAAGGCCGAGCGGCTGATGAACCTGGCGCTGTGTCTGCTCGGGACGCGCCGGCCGCTCAGCAAGCGCGAGCTGCGTGAGTCCATCGAGGCCTACCTGGAGGCGGGCTCCACCGACTCCTTCAACCGCATGTTCGAGCGCGACAAGGACGACCTGCGCGAACTCGGACTGGTCATCGAGACCGTCGAGAACCTCGACGGCGAGACCGGCTACCTCGCCCGCCGCGACAGCAACCGGCTGCCGCCCATCACCCTGGACGCCGAGGAGGCCGCGGCGCTCGGACTCGCCGCCAAGGTCTGGCAGCAGGCCCGGCTGGCCGGGGCCGCCAGCGGCGCCCTGCAGAAGCTGCGCGCCGCCGGACTCCCCGACGACGTCGACCCGCACGGCACCCACAGCGCCCTCGAACCCCGCATCCCGGTGCACGAGGCCGCCTTCGAACCGCTGATGCTGGCCTGCCGCGACCGCCGTCCGGTCGTCTTCGACTACCGCAAGGCCACCGCCGTCCAGCCCGAACAGCGACACGTCGAGCCGTGGGCGCTGGAGTGCTGGCGCGGCCACTGGTACCTGGCCGGCTGGGACCGCGACCGGGGCGCCGAACGCGTCTTCCGCCTGTCCCGGATCACCGGTAGGGTCCGCTCACGCACCGGCCGGTTCACCGCCCCCGTGCCGGACGTCGTCACCGTGCGGGAGACCGTGGCGAGCTGGGCGGGGGAGACCGCCGACCGCACGGCCCGCATCCGGCTGCGCGCCGGCGCCGGATACCCGCTGCGGGCCAGGGCCACGGCCGTGCGGGAACTCGGCGACGGCTGGGACGAGCTGGAGATCCCCTACGGGCACGGCCTGGACGCGTGGCTGGTGGAGTTCGGACCGGACGTGGTGGTCCTGGAGCCCGCGGAACTGCGGGCCGACGTGGTGGACCGGCTGCGCGCCGTCGCCAAGGGCTGAGGGGGAGCGGACAAGACGTGGCAGGCAAACCGGTCAGGCCCGTGAACGCCATCGACCAGACCCGGCGCATGCTCTCGCTGGTGACCTATCTGCGCGAGCGCCCCGGCGCCCGGGTCGAGGACGTGGCACGCGCCTTCGGCATCACCGAGGACGAACTGGTCTCCGACCTCGACGTGCTGCCCATGTGCGGCACCAGCTTCCGCGGCGGCGACCTGCTCGACATCGACACCGACGGCGAGCACATCTGGTGGCACAACCCCGCCGCCCTCGGCGCCGAGACCGCCGACCCGCTGCGCCTCGCCGCCGACGAGGCCACCGCCCTGCTGGTCGCCGCCCGCGCCGTGGCCACCCTGCCCGGCCTGCGCGAGAGCGACCGCCAGGCACTGCTGCGGGCCACCGCCAAGGTGGAGGCCGCCGCCGGCGAGGCCGCCGGGGCCAGCTCCCGGCTGTCGGTGACCTTCGAGTCCGAGGGCGGGGTGTTCGCCGACGTCGACCGCGCCATCGCCGAACGCCGTCGGCTGTGGATCCGGTACTACTCACCCGCGCGCGACGAGATCACCGAGCGCGAGATCGACCCCATCCGCCTGGTCAGCGTCGGCCACACCTACGTCGAGGCGTGGTGCCGCCGCTCCGAGGCGCGCCGCACCTTCCGGCTGGACCGGGTGGCCGAGATCAGGATCCTCGACGAGCCGTCGGCGCCCCCCGAGATCGAACTGCGGGACCTGTCCGAAGGACTGGTGCAGCCCGCCGCCGAGGACCCCGAGGTCGTCGTCGAGGTCGGACCGGGCGGACGCTGGGTCGCCGAGTACTACCCGCACGACAGCGCGGAGGAGCTCCCCGACGGCGGGCTGCGCATCACCCTGCGCACCCCCGACCCGGCCTCGCTGAGACGCCTGGCCCTGCGGCTCGGGCGCGACGGCCGCATCGTCGAGCCGCGCGGCCTCGCGGACAGTGCCCGGCAGGCCGCCCGGGAGGCGCTGGCGGCCTACGACGGGGTCGAGGCGGCCGGATGAGCGGGGCCCGCGCACGGCACGGGGCGCGGGACGGACAGGACGACAGGCAGGAGCGAGTGCTTTGAGCGAGTCGGCGACGTCTGGTGTGCGGGGGATGACGGTGGCGTCCGCGTTCGCCGGGATGAGAAGCGTGGCCCCGGTCGTGTTCCGGGCGGGCTGCCCGGACTGCCGGGGGCGGTTCGAACTCGCCGCGAGCGCGCTGCGTCTCGTGGTCGGCGCGAGCAGCCGCACCACCTTCTACTCGTTCACCTGCCCCGAGTGCGCGGCGGCGGTCCGCAAGCCGGCCGGGGAGCGCATCGTGGAACTGCTCACCGGCGGCGGCGTCAGCACCCTGCGGCTGCACTCCACCGTGTAGGTCCCCGGCCCGCCCGGCGCGGGCGCGGGGCGGGAGCCCGCCGCCCGCCGCGACGGTCTAGGCTCACCCCATGGTCTGGCCGATGTTCGCTGTTGCCGTGGGTTTCGTGGGTCTCGTCGTGCTCGGCGTGCTGGCCGTCCGGGTGTTCGTCGAGGCGGAACGCCTCGGCCGCCAGGTCACGGACTCCGCGCACCGCATCAGCCGCGCGGCCGAGGACCTGGAGCGGTCGGCCGCCGGCGCGGCCCGGTCCGCCGAAGCCCTCTGAGCGTCCACGCCGGGGCCGGCCGGGAGCCCTCACCCTGTCGGGTCCGTGGCACCGGCAGGTACGCTGCTGCTCGCGGCCGGAGAACGAGGCCCGGCCGCGGAAGGGGAGTACGCACGGGGATTGCCTCGCGTTCACCCCTGAGCGTTACGATCGCTGTCACGTACCATCGTCCGGATGTGTGTCCGGTCGGACAGCACCCCCGCAGCCTCGGTGAGAAGGTAAAGACTTATGTTCGGTGGCAAGATCGGCGCTCCCGAGATCATTCTCATCCTCGTCGTCGTCATCCTGTTGTTCGGCGCGAAGAAGCTGCCGGACATGGCGCGGTCGCTCGGCAAGTCGGCCCGCATCCTCAAGAGCGAGGCGAAGGCGATGAAGGAGGACAAGTCCTCCACCCCCGCCGACCCGCCGGCTCCCGGTGAGGAGTCCGCCGCACAGCGCACCATCCAGGCCGCACCCGGCGACGTGACCAGCTCCCGCCCGGTGGCGGAGCCCACGGACACGACCAAGCGCTGACGCAGGGCCGGTGGACTCCGGCCCGCTGCACGAGATGGGGAACGTGGGTTGCTGAAGTCTGCCCGCAAACAGGAGAAGGATCCGGAAGGGCGGATGCCCCTCGCGGAGCACCTGCGTGAGCTCCGCAACCGGCTCGCGAAGGCGCTGCTGGCCATCGTCCTGGTGACGGTCGTCGCGGCCTTCTTCTACACCGACATCATCAACTTCTTCACCAACCCGGTCCTCAGGTCGGTCGGCTGCGGCCGGTCCTTCGAGGAACTGGCGCGCACCACGCAGGACAAGGCGCACCCCTGCGCCATGATCACGATCAACGGCCTGCTCACGCCCTTCACGCTCGCGCTGAAGGTCTCGCTGATGGCCGGCATCGTGTTCGCCGCGCCGGTCTGGCTGTACCAGCTGTGGGCCTTCGTCGCCCCCGGCCTGCACCGGAGCGAGAAGAAGTACGCCTACGCGTTCGTCGCCACCGGCTTCCCGCTGTTCCTCGGCGGCGCCTACTTCGCGTACCGGGTGCTGCCCACCACCGCCGAGGTGCTCATCGGCTTCACGCCCAGCGACGTCGACAACCTGCTGCCGCTGGACGACCTGCTCAACCTCGTGACGCGCATGGTGATCGTCTTCGGGCTCTCCTTCGAGCTGCCGCTGCTGCTGATCATGCTCAACTTCACCGGGGTGCTGACCGGCAAGCGGATGCTCGGCTGGTGGCGGGGCATGATCATGGGCATCACGGTCTTCTCCGCCATCGCCACCCCCAGCACGGACCCGCTGACGATGATCGCGCTCGCCGGTCCCATCTGGCTCCTGTACTTCACCGCCGTCGCCGTGGCGCTGCTCAACGACCGGCGCAGGCGCCGCATCGAGGCCCTGGGACCCGCCGACGACGAAGCGTCCGAGCTGGACCTGACGCCCGAGGCCGTCGATCCGGCGGAACCCGTGGCGGCCCTCCCGGAGCAGACCTCCAAGGACCGGGTGAACGGTTACGACGACGTGACCTGAGACACCGGGACCACCTCGTAGGGTCGCTCCGTGACCAGCGAGATCACCCTCTTCGTCAACCCCACCGCAGGCCGCGGCCGGGGCGCCCGGGCGGCGCTCCCGGCCGCGGCCGCGCTGCGGGACGCCGGGTACACGGTGCGCACGCTCGTCGGCGATGACGCCGCGGACGCGCTCGTGCGGGCGCGGGCCGCCGTCGCGGAGGGCACCGGCGCGCTGGTCGCCGTGGGCGGCGACGGCATGGTGCACCTGGCGCTGCAGGCCGTCGCGGGCACCGGCACCCCCCTCGGCCTGATCCCGGCCGGCACCGGTAACGACTTCGCCCGTGCCCTCGGGCTCCCGCTGCGGGACCCCGCGGCGGCGGGCCGCACGGCCGCCGACGCCCTCACCCGCGGCCGGACGCGCGCACTCGACCTCGGACGGGCCGGCGACCGCTGGTTCGCCAACGTCCTGGCCTCGGGCTTCGACTCCCGGGTCAACGACCGCGGCAACCGGATGCGGCTGCCCGTGGGCCGGTTCAGATACGACCTGGCGATGCTCGCCGAGCTGGCCGCGCTGCGCCCGATCCCGTACCGGATCACCGTCGACGGCGGCGAGGTGCGGGAGGTCGAGGCGACGCTGGTGGCCGTCGGCAACGGGCCCTCCTACGGCGGCGGCATGAGGGTCTGTCACGGTGCGGACCTCGGTGACGGGCTGCTGGACGTCACCGTGGTGGGCGCGTGCACGCGCACCACCCTGCTGCGGGTGTTCCCGACGGTGTACCGGGGGACGCACCTCGGCCATCCGGTGGTGAGCGTCCTGCGGGCGACGCGCGTGGAGCTGGCGGCCGACGGCGTGACCGGCTACGCGGACGGCGAACCGGTGGGGCCGCTGCCCCTGACGGTGCGCTGCGTGCCCGCCGCCGTGCGTGTCCTGACCCCCTGAGCCGGGCCCGGTTCCCCGAGCCGGTCCGGGACCCCGCTCGCGCCGCGTGCGGTCCGGATAATGATCGTCCTGTTGTCGGTGCGGCCCGGTAGGCTCGAAAGCACGATGACAGAGGACCTCTCACCGGCCGAGCGGTACGCGGCAGCGCGCAGGCGCGCTGCCGAGCAGGCCACCGCGCTCGCCTCCTTCCGCGAGATGTACGACTTCGGCCTCGACCCGTTCCAGATCGAGGCCTGCCAGGCGCTCGAGGCGGGCAAGGGCGTGCTGGTGGCGGCGCCCACCGGCTCGGGCAAGACGATCGTCGGCGAGTTCGCCGTCCACCTCGCCCTGCAACAGGGCAAGAAGTGCTTCTACACGACGCCGATCAAGGCACTGTCGAACCAGAAGTACGCCGATCTCTGCCGGCGGTACGGCAGTGACAAGGTGGGCCTGCTCACCGGCGACAACAGCGTCAACTCCGACGCCCCGGTGGTCGTGATGACCACCGAGGTGCTGCGGAACATGCTGTACGCGGGCTCGCAGACCCTCCTGGGCCTGGGGTACGTGGTCATGGACGAGGTGCACTACCTCTCCGACCGCTTCCGCGGCGCCGTGTGGGAGGAAGTGATCATCCACCTCCCCGAGTCGGTGACCCTGGTCTCCCTCTCGGCGACGGTGTCGAACGCCGAGGAGTTCGGCGACTGGCTCGACACCGTGCGCGGCGACACCGAGGTGATCGTCTCCGAGCACCGGCCGGTGCCGCTGTTCCAGCACGTGCTCGCCGGGCGGCGGATCTACGACCTGTTCGAGGAGGGCGAGGGCCGCAAGAAGGCCGTCAACCCCGACCTGACGCGCATGGCCCGGCTGGAGGCGAGCCGTCCCCCGTGGGGCGACCGCCGCCGCGGGCGGGGGAACCTGCGCGAGGCCGACCGCGAGCGGGAGCGCAGACAGCGGTCGCGCGTGTGGACGCCGAGCCGGCCGGAGGTCATCGAACGGCTCGACGCCGAGGGCCTGCTGCCCGCCATCACGTTCATCTTCAGCCGGGCCGGCTGCGAGTCCGCGGTCCAGCAGTGCCTGTACGCGGGGCTGCGGCTCAACGACGACGAGGCGCGCGCCCGGGTGCGCGCCCTGGTCGAGGAACGCACCGCCTCCATCCCGGCCGAGGACCTGCACGTCCTGGGGTACTACGAGTGGCTCGAGGGCCTGGAGCGCGGCATCGCGGCCCATCACGCGGGCATGCTGCCGACGTTCAAGGAGGTCGTCGAGGAGCTGTTCGTCCGGGGGCTGGTCAAGGCCGTGTTCGCCACCGAGACCCTCGCGCTCGGCATCAACATGCCCGCCCGCTCGGTGGTGCTGGAGAAGCTGGTCAAGTGGAACGGTGAGCAGCACGCCGACATCACCCCCGGTGAGTACACCCAGCTGACCGGCCGGGCCGGCCGGCGCGGCATCGACGTCGAGGGTCACGCGGTCGTCCTGTGGCAGCGCGGCATGAACCCCGAGCACCTGGCGGGGCTGGCCGGCACCCGCACCTATCCGCTGCGCTCCAGCTTCAAGCCGTCGTACAACATGGCGGTCAACCTGGTCGAGCAGTTCGGGCGGCACCGCTCGCGGGAACTGCTGGAGACCTCGTTCGCCCAGTTCCAGGCGGACAAGTCGGTCGTCGGCATCTCCCGCCAGGTGCAGCGCAACGAGGAGGGCCTGGAAGGCTACAAGGCCTCCATGACGTGCCACCTCGGTGACTTCGAGGAGTACGCGCGGCTGCGCCGCGAGCTGAAGGACCGCGAGACGGAGCTGGCCCGGCAGGGCGCGGTGCAGCGCCGTGCGGAGGCCGCCGTCGCGCTGGAGAAGCTGAAGCCGGGCGACGTCATCCACGTGCCGACGGGCAAGTACGCGGGCCTGGCGCTGGTGCTGGACCCGGGGCTGCCCGCGGGCCGGTCCAACGGCCACCGGGGCTTCGACCACCACGACGGCCCGCGCCCGCTGGTGCTGACCGCCGAGCGGCAGGTCAAGCGGCTGGCGTCGATCGACTTCCCGGTGCCCGTCGAGGCGCTGGAGCGGATGCGGATCCCGAAGTCGTTCAACCCGCGTTCGCCGCAGTCCCGTCGGGACCTCGCCTCGGCGCTGCGTAGCAAGGCCGGGCACATCGCGCCCGAACGGCACCGCAAGCGGCGCTCGCAGGCGGCCGACGACCGGGAGATCGCCCGGCTGCGCAAGGAGATCCGGGCGCATCCCTGCCACGGCTGCGACGACCGGGAGGACCACGCCCGCTGGGCCGAGCGCTACCACCGGCTGCTGCGGGACACCTCGCAGCTGGAGCGGCGGATCGAGGGCCGGACGAACACCATCGCCCGCACCTTCGACCGCATCGTGGCGCTGCTGACCGAGATGGACTACCTGCGCGGCGACGAGGTCACCGAGCACGGCAGGCGGCTCGCCCGGCTCTACGGCGAACTCGACCTGCTGGCCAGCGAATGCCTGCGCGAAGGCGTCTGGGAGGGGCTGGCCCCGGCCGAACTCGCCGCCTGCGTCTCCGCGCTGGTCTTCGAGGCACGGGCCGCCGACGACGCGATGGCGCCGAAGCTGCCGTCCGGCAAGGCCAAGGCGGCCCTCGGCGACATGGTCCGGATCTGGGGCCGGCTGGACGCCCTGGAGGAGGACTTCCGGATCTCCCAGACGGAGGGCGTGGGCCAGCGCGAGCCGGACCTCGGCTTCGCCTGGGCCGCGTACATGTGGGCCTCCGGCAAGGGGCTCGACGAGGTGCTGCGCGAGGCGGAGATGCCGGCCGGCGACTTCGTGCGCTGGTGCAAGCAGGTCATCGACGTGCTCGGGCAGATCTCCGCCGCTGCCCCCGCCGTCGAGGGCTCCACGGTCGCGAAGAACGCCCGCAAGGCGGTGGACGGACTGCTGCGCGGGGTGGTGGCCTACTCCTCCGTCGGCTGAGCCCCCGCCCTCTCGGCACCCTCCGGAGCCCGGCGCGCCCCGTGCGCGCCGGGCTTCTGCATCCGGTGCGCCCCCTCGGCGGGCGTCGGACGCCGCTTCCGCGGGCAGGACTCGGCCGGACGCCGATCCGTCCGGGCCCCGGCGGGACACGGCACCGGTCCTCGTCCCGGCCGTTCTTCACTCGTGACGGTGAGTGAGATTCGCACGCCCGTACGCCGTTACGGTGAGCGTTCGAGTCGATGCGCGGTGTGTAAATGGATCCGAGCGTACCGCTGCACCGGGGGTCATTTCCGGCAGATGCTGAATATGACTCGGCGATGATCCGCTCGGACTAAGCTCGCCCGCAGCGCACCCAGTTGGGATGACATCGTGCGCCCCTTCCTCTTTGTGCGGAATGCCCGCAGTGACCGCACGGTCCGTTCCCCGCAGTGCACCCCGACCACCAGCCGATTCCTTCCAGAGGGCCCACATGGTGAGTGTCCAATCCCCGCCCGGACGACGTGAGTTGCCGTACGCGCGCGTCCTGCTGATCCCGGCGATACTGATGGCCGCGGCGACCGGAGCCGCCGTCGCCCTGGTGACGGAACCGGCCCGGTTCGCCGTCGCCGTCTGCGGCGCCGTCGCCACCGCGCTGGTGATCGCCTCCGCGGCGGAGGCGACCCGCCGCGGCCGCGCCCTGCGCACCGCCCGGGCCGAGTACGAGCGTCACCGTGCGTATCTGGAGGCGCGCATCGCCGCCCACGACACGGAGACACTGCACTTCGCGCAGGAGGTGACCCCCGGAGCGCTGGAGTACCTGCACCGCGGCAACACCCCCCACGAGGTGATCCGCGACCTGCCCAAGCTGAACCCGGCCTGGCGCGACCTGCCCGAGTACCAGATCAAGCTGCTGCGCATCATGCTGCGGATCATCGACGACGAGGAAGCCCTGCGCGACTCCTCCGCGCGCTCCTTCGTCAGCATCGCCCGCCGCGTGCAGGCCATCGTCCACCAGCAGGCCAAGGAACTGCGGGAGATGGAGGAGGACCACGGCCGCAACCCCGAGGTCTTCGACGACCTGCTGCGCATCGACCACGGCACCGCCCTGATCGGCCGCCTCGCCGACTCCATCTCCGTCCTCGGCGGGGGCCGGCCCGGACGCCAGTGGCCGCAGCCGGTCGCGCTCTACAGCGTGCTGCGCGGCGCCATGTCCCGCATCCTCGAGTACCGCCGCATCGACCTGAAGTCGATCGCCAAGGTCAACGTCAAGGGCATCTCGGTCGAGCCCGTCATCCACGCCGCCGCCGAACTCCTCGACAACGCCACCCGCTACTCGCCGCCCCAGACCAAGGTGCACGTCACCGCCGTCGAGGTGCAGACCGGTGTCGCCATCGAGATCGAGGACTCCGGGGTCAGCCTCGACGAGCAGGCCCGCGCCCGCATCGAGGGCATGCTGGACCGCGCCCAGCGCGGCGTCGACCTCCAGGACCTCGGCGAGAGCCCGCGCCTGGGCATCGCCGTCGTCGGCCGGCTCTGCGCCGCCTACAACATGCAGGTGTCGCTGCGGGCCTCCGCCTACGGAGGCGTCCGCGCCGTCCTCGTCGTCCCCAGCGACATGCTCACCGACCAGCCCGGCGTCGGCCTCGCCCACGGCATCGGGGCGACCGCCGTCCCCATGCAGGTCGACGCGCTCCCCGGCCCCGAGCGGGCCCCCAAGAAGCGCCGGCCCACCAGCCCGCGCATCCCGGCCACGGTCTCTATGGAGGACGAGGTCCCCGAGGTCACCGAGTGGACCGCCGGCGGCCTCCCGCAGCGCCGCAGCCGGGTCAAGACCTCCCTGACCCAGCGGTACGCCGAGCAGGCAGCCGCGCAGCGCGCCGAGCGGGAGGCCGCAGCGCGCGGCGAGACCACCCCCTGGACCCCCCCGCCCGCGCCCGAGCCGGAGCCGAAGGACGACCGCGAACCCGGCCTGTGGGTCGACGCGTTCTGGGACGGCCTGAAGAAGGACCTCGAACCGGGTGTCCACCCCACCGACTTCACCCGCAACCCGACCGCCTACCTGCATCTCATCAACGACCCGGCCCGAACCGAGGCCGACGACGAGGGGAACCTCAAGTGATCCAGCAGCGAGCCAACTTCGACTGGATGCTCAAGGAGCTCGCCGACGGTGTACCCGGCGTGGAGATGATCGTCGTCCTGTCGGCCGACGGTCTGCGCATCGCCCGCTACGGCGGCGAGCCGGACGCCGCCGACCGGGTGGCCGCCGCCTGCGCGGGCGTGCAGAGCCTGGCCGGCGCGGTCGCCCAGGAACTGCCGCGCAGCGACGGCGAGATGAAGATGGTGGTCATCGAGATCAACGGCGGCTACTTCTACCTGATGGCCGCCGGCGCCAACGCCTACCTCGCGGTCCTGTCCGACATGACGTGCGAACCGGGCCGGATGGGCGGCATGATGCGCGACCTCGTCGTCCGCATCGGCGCCCACCTCACGAGCCCGCCCCGACGGAACGGGCAGGCCGTATGACTCCTCCGCAACGCCAGAGGCGCAGCCCCCAGGAGAACGCCCCTCCCCGCCCCCCGGCCACCGGCAAGGACGGCGAGGGCGGCAACCCGGAACGGCTGTACGTGGTCGCCGGCGCGGACGGCGGCCGGGCGGACCTCGACCTCGTCACCCTCATCGTGGCGCGCGCCGAGGACCCCCCGCCGTCGGCCACCCCCGAGCAGGCGGCCGTGCTCCGGCTCTGCTCCGCACCCCTGTCCGTGGCCGAACTGTCGGCCTACCTCAGCCTGCCGTTCAGCGTCGTGACGGTGCTGCTCACCGAGATGCTGACGGCGGAACTGGTCCACGCGCGCGCCCCGATCGTGCGTCAGGCGCTCCCGGACCGTTCCCTTCTCGAAGCGGTGATGCATGGACTTCAACGGCTCTGACACCGTCCCCGGCCCTCGCACCGAGGACCAGTTGCCGCTCACGGCCCAGGCCGCGGCCAAGATCGTGATCGTCGGGGGATTCGGGGTCGGCAAGACGACCATGGTCGGTTCGGTCAGCGAGATCCGCCCGCTGACCACCGAGGAGACCATGACCCAGGCCGGGATCGGGGTCGACGACAACTTCGGCTCGGCGAGCAAGACGGCCACCACCGTGGCCATGGACTTCGGCCGCATCAAGATCACCGACCAGCTGGTGCTCTACCTGTTCGGCACCCCGGGACAGGAGCGCTTCTGGTTCCTGTGGAACGGACTGTTCGAGGGGGCGCTCGGCGCGGTCGTACTCGTCGACACCCGCCGGCTCGAAGTGAGCTTCGACGTGATGGGGCGGCTGGAGGAACGCGGGGTCCCCTTCGTCGTCGCCGTCAACTCCTTCCCCGACGCGCCCCGTTACCCGCTGGCGGACCTGCGCACCGCGCTCGACCTCTCCGAGGACGTCCCGATCATGGAGTGCGACGTGCGGCGGCGGGCCTCCAGCCGCGACGTGCTGATGACCCTCATGCGGTTCCTGCACTCGCTCGCCATGACCGGCTCGCTCACCTGACCCCGGCCCGCCACCCCCGACCCCTCGCGTTTCCCCAGTTTGCGGAGCGACCACAGTGACGCCTGAATCCCACGCCCCGACCACCCCGGACACCTCCCGGACCGGCCCGCCCCCCGGCTGCCCGGCACACGGCCTCGGCCCCGGGGGGCTGCGCCGGCTGCACGAGTCGGACGACCTGAGAAAGCTCTACGAGGAGCTGCGGGCCGAGCACGGCCCGGTGGCCCCCGCCCTGCTCCACGACGACGTGCCGGTGTGGGTGGTCCTCGGCCACGCCGAGAGCCTGCACATGGTGCGCACCCCGGCCCAGTTCAGCCGGGACAGCCGCATCTGGTCGCCGCTGCGCGAAGGGCTGGTCAAGCCCGACCACCCGCTCATGCCGCACATCGCCTGGCAGCCGATGTGCTCGCACGCCGAGGGCGACGAGCACAAGCGGCTGCGCGGCGCGCTCGACAGCGCCATGGCGACCATCGACTTCCGCACGCTGCGCCGCCAGATCAACCGCTACACCCAGCGCCTGGTCAACGGCTTCTGCGAGGAGGGCGAGGCCGAACTCGTCGGCCAGTACGCCGAGCACCTGCCGATGGCCGTCATGTGCCAGATCCTCGGCATGCCCGACGAGTACAACGACCGCATCGTCGAGGCCGCCCGCGACATGCTCAAGGGCACCGAGACGGCGATCGCCAGCAACGCCTACATCATGGACGCCCTGGCGCGGCTGACCGCCCGCCGCCGGGCCGACCCGCAGGACGACTTCGCCAGCCACCTCGTCACCCACCCGGCCGGGCTCACCGACGACGAGGTCAGGGAGCACCTGCGGGTGGTGCTCATCGCGGCCTACGAGACCACCGCCAACCTCCTCGCCAACGTGCTGCTCACCGTGCTGACGGACCCGCGCTTCCGCGCCCAGCTCAACGGCGGACAGATGACCGTGCCCGAGGCGGTGGAGCAACTGCTCTGGGACGAACCGCCGTTCAGTACCGTCTTCGCCTACTTCGCCAAGCAGGAGACCGAGCTGGGCGGCCAGCGCATCCGGCGCGGCGACGGCCTGCTGTTCGCCCCCGCCCCGGCCAACGTGGACCCCAGGGTGCGCCCCGACCCGACGGCAGGCATGCAGGGCAACCGCTCCCACGTGGCGTTCGGCGGCGGGCCGCACGAGTGCCCGGGCCAGGACATCGGCCGCGCCATCGCCGAGATCGGCGTCGACGCGCTGCTGATGCGGCTGCCGGACGTCGAACTCGACATGAGCGTCGACGAGTTGGAGTACACCGAGTCCATCGCGTCGCGGCACCTGGTGGCGCTGCCGGTGCGGTTCCTGCCGCGCGCGCCGCAGGACGTCAACCAGCGGCCGAACCACGACCAGGAGCCGCAGCGCCGCCCGTCCGCCTGGCACATCGGCGCCCCCGAACCGGAACCGGCCGTCGTGCCCCCGGCATCGTCCACCCCGGCCGAGCCGCTCGCCGGCACCCCGGCGCCGCCGCCTCCCGAGCCGCCGCGGCCGGGCGGGGACCCGGCCCGCCCGCAGGGCGCCTGGCAGCGCTTCCTGAACTGGTGGCGGGGCTACTGACCGGCGGCCCACTCCTCGGGTGAGTCCCAGGCCGCGAGCGTCCGGCCACTGCGGAAGCGGTGTTCCACACCCGTCACCGGATCGGTGAACTCCAGTGCCCGCGCCAGCAGTTGCAGCGGTCGCCGGAAGTCGCCGGCCGGGACGGGCGCGGTCACCTCCGGATACAGCGGGTCGCCGAGCAGGGGGACGCCGAGGGCGCTCATGTGGACCCGCAGCTGATGGGTCTGCCCGGTGCGGGGCACCAGCCGGTACCGGCCGAGGCCGTCCGCCCGGTGGCCGATGAGCTCGACGCGGGTCTCCGCGTTCGGCTCGCCCTCGACCTCCCGGGCGGCGAGGACACCGCGCTCCTTCAGGATCCGGCTGCGCACGGTCCGGGGGAGCGCCAGCCCGGGGTCGTGCGGGGCGACGGCCTCGTACTCCTTGTGCACCAGCCGGTCGCGGAACAGGGTCTGGTAGGCGCCGCGCACCTCCGGCCGCACGGTGAACAGCACCAGGCCCGCGGTGAGCCGGTCGAGCCGGTGCGCGGCGCCGAGTTCCGGGATGCCGAGGTCGCGGCGGAGGCGGGCCAGCGCCGTCTCGGCGACGTGGCTGCCGCGCGGGGTGGTGGCCAGGAAGTGCGGCTTGTCGGCGACGACGATGTTCTCGTCGCGGTGCACGACCTCCACCGCGAACGGCACCGGGACCTCGGCGGGCAGGTCCCGGTGGAACCACAGGTGCGTCCCGGCCGCGTACGGGGTGTCCGGGGGGACCGGCCGCCCGTCCGCGCCGACGATCCGTTCAGCGGCGAACAGGGCGTCGACGGCCTCGGGGCCGGCCGCCAGCCGCTCGGCCAGGTGGTCGCGCACCGTGGCCCACGATCCGCCGGCGGGCAGCCGGACCCGTACGGGGTCCACGCCGTCGCGCTGCGGCAGGGGAGGGGGCGGGGTCCGGCGTCTGCGTCTCACGGCGGCAAGCGTACGAGGACCGGCCCGGCACGTGCCGTCGGCCGCCCGCGCGCGGGGCCCGGGGACGCCACCGGGAGACCCGTCTGGGGAGGCCGGTCATACCGCGTGGGCCACCTCGTCGTCGGGGAGGCCGACGGGCCGCGTGGGCCACCGGGTCGTCGTGGTGGGGGATCAGGCCAGGGCGCTGCTCGCGGCGACATGACGGGGGCGGATCAGGCCGGGGGCAGGGGCGCCGCCCCGTCCTCCTGGCGGGCGGATCAGGCCCGGGTGCCGTCCCCGTCCTCGTGGCGGGCGGATCAGGCCCCGGTGCCGTCCCCGTCGTCGTGGCGGGCGGCCCGCTTCACCCGGGCCTCGACCTCGTTGCGCGGGGTGCCCTCGGTGCGGGCGAACTCGCTCACCGCCAGCTGCGCGTCGCGGGCCAGGTCGCGCCAGGCCCTCCAGGCGGTCTCCCAGGCGTTGGTCTGCTCGCCGCTCCACGGGGACCGGGTCGGCGGGCCGAAGGACTCCTGCAGGTGCCGCACGCGCACGTGGGCCTCGTCCGCCGCGCGCTGCTTGGCCACGAGCTCGTCGAAGGTGTGTGCCACGCGCCCGGATCCTGGGCCGACGGCCGCGCTCCGGGGTTCCGCCACGCCGCCCGGACCGGAGGGCGCGGCGGGACTTCACCCGACCAGGCTCGACCGGGGGCCGGCGCCTTCGGCCGGCCCGGCGGTCAGGCGGACGCCGGTGCCGGCTCCTGCTCCGCCTCGATCCGCGCGTTCCACTCCGGCTTCGACGCCTGCCAGCCGTCCTCGTTGTGGCCGCGGCGCCAGTACCCGGAGATCGACAGGTCCTCGCGGGCGATGGCACGCTCCACCCGCAGCAGGTGCCGCAGTTCCTTCACGAAGTGCGCCTCGCCGTGCACGAACGCGTGCACCCGGCCCTCTGGGAACTCCAGCCCGCGCACGGCCTCCACCAGGGCCTCGCCGACGGGACGGTCCCCCCGGTGCAGCCAGACCACCTCGACATCGGAGTCGATCTTCTGCTCCTCCTGCGGGCCGGCGACCTCCACGAACGCGTGCGCCCGCGCCCCGGCCGGCAGGGCCTCCAGGGCCCGCGCGATGGCCGGCAGCGCGCTCTCGTCGCCGGCCAGCAGGTGCCAGTCGGCCGTCGGGTCAGGGGCGTAGGCGCCGCCCGGCCCGACGAAGTGCACCGTCTCGCCCGGCCGGGCGCGCAGCGCCCACGGGCCGGCCAGCCCCTGGTCGCCGTGGACCACGAAGTCCAGGGTCAGCTCGCGCTGGACGGCGTCCCAGTACCGCACGGTGTACGTCCGGGTCACGGGCCACTGCTCGCGGGGGAACTCCGCCCGGATCCGCTCCACGTCGAAGGGCTCCGGGTAGGTCACGCCCTCGGCGGGGAACAGCACCTTCACGTAGTGGTCGGTGCAGGTGTCGGCGGCGAAGTCGGCCAGGCCGTCACCACCCAGGACCACGCGCTGCATGCCCGGGGTCAGACGCTCGGTGCGGACGACCTGCGCGGTGTGCGTCCTGCGCTGCCGACGGACCGGTCGCTCTGCCATGGGGCCTCCCTGCCGCTGGTTAGGTATACCTAAGTTAACACTTTTCACCGGCGGAGGGCCCGGGAATCCGGGCCGCACGGCGAGCCGTCCGGCCCGGACGCCACCCGGTTGCCGCCCGTCGCGTCGCGGGAGCCCCAGGAAGGCGTCAGCGCGAGAGCGTCGTCAGCAGCCGCTCCAGCGATCCGCCCAGTCCCCAGCGGTCCGCCAGCGCCCGGAGCCCGTCGGGGTCGCGCGGGGTGCGCGGCACCTCGGTGCCGACGTCCGGGAGCGGCACGTCGTCCGCGACCCGGACGACCTTCGGCGCGACCGCCAGGTACGGCCGCGCCTCGTCCAGGCGCTTGCGCTGCGACGGCGTGAGCTTCGCCTTCCGGTCGTCCACGGCCGCGAGGATCCCGGCCAGGTCGCCGAACTCCGTGAGCAGCTTGGCGGCCGTCTTCTCCCCGATGCCGGGCACGCCCGGGAGGCCGTCGCTCGGGTCGCCGCGCAGCAGCGCCAGATCCGCGTACCCCCGGCCGTCCACGCCATACTTCTCCCGCAGCGCGGCCTCGTCGGTGATCTGCAGGGTGCCGACCCCCTTGACCGGGTACAGCACCCGCACCCCGCGCGCGTCGTCCACCAGCTGGTAGAGGTCCCGGTCGCCGGTGACGATGTCCACCGGCCCCCGGGCCCGGGCGGTGAACGTGCCGATGACGTCGTCCGCCTCGTACCCGGCGACGCCGACGCGGGCGATGCCCACCGCGTCCAGGACCTCCTCGATCACCGGGACCTGCGGGGAGAGGGTGTCCGGCACCTCCTCCTCGTCCGGGCCCGTCTCCCGCTCCTCGGCCACCCGGTGCGCCTTGTAGGAGGGGATCAGGTCCACCCGCCACTGCGGGCGCCAGTCCGCGTCCATGCAGGCCACCAGGTGGTCGGGCCGGTGGTCCTTCACGAGGCGGTCGATGAAGTCCAGCAGGCCCCGCACGGCGTTCACCGGGGTGCCGTCCGGGGCGCGGACGGACTCCGGGACGCCGAAGTAGGCGCGGAAGTACAGGGAGGCGGTGTCGAGGAGCATCAGTCGTCCGGTCACGGACGGCATCATGCCGCACCCCGCCGACAGTGCCCCGGCGGCGACGCGGACGGAGCGGTCGCGCACCACGCAACGCGTTGCGCCGAGCGCGGACCCTGTGAAGCGCGCCACGAATGCGTTTCGCCCCGGTGAATCCGGGGAGGCGCGGGCCCGGAGCGATGCCGGTACCGGATTCAACTGTTTCGCAGGGTTGATTCCGTTCCGCGTGTCGCTCCCTTCCATGCCGTCGAGAGCTAGAGGTACGCGTGTCATCCAGGCTAGAGGCCGAGCACCTGTACAAGGTGTTCGGCAGACGACCTGACCAGGCGGTCGAGAGGCTGCGCCAGAACAAGGCCGACCGGGAGGAACTGCGCTCCGAGGGCGTCACGGCCGCCGTGGTCGACGCCTCCTTCACCGTCGAGCCGGGCGAGATCTTCGTCGTGATGGGCCTGTCCGGCTCCGGGAAGTCCACCCTGCTGCGCATGCTCAACGGACTGCTGGAGCCGACCGCCGGCCACGTGCGCTTCGACGGACAGGACCTCACGGCCCTGTCCGACCGGGAGCTGCGCCAGGTCCGCGCCCGGAAGATCAGCATGGTCTTCCAGCACTTCGCGCTCTTCCCGCACCGCAGCGTCCGTGAGAACGCCGCGTACGGCCTGGAAGTGCAGGGCGTGCCCCGCGCCGAGCGCGAACGCCGCGCCGACGAGGCGCTCGCCCTGTGTGGCCTGGCCGGCTGGGAGAAGTCCTGGCCCGACGAACTGTCCGGCGGCATGCAGCAGCGCGTCGGTCTGGCGCGCGCCCTGGCCACCGACGCCGACCTGCTGCTGATGGACGAGTCCTTCAGCGCGCTCGACCCGCTGATCCGCCGCGACATGCAGGACCAGCTGATCGAGCTGCAGAAGAAGCTGAAGAAGACGATCGTCTTCATCACCCACGACCTCAACGAGGCCATGCGCCTGGGCGACCGCATCGCCGTCATGCGGGACGGGCGCATCGTGCAGATCGGCACCGCGCAGGACATCCTGATCCGGCCGGCCAACGACTACGTGGCCTCCTTCACCCAGGACGTCGACCGCTCGCGCGTGCTCACCGCCGGCGCGGTGATGGAGCGCGACACCCGCGGCGACGAGGCCGACTGCGGCTGCGAGACCGCCACCCCGCAGACCCCGTTCAACGAGCTGTGCGCGATCAGCGCCCGCGTCCCCCACGCGGTGGCCGTCCTCGACGGCGACCGGGACCTGGTGGGCGTCGTGCCCCGCCAGCGCCTGATCGGCTTCCTCGGGGACGAGGCCGCCGACCCGGGCGTCTGCGACACCCCGCGCGACAAGGGCGGCAAGGTGATGGCCCGTGCCTAGGATTCCGCTCGGCGACTGGGTCAACTCGACCGTCGACTGGCTGCTGGACAACGTCACCTGGCTGTTCGACTTCTTCAAGGCCGTCTTCACCGGCGCCTACGACGGTGTCAACGCCGTCCTCCAGGCCCCGCACCCGCTGATCCTCTGCGGCATCTTCGCGGTGATCGCGTTCTGGCTGCGCGGCACCTTCGCCGGCCTCCTCACCTTCGTCGGCTTCGCCTTCCTCGACTCCATGGAGTTGTGGGAGGACTCGATGGTGACGCTGGCCCTGGTCGTCGTCGCCACCGTGATCGCGCTGGTCGTCGCGGTGCCCGTGGGCATCTGGGCGGCCCGCTCGGACCGGGTCAGCGCCGCGGTGCGGCCGGTCCTGGACTTCATGCAGACGCTGCCCGCGATGATCTACCTCATCCCGGCCATCCTGTTCTTCGGAACGGGCTCCGCACCCGGCATCGTCGCCACCCTGATCTTCGCGCTCGCCCCCGGCGTGCGCATGACCGAGCTGGGCATCCGGCAGGTCGACAAGGAACTCGTCGAGGCCGCCGAGGCCTTCGGCACCTCGCCCCGCAACACCCTGCTGCGCGTCCAGCTCCCGCTGGCCCTGCCCACGGTGATGGCGGGTGTCAACCAGGTCATCATGCTGGGCCTGTCCATGGCCGCCATCGCGGGCATGGTCGGTACCGGCGGCCTCGGCGGTGCCGTCATCGAGGCCATCGGCCAGCTCAACATCGGCCTCGGTGCCGAGTCGGGCCTCGCCATCGTGATCCTGGCGATCTACCTGGACCGCATGACCAGCGCGCTGGGCACCCAGGTCTCCCCGCTCGGCCGCCGGGCCGCCGCCCGCAGCCGGGCCACCGCCCAGGGCGCTCTGCGGATCTGGTCCTACCGTCCGCGTCCGCAGGTCGCGGTGGTCGGTGTCGTGGTCCTGGCCCTGGTGGCCGGCGGCATGAGCATCTTCGGGGGCAGCGGCGGCACCGCCCCGGCCGCCGACGCCAAGGAGGTCGGCGCCGGCAAGAAGATCAGCATCGGCTACATCCCCTGGGACGAGGGCGTCGCGTCCACGTTCCTGTGGAAGGAGATCCTCGAACGGCGCGGCTTCGAGGTCGAGGCCAAGCAGTTCGAGGCGGGTCCGCTGTACACCTCGCTCGCCCAGGGCACCATGGACTTCCAGACCGACGCCTGGCTGCCCACCACGCACGAGGCGTACTGGAAGAAGTACGGCGACCGCATGGAGGACCTCGGCACCTGGTACGAGGAGACCTCGCTGGAGCTGGCCGTCCCCGCGTACATGGACGGCATCGACTCCCTGGAGGACCTCAAGGGCGAGGCCGGCACCTTCGGCGGCAAGGTCACCGGCATCGAGTCCAGCGCCGGCATGATGGGCCTGCTCAAGGACAAGGTCCTCAAGGACTACGGCCTCGACAAGGAGTACGAGGTCGTCGACAGCTCCACGCCGGCGATGCTGGCCGAGCTGAAGCGCGCCTACAGCAAGAAGGAGCCCGTCCTCGTCACCCTCTGGTCCCCGCACTGGGCCTACAGCGACTACGACCTGAAGAAGCTCGAGGACCCCAAGGGCAGCTGGGGCAAGGGCGACGGCGTGCACACGGTGGCCCGCAAGGGCTTCGCCGACGACCACCCGGTGGTCGGGCAGTGGCTGCGCGACTTCTCCATGTCGGAGGAGGAGCTCACCGGCCTGGAGGCCGAGATCAACAAGGCCGGCAAGGGGCAGCAGCAGGAGGCCGTCCGGACCTGGCTGAAGGCCAACCCGGACATCGTCGACAAGCTGGCCCCGGTCTCCTCCGGCTCCGGCGACACCCCGGCCGAGGCGAAGCGGACGCTGGACGTGGCGTGGTTCCCCTGGGAGGAGGACGTCGCCATCACCTACCTGTGGAAGAACGTCCTCGAACGGCGCGGCTACAAGCTGAACCTCCAGCAGATGGACGTCGGCCCGGTCTACACCGGCCTCGCCTCCGGGGACCTCGACCTCAACTTCGACGCCTGGCTGCCGCACTCGCAGAAGAACTTCTACGAGCCGAACAAGGACAAGCTCACCGACCTCGGGACGTGGTACGAACCGGTCTCCCTGGAACTCTCCGTCCCGTCCTACGTCAAGGACGTGAAGTCGCTCGCCGACCTCAAGGGCAAGTCCGACCTGTTCGGCGGGCGGATCATCGGCATCGAGCCGGGCACCGGGCAGATGGACATCCTCAAGAACAAGGTCCTGCCCGCCTACGGCCTCGACAAGGAGTACAAGGTCGTCGACGGCTCCTCGCCCGCGATGCTGGCCGAGCTCAAGCGGGCCTACGCCAAGAAGAAGCCCGTCGCCGTCACCCTCTGGTCGCCGCACTGGTCCTACAGCGAGTACGAGCTGACCAAGCTGAAGGACCCGAAGCAGGCCTGGGGCCCGAGCAACACCATCCACACCATCGCGAGCAAGAAGTTCCCCGAGCAGTACCCCCAGCTCACGAAGTGGATCAAGGGCTTCACGATGAGTGAGGACGAGCTCGGCACCCTGGAGAAGGAGATCAAGGACCGGGGCCAGGGCAACGAGGAGGCGGCCGTCGCCGCCTGGCTCGAGGACCACCCGGACATCGTGGGCCGGATGACCCCCGGCTGACCTCCGCACCGACCGCTCCCCCCGGGGGGCGGGCCCGCACCGTGCCCCCCCGGGGCGCGGCGGGGCCCGCCCCCGACGCGTTCCCCGGCCCCCGCACGCGCTGCCCCGCCCCTCCCGCGGGGTCCTGCGGGGACCAGGCTGCCCGGACCGCCGCACAGCCGGACCACCGGCGCGGCCGCACGGAACGATTCCGGACGACCACGGACCGCGAGGCCCTCCCCGGACCTCCCCGTGACCTTCCGCCGCGGACAGGGAAGAATGGCGGGAACACCCCGTCGCACCCGCGCGGGGAACGCCGGCGGCCCGCCGATCCGCCGGCGCGATCCGTCGGGCCGGGCCCGGCCGCACGTGACGGTGACGTGGCAGGCGCGTGGATCGTTCTGCCGACCATGCGTAGGGTGCAGACACCTCGGCAGACGGGGTGCGCCGGAACCGCCGGAGCACCGGGCACGGGACGACGGCGAAGGAGGGAGCCGGAGCGATGGGCGACCACAAGGAACAGCCCCTGCGGGTGGGCGCCGCCGTGCGCCGCCGACGCCGCGCCCTGGACCTGACGCTCGCCGTCGTGGCGGAGCGCAGCGGCCTGTCCGTGCCGTTCCTCAGCCAGATCGAGAACGAGCGGGCGCGCCCCAGCCAGAGTTCCCTGGAGAAGGTCGCCGACGCCCTGCGCACCACGGCGGTGGAACTCCTCGCCGCCGCCGACCCCGCGTGCAGCGTCGACGTCGTCCGTGCCGAGGACACCGGCCCGCCCCTCGTGCCGAGGACCCGGTCCCTGGTGCGCGGCCACCACCAGATGCACGCCTCCGAGTTCACCGGCGACCACGACGCCGGACGTGAACTGCAGTTCCGCAACGACCAGTTGATGTACGTGGCGGACGGCGCCGTGGAGATCGAGGCGGAGGGCCGCGCCTACCGCCTCGGCCGCGGCGACACCCTGTACCTGACGGGGGGCGTCCGGCACCGCTGGCGGGCCACCGTCGCGGAGACCCGGCTCGTCGTCGTCGCCGTCGCCGAGCACATCGAGGCCCTCCACGACAGGCAGCAGCGCCCATGAGCACCCCCCGGATCGTCTCCCTCGTCCCGTCCCTCACCGAAGCGGTGGCACACTCCCTCCCCGGCGCCCTGGTGGGGGCCACCGACTGGTGCACCCATCCGGCGCCGCTGGACGTGGAACGGATCGGCGGCACCAAGAACCCCGCGGTGGAGCGCATCGTCGCCCTCGCGCCCGACCTGATCGTCGCCAACGAGGAGGAGAACCGCGAGCCGGACCTGTCCGCCCTGCGTGCCGCGGGCCTCGAGGTCCTGGTCACCGAGGTACGGACGCTGCCGCAGGCCGTCGCGGAACTGGACCGGGTGCTCACGGCCTGCGGACTGACCACGCGCCCGCGCTGGCTGGACGAGGCCGAGGCGGCCTGGAACGCCGTCCCCGCGCCCGAGCGCCGCCGCACGGCGGTGGTCCCGATCTGGCGGCGGCCCTGGATGGTCCTCGGCCGTGACACCTTCGCGGGCGACCTGCTCTCCCGCCTCGGCTACGACCACGTCCACGCCGCCCACCCGGAGCGCTATCCGCGCGTCCCGCTGGACGAGCTGCGCGCGGCGGCCCCGGACGTCGTGGTGCTGCCCGACGAGCCGTACCGCTTCTCCGCCGAGGACGGGCCCGACGCCTTCCCGGGCCTGCCCTGCGCGCCGGTCAGCGGCCGGCACCTCACCTGGTACGGGCCCTCCCTCGCCGAGGCACCCGCCGTCCTCACCGCCGCACTGCGGGCGGCGGCGCCGGGCTGACCGGCGGCACGGGCCGGGGGCCGGTGCCTGCCGTGCGCCGCCCGCCCCGCCGCCGGAGCCGTCCACCGGCGGCGGCATAAGCTGGGCTTATGAGCCCGACGGACGACGCCCACCCCACCGGTCCCGCCGCACACGCGCCGGGCGCGCTGGCCCACCGGGTGCCCGACCTGGGGGCGTTGCAGCTCCTGCTGGCCGTGGCCCGGCTGGGCAGCCTCGGCGGGGCGGCCCGCGAACTGGGCATCACCCAGCCCGCGGCCAGCAGCCGGATCCGCTCGATGGAACGGCAGCTCGGCGTGGCCCTGGTGGACCGCTCACCGCGCGGGTCCCGCCTCACGGACGCCGGTGCCCTGGTCACCGACTGGGCGCGACCCATCGTGGAGGCCGCCGAGGCCTTCGACGCGGGGGCGCAGGCGCTGCGCGACCGGCGCGATTCCCGCCTGCGCGTCGCGGCCAGCATGACCATCGCCGAGTACCTGCTGCCGGGCTGGCTGCTGGCGCTGCGCGCGGAACGGCCGGACACGGCGGTGTCCCTGCTCGCGGGCAACTCGGCGGCGGTCGCCGAACGGCTGCTCTCGGGGGACGCGGACGTGGGCTTCGTGGAGGGACTCACGGTGCCGTCGGGGCTGGAGTCGGCGGTCGTCGCCCACGACCGGCTGATCGTGGTGAGCGCCCCGTCCCATCCATGGGCCCGCCGCCGCGCCCCGCTGGCCGCGGCGGAACTGGCGACGACCCCGCTCATCCTCCGCGAGGAGGGCTCGGGGACCCGGCAGGTCCTGGAGGCCGCCCTGGGCGGCCTGGCCCGCCCGCTGATCGAACTGTCCTCGACGACCGCGGTGAAGGCCGCCGCGGTGAGCGGCGCCGGCCCTGCGGTGCTCAGCGAACTGGCCGTGGGGGACGAGCTGGCCCTGCGCCGGCTGATCCGGGTGCCGGTGAACGGCATGGCCCTGGCCCGGGACCTCCGCGCCGTCTGGCCCACGGGCCACCGCCCCACCGGTCCGGCCCGGGACCTGCTCGCCCTGACGAGGGCGTGAGCGGGGCGGCAGTCGCGGCGGCCCGGCCGGATCCCGTGGCCCCGTGACGTTCGCTCACCGATGGCCGGGGCGGGGGGCTCGCATCTCCGGTCGTGACGTTCGCTCACCGATGGCCGGGGCGGGGGGCTCGCATCTCCGGTCGTGACGTTCGCTCACCGACCGCCGAGGCGGGGCGTCCACATCTCCGGTCGTCGTTCGCTCACCCGACGGCCGAGGCGGGGCACCCGCATCCCCGGCTGTGACGTCCGCTCACCGACCGCCGGGGCGGGGCGGCCGTATCCCCGTCCCCGAGCGGCGGGCCCGCGCGGGGTTCACGTCGGGACGCCCTCCGCGGCCGCCCGCGTCAGCCCGCGCAGCACCCGCAGGTCCTCACCCATCTCCGGATGCCACTGCACGCCCAGGACCCACGCGGGGCCGGGCAGTTCGACCGCCTCCACGGTGCCGTCCGCCGCGTGGGCCGACGGGACCAGGCCCCGGCCGAGGCGGTCCACCGCCTGGTGGTGGAAGGACGGGACGGAGCTCGGTTCCGGCACCAGCCCGGCGTAGCGGGTGCCCGGCACGGGGGTCACCGGGTGGCGGCCGAAGGCGCCCGGTGCGCCCGCGTGTCCGTCGACGTGCTGGACCAGGGTGCCGCCGAGGGCGACGTTCAGCAGCTGCATGCCCCGGCAGATGCCCAGCAGCGGGGTCCGCCGGTCCAGGGCGGCCCGGATCAGCGCGAGTTCCCAGGCGTCCCGGGCCCGGGCGGGCGGCCCGGTGCGCGGGTCCGGCTCGGCCCCGTAGTGGACCGGCTCGACGTCCGGGCCGCCCGCGATCACCAGCCCGTCGACGCGGGAGACGGCCGCCGCCGCCCGCTCGGGCGCGTCCGGCGGGAGCATCGCCACGAGCCCGCCCGCCCGCTGGACCACCAGCGGGTACCCGGCCGGCAGCAGGGCGGCGTCGAGCTGCCACGCGCCCCAGCGCACCCCCGGCTCCGCGTACGTGCTGATGCCGATCAGCGGCGCCTCCGCCATGCTGCGTCCTTCCGTCCCGGTGCCGGCCCGGCCCGGGCCGGGCCGCTCGGTGTCCGTCCGTCCGGTACCACTCTGCCTCTGCCGCCGCCGGTGCCGCGAACTCCTCCTCCTCCGGTCTCCCGGAGGACACCCGGGTGCGGTGACGGAAGCACAGGGCCGGGCCATGGAGCGGGGCGGGGCAGACGATACGGGGTGGGGCAGACGCCGTGGCACGGGGCAGACGCCGTGGCGCGGGGCAGACGCTGTGGCACGGCGTAGGCAATGGAGCGGATCCAGACCTTTGTGGGTCCGTGCCGTCGAGGCGCGGACGCCGGGAGCGCAAGCCGGCCCCCTGCGTCAGCCGAGGTGAGCACCGTGTCGCGGGGCGCCGCGCCCCTCGTGTCCCCTCAGCACACAGGCCCCCGCACGGGTCCCGCAGGCCCCCTCACGCCAGGAAGCCCCGCAGCAGCGCGGCCGTCCCCGCGCAGTGCTCGCGCATCACTTCGCGCGCCCCGTCTGCGTCCCCCGCCAGCACCGCCTCGACCAGCGCGATGTGCTGCGCCTGCGAGTGCTCCAGGTTGCGCACCAGCAGCGGGATGCAGTCCAGCAGGTCGTTCACCGTGGCCCGCACGGCCGCGTACTGCGCCGTCAGCGTCGGCGAACCGGACAGGTCCGCCAGCGTCAGGTGGAACAGCGTGTCCAGGCGCCGGTACGCGGACAGCGGCGCCTCCCGCGTGCCGGCCAGGGCCTCGCGCAGCCGCGCCGCCCGCTCCCCGGTCAGCCCGTGCGCCGCGCACAGTCCCGCCGCCCCCACCTCCAGCACCTCGCGGAAGCGCAGCACGTCCTCGATGTCCACCCCGGCGATCCGCCGCCGCAGTTCCCCCGCGCCGGTGTCGGTCGGCCGGGGCAGCACGAACGTGCCGCCGTAGCGGCCCCGCCGGGACTCCACCAGGCCCTGGTCCTGGAGCACCTTCAGCACCTCGCGCAACGTCACCCGGCTGATGCCCAGCCGCTCCGCCAGCTCCCGCTCCGCCGGCAGCCGTTCCCCGCCCGCCACCAGGCCCAGGCGCACCACCTGCAGGATCTGCTCCAGCGCCTCCTCGAAGCCGTTGCCCGCGCGCACCGGCCGCAGCACCGGCGCCAGGCGGTCACCGACCGTTCCGGCCGACTCCTCCCGCATGCCGTCGCGCCCCCTACCCAAGCAATGGTTCCGGGCCATACCTTATTGGCTCCCGGCCCGCCGAAGCAGCCGAAGGAGCTCCCCCGTGGCAGACCGCACCCCACCCCTCGACGTCGAGGAGCTGCGCGCCCTCGTCGCGAGCGGTGAGATCGACACCGTCGTCCTGGCCTTTCCCGACATGCAGGGGCGGCTCCAGGGCAAGCGGTTCGCCGCCCGCTTCTTCCTCGACGAGGTGCTCCGGCACGGCACCGAGGGCTGCAACTACCTGCTCGCCGTCGACGCCGACATGAACACCGTCGACGGCTACGCCATGTCCTCCTGGGAGACCGGATACGGCGACTTCGCCATGTTCCCCGACCTGGACACCCTGCGCCGCCTGCCCTGGAACGCGGGCACCGCCCTGGCCGTCGCCGACCTGGCCTGGGCCGACGGCAGCCCGGTCGTCGCCGCCCCCCGGCAGATCCTGCGCCGCCAGCTCGACCGCCTCGCCGCGCTCGGCCACACCGCCCGGGTCGGCACCGAGCTGGAGTTCATCGTCTTCCGCGACACCTACGAACAGGCCTGGGACGCGGGCTACCGGGGGCTCACCCCGGCCAACCGGTACAACGTCGACTACTCGGTGCTCGGCACCGGCCGCATCGAACCCCTGCTGCGCCGCATCCGCAACGAGATGGCCGGGGCCGGACTCGTCGTCGAGTCCGCCAAGGGCGAGTGCAACCCCGGCCAGCACGAGATCGCCTTCCGCTACGACGAGGCCCTGGTCACCTGCGACCAGCACGCCGTCTACAAGACCGGGGCCAAGGAGATCGCCGCCCAGGAGGGCGTGTCGATCACCTTCATGGCCAAGTACAACGAGCGCGAGGGCAATTCCTGCCACATCCACCTCTCCCTCGCCGACGCCGACGGGCGCAGCGTGATGCCCGCCTCCGCCGAGGACCCCGAGGCCATGTCGGACGTCATGCGCCACTTCCTGGCGGGCCAACTGGTCGCCCTGCGCGAGTTCTCCCTCCTCTTCGCCCCGCACATCAACTCCTACAAGCGGTTCCAGCGGGGCTCCTTCGCCCCCACCGCCGTGGCCTGGGGGCGCGACAACCGCACCTGCGCGCTGCGGGTGGTCGGCCACGGCCCGTCCCTGCGCTTCGAGAACCGCCTCCCCGGCGGAGACGTCAACCCCCACCTCGCCGTGGCGGGCATGGTCGCCGCCGGACTGCACGGCATCGAACAGCGGCTGGAACTGCCCGAACCCTGCACCGGCAACGCCTACACCGCCGACCACGAACGCGTCCCCACCACCCTGCGCGAGGCCGCCGAACTGTGGGAGACCAGCGCCCTCGCCAAGGCCGCCTTCGGCGACGACGTCGTCGCCCACTACCTGAACATGGCCCGCGTCGAGGTGGACGCCTTCGACGCCGCGGTCACCGACTGGGAACTGCGCCGCTCCTTCGAACGCATGTGAGGCCGACCGTGTCCCACGACTCCACCGAGCTCCAGGTCGCCAATCCCGCCACCGAGGAGGTGATCGCCACCGTCGAAGCCGTCGGCCCCGCCGGTGTGGACGCCGCCGTGCGGCGCGCCGCGCGCGCCCAGACCGCCTGGGCCGCCCTCCCGCCCGGCGACCGGGCCCGGCTGCTGCGCCGGTTCGCCGCCACCGTCGACGCGCACGTCGAGGAACTGGCCCGGCTGGAGGTCCGCGAGGCCGGACACACCCTCGGCAACGCCCGCTGGGAGGCGGCCAACGTCCGCGACCTGCTCGACTACGCGGCCGGGGGAGTGGAGCGCCTGACAGGCCGTCAGATCCCGGTCGCCGGCGGCGTCGACGTCACCTTCCCCGAACCCCTCGGCGTCGTCGGCGTCATCGCCCCGTGGAACTTCCCCCTGCCCGTCGCGGCCTGGGGGACCGCCCCCGCGCTCGCCGCCGGCAACGCGGTCCTCCTCAAACCCGCCGAGGCCACCCCCCTCACCGCACTGCGGCTGGCCGGCCTCGCCCTGGAGGCGGGATTTCCCGAGGACCTCCTCCAGGTGCTGCCCGGACACGGTCCCGTCACCGGCAACGCCCTCGTGGAGCACCCCGGCGTCGCCAAGATCGTCTTCACCGGCTCGACCGACGTCGGCCGACGGGTGTGGGCCAGGGGAGCGGACCACCTCAAGCGCGTCACCCTCGAACTCGGCGGCAAGAGCCCCAACCTCGTCTTCGCCGACGCCGACCTGGAGGCCGCCGCGGCAGCCGCCCCCCTGTCCTTCCTCGACAACGCCGGACAGGACTGCTGCGCCCGCTCCCGCATCCTCGTCCAGCGCTCCGTGCACGACCGGTTCCTGGACCTCCTCGCCCCGCACATCGCGGCGGTCCGGGTGGGTGATCCGGCCGACGAGAGCGTGGACATGGGTCCGCTCATCTCGCGCGCCCAGCTGGACCGCGTCCGCGGGTACGCCCCCGACGACCTCGACGGCATCCGCGGGAAGGCCCCCGACGGCCCCGGCCACTGGTTCCCGCCCACCGTGCTCACCGGCGTCGCACCGGACGCACGGGTGGCCGTCGAGGAGGTCTTCGGCCCCGTGGCCGTCGTCCTGCCCTTCGACGACGAGGACGACGCCGTCCGCCTGGCCAACGCCACCGACTACGGGCTCGCCGGCTCGATCTGGACCCGCGACGTCGGCCGCGCCCTGCGCGTCTCCCGTGCCGTCCGCGCCGGCAACCTGTCCGTCAACTCCCACTCCAGCGTCCGCTACTGGACCCCCTTCGGCGGGTTCAAGCAGTCCGGCGTCGGGCGCGAACTGGGCCCGGACGCGCTGGCCGCCTTCACCGAGACCAAGAACGTCTTCATCAGCACGGAGGCCTGAGCGCACATGAGCGAAGAAGTCATCTGCCGCCGCCTCGTCGGCCGCACCGCCGTCGTCACCGGCGCCGGCAGCGGCATCGGCCGGGCCGCCGCCCGCCGGCTCGCCTCCGAGGGCGCGCACGTGGTCTGCGCCGACGTGGACGAGGCGCGCGGCAGGGCGGCCGCCGAGGAGACCGGCGGACTCCACGTCACCGTGGACGTCACCGACCCCGACCAGGTCGACGCCCTGTTCCGGACGGCCTACGACACCTACGGCAGCGTCGACGTGGCCTTCAACAACGCCGGCATCTCGCCACCGGACGACGACTCCATCCTGGAGACCGGCCTGGACGCCTGGAAGCGGGTCCAGGAGGTCAACCTCACCTCCGTCTACCTGTGCTGCAAGGCGGTCATCCCCCACATGCGCCGCCAGGGCCGGGGCTCCATCATCAACACCGCCTCCTTCGTGGCCCGGATGGGCGCGGCCACCAGCCAGATCTCCTACACCGCGTCCAAGGGCGGCGTGCTCGCCCTGTCCCGCGAACTCGGCGTGCAGTTCGCCCGCGAGGGCATCCGCGTCAACGCCCTGTGCCCCGGCCCCGTCAACACCCCGCTGCTGCGGGAGCTGTTCGCCGCGGACCCGGAACGCGCCGCCCGCCGCCTGGTGCACATCCCGCCGGGCCGGTTCGCCGAGGCCGAGGAGATCGCCGCCGCCGTCGCCTTCCTCGCCAGCGACGACTCCTCCTTCGTCAACGCCACCGACTTCCTGGTGGACGGCGGGATCTCGGGCGCGTACGTCACCCCGCTGTAGCGGGGCGCCCACGTCACCCCGCTGTAGCGGGCGTACGTCACACCCGCCGGGGTCCGGTCGTCACCGTCCCGCCGACCGCCCTACAGTGCCGGAATGAGCCTGACGCCCCCACCCGGCTGGTACCCCGACCCGCACACCCCGCACCTGGAACGCTGGTGGGACGGCACCGCCTGGACCGACCACCGGCGCACCCCCGGGGCGTCCGGGACGCCCGGGGCATCCGGTCCTCAGGCGGCACCGGGCGCCTTCGGACCGGCGGGCACGTTCGGGCCCGCGGGCACGTTCGGGCCCGCGGGCACGTTCGGGCCCGCGGGGAGCACCGGCGGCCCGGTGCCGCCGTCGCCCCCGGGCGTTCCCGGCGCGGAAGGCGCCCACGGCGCTCACGGCGCTCACGGTGTGCCCGGTACGTCCGGCGGTCCGGTGGGAGCGGGCGGCGCGGCCGCTCATGGCGGCGCGGGCGGGCCGGCCGGGACGTCCGGCCCGGGGCACCCGGTCGGGACGGGTGCTCCCGGCGGGCCCTCCGGGGGACCCGGCGGGCGGGGCCGCGCCAAGGCGGTCGCCGTCGTCACGGCAGCCGCCGTGCTCGTCACGGCGATCGTCACCGGAGTGGTGCTGCTGCGCGAGGACGACGGCCGGACCGAGGTCCGCACCGGGCCCACCGCCCCCACCGCCGCCACCCCGCCGAGCGGGCCCCCGCCGTCGGCGTCCCCCTCCGGCCCGGAGCCGTCCGCGGACGCCCCGGCCGTCGTCGAGGACCAGCTCAACGGCATCACGTTCCCGCTGCTCGACGGCTGGGTCCGCCCCCAGCACATCGCCCAGGACGACGTCGTCATGACCACCGACGGCACCTACGACTGCCCCGGCGAGGGCAGCGTCTGCCGCCACGGCCTCGTCATCTCCCGCACCGTGACCGGCAACGACGAGACCTCCCCCGAACGGCTCGCCAAGGACGACATCTCCGAGGCGGCCGACAACGCCTACGACCGCGACCTGATCGGCAACCGCCCCTACGGCGGCATCACGTCCCGCAGCACGGTGAAGTCCGGCCCCGTCGCGGTCGCGGGCCGCGCGGGCTACCTCGTGCGCTGGCGCGTGAAGACGGCCGAGGGCCCGGGCGGGTACGTGCAGTCGATGGTCTTCCCCTCCGGCGTCGGCACGGAGTCCCCGGTCCTCGTCCGGTACGTCATCGACGCGGGCGAGGACGCGCCGCCCCTGACGGACATGGACCGCATCACCCGCGGCATCCGCTCGACCGGCGGCAGCGGGTCCGGCGGCGGGGTGGGCAGCAGCATCGGCCCCGCGGACTGACCCGCGTCCCCCACCCGGCCCGACGGGATCGGGCGCTGCCGCCGTCCCTCGGGCGGTGGCGCGTCCCGGCGTCCGGGCCCGTCGTCCCTCGGGCGGTGGCGCGTCCCGGCGTCCGGGCCCGGGCGGTCAACCGCCCCGCCCTCACAGGAACGTCCGGCCCTCGCCCCGGTACGTCGGCACGGTGTCCGTCACGGTGTCGCCCTCGACCAGGTGCAGCGCGTCGAACCGCTCGCACAGCTCGCCCGCCTTGGCGTGCCGGAACCACACCGTGTCCCCGATCAGCAGATCGTCGGCCGGCGACCCCAGCAGCGGCGTCTGCACCTCGCCGGCGCCCTCCTGGGGGTCGTAGCGCAGCCCCGCCGGCAGATGCGGCACCGGCAGCCGGTCGGGGCCGGGCACGCCCGACGCCGGGTAGCCCCCGCCCAGCACGGTCACCGCACCGACCCCGGGCCGGCGCACGACGGGCAGCCCGAACAGCGCCGCCGGACGGCCGGTGAACGACGTGTAGTGGTCGAACAGCCGCGGCACGAACAGCCCCGACCCGGCCGCGACCTCGGTGACCGCGTCCTCGGCGGCCGTGTGCTGCACGCTGCCCGTGCCACCGCCGTTGACGAACTCCAGGTCCGGGACGACCTCCCGGACCGCCCGCACCACCGCCGCGCGCCGCTCGGCCAGCTCCCGCCGGGCCGCGGACTGCATCAGCCGTACCGCCCGGGACCGCAGCGGCCTGCCCGCCACCGCGTCACCGACCCCGGCGACATGTCCCTCGTACGCCATCAGGCCCACCACCCGGAACCCGGGGCGCCGCGCGACCGCCCGCGCCACCTCGGCGACCTCCGCGGGGGAGTGCAGCGGGGAACGCCGGGCGCCGACCCGCACCCGGCCGCCGAACAGCCGCAGCGACGTGTCGAGTTCCAGGCAGACCCGCACCACCTCGCTCCCGCCGGCGCGCGCCGCGTCGACGAGGTCCAGCTGGGCCGGGTCGTCCACCATCACGGTGACCGCCGAGGCCAGTTTCGGGTCGGCGGTCAGCTCGGCGTAACCGGCCCGGTCCGCCGAGGGGTAGGCGAGCAGCACGTCGTCGAAACCGGACCGGGCCAGCCACAGGGACTCGGCCAGGGTGAACGACATGACGCCCGCGAAACCCTCCCGGGCCAGCACCCGTTCGAGCAGGGCACGACAGCGCACCGACTTGGAGGCCACCCGGACCGGCTTGCCGCCCGCCCGGCGCACCAGGTCGTCGGCGTTGGCGTCGAAGGCGTCCAGGTCCACGATCGCCAGCGGGGCGTCGAGGTGGGCGGTGGCCCGGTCGTAACGGGCCCGGTCGGAGGCGCGCGCAGTCATGAACGCAGCCTGCCAGACAGGATTACCGCAGGGTAGGGGGACGTTCCGGGCAGATGCCGCGGCTGCGCGGACTGGTTCCCGCCCGACCCGGATCACGCCGTAGAGTGACGCGCACGCCCGGACGGAGGACACCGGGCCCGGGCCGCGCCGGGATGACACCTCACCCGTGCGGGTATCTCTGCCCGGGACGGCTCCGTGGCGGGTCCGGCAGCCGGACACCGGCCCGCGACGAGGACGCGAGCACGAGGAATCAGGGGGGTGCATGAGCACGGAAGCACCGCGCGCCTCCCACCCCCAGCGCCCCACGACCCCGCCGCCCGCTCCGGCGGCGCCCCCGCGCCCGTCCCACCCCCCTCGAACCGAGGAGGGCCGTACCGCACCCGGCGCGTCCGGTGACGCGGCACGGCCCGGCACCGGTGGCCGCGGCCTGACCTCGGGCGGCGCCGGCGCCTTCGCCCCCCGTCGCCCCGCCGGCCCCCCGGCCCGCCCGGCCGCCGCTCCGCCGGCCTCCGGCCCCGCGGACCGTCCGGCCCCCGGCGCGACCGCCCCCGCCCCGGCCGCGGCGACGGCCGGCTCCCCGGACGACCCGTCCGCCGGCGGCTCCTCCGCCCCCCGCACCCCCGGTGCACGGCCGACCGCCCCGGTGCCCGGCGGCACCGACACCGCCACGGATACCGCCTTCGCGGCGGACACACGCACCGGCTCCCGCACCCCGCACCCCGGCCCCGCAGCGCCGCCCGGCGGCGGTGTCCCCGCCGCACCGCCCCCGCCGCGCGCCTCCGCCCGCTTCCCGGACACTCCGCCGACCGTCGGCGGCGGTCTCCGCACCCCCGCGCCCCCCGCCCCCGGGCCGGACAGCGACGACGGCACCCGCCGGGCCGCCCGGGCCCCGTCCGCCGTCCCGCCCCAGCCGTCCCACCGCCCGGCGGAACCCGCCCACCGCCCGGCGCGACCTGCCCCCCGCCCGGCGGAACCCGCCCACCCCCCGGCGCAACCTGACGATCGCTCGGCGGAACCCGCCCACCGTCCAGCCGAACCCGCCCACCGCCCGGCGCCACCTGCCCACCGCCCGGCAGAACCTGCCCAGCGCCCGCAGCGGCCCGCCGACCGTGTGGGGGAGCGGCCCACCGGCTCCCGCCCCGGCGCCCCGGCCGAGACGCCCTCGGAGACGACCACCCGCCTGCGCCCCGTCCCCACCGGACCGCCCGCACCCGCCCCCCGGCCCGCAGGTCCCGGCACGCCTCGCACCGAGGGCCGCACGGACGCACCCCACCGCGCCCCCGGCCACCCGGACCCCCGCCCCGCCGGGCCGGACCGCACGTCGTACGGCTTCCCGGACCCGGCCCGGTCCTGGAGCGCCCCGACGCCCCCCGGCACCCCGCCCGCCGAACGGCCGGTCGTGTCGTTCGGGCAGCCGGAGGGCTACGACGGGCAGGCACGGCCCCGGCTCCTCGGACGACGGCCCCGGCCGCAGGTCGTGGCCGCCGCCGTCTGCCTCGTTCTCGGCGTCGGACTCATCGGCGGTGCCGCCACGGGCAGTTGGCTCACCGACGCCTCCGCCGACACCGACCGGGACGGCGGGTTCGCCTCCGCCGCCTCCCTCTGGCACAGCGTCCCGGTCGACGAACTGTTCCCGCCCACCCTCGAAGGCGAGGGAGCGGGCCCCGGCGACGCCGACCGCACCTGGACCCGGATCGCGGTGGCCCCCGACAGCGGCTGCAAAGGCGCCTTCGACCCGCTGCTGAGCAAGGTCCTCGGCCCCGTCGGCTGCGAACGCCTGCTGCGGGCCACCTACACCGACGCCACCCAGAGCCATGTCACCACGGTCGGGCTGCTGTTCACCACGGCCGACCCCGCGGGCATGACGTCCCTCGCCGCACGCTTCGACCAGGAGGACCTCGACCGCCGCGCCGACCTGATGCCCCTGCCGTACCCGGCGAAGGGCACCGCGGCCGAGGACTTCGGCGCCCGGCAGCGGGCGGCCTGGACGGTCTCCGTGCTCACCGACGCCCCCGTCGTCGTCTACGCCGTCTCCGGCTGGGCCGACGGCCGCACCGTCGCCGAACCGCAGTCCGCCGAGCAGGCCATGGAGTCCGGCGCCACCGGCGCGGTCGCCCAGGCCGGCCTCGGCCACGAGGCGAAGGGCCTCGCCGACCGCGTCGAACGCGGTCTGCGGGGGCACGTCCGCACGGCCACGGAGCGACCGTCATGAACCCGTTCACCGTTCCCCGGCGGAGCACCGCCGCCCTCGCCGTCCTGCTGACCACCGCCCTCACCCTGCTGACGGCCGCCCCGGCGCAGGCCGACGGCATCCGCGCCCGGCAGTGGGGCCTGGACGCGATGAACACCCAGCAGGCGTGGCAGACCACCAAGGGCGCCGGCGTCACCGTCGCCGTGCTGGACACCGGCGTGGACGCCGACCACCCCGACCTGGCCGGCAACGTCGCCCCCGGCAAGGACCTCGTCGGCTTCGGCGCCCGCCGCGGCGACCGCGCCTGGGCACGTCACGGCACCGCCATGGCCGGCATCATCGCCGGGCACGGCCACGGCCCCGGCAACACCGAGGGCGTCATGGGCATCGCGCCCGAGGCCCGCATCCTCCCCGTCCGCGTCATCCTGGAGGACGGCGACCCGTCCCGGTCCAAGGCCCGCAGCACCCGCGGCAGCGCCCTCGCCGAGGGCATCCGCTGGGCCGCCGACCGCGGGGCCGACGTCATCAACCTCTCCCTCGGCGACGACTCCGCCTCCGCGCACGCCGACTCCGGCGAGGACGAGGCCATCCAGTACGCCCTGCGCAAGGGCGTCGCCGTGGTCGCCTCGGCGGGCAACGGCGGGGAGAAGGGCGACCGGGTCTCCTACCCCGCCGCCTACCCCGGCGTGATCACCGCCACCGCCGTCGACCGCTACGGCACCCGCGCCGCCTTCTCCACCCGCCGCTGGTACGCCACGGTCAGCGCCCCCGGCGTCGACGTGATCATCGCCGACCCCGACCGCAAGTACTACGAGGGCTGGGGCACCAGCGCCGCCGCCGCCTTCGTCTCCGGCGCCGTCGCCCTGCTGCGCTCCGCCCACCCCGACCTGACCCCGGCTCAGCTCAAGACCCTCCTCGCGGACACCGCCCGCGACGCACCCTCCGGTGGCCGCGACGACTCCCGGGGCTTCGGCTTCGTCGACCCGGCCGCCGCGCTGCGGGCGGCGGAACGCCTCACACCGGAGGGGCTGAAGCCGGCGTCCCACGGTGAGCGGTACTTCGGCTCCGGCCCGGACGGCGCCGCCTCCGACGGGGGCGCCACCGCATGGGCGGCCCCCCTGGCCGGCGGCACGGGCGCGGTCCTCCTGGTGACCGCCGTCGTCCTCTGGCGCGGCCGCCGCCCGGACCCCGACGCCCGCATCCACTGAGCCGACCGGGGCATCCACGGAGCCGACCCGGACACCCAGGGAGCCGACCTGGCCACCCCGACCGGGCGGGTCCCCACCTGGCGGCGGGCCCGATCTGGCGGGGCCCCGGCCCACCGGTCGGCCGGCCCTCCGGCTTCCCGTCCGGCCCGACTGGACCCGGTCCCCGGGCCTCCTGGCCTCCCGGCCCCCGGCCCTCCCGTTCCCCGCCCCTCCCGGCCCTTGGACGTCAGAACGCCCAGCCGGTCCGCGCACACCGCCCGCGCACACCGCCGGGCTGACCGCCCCCTCGCTCCGCCCGCCCGCCCGGCCGGCGGCGGCTCACCGGCCGTCGGACGCGCGCCCGGCCTCGGCGCCCGCGGCCTTCTCCCGCCCGCCCGTCACAGTGTTCCGCAGGGCCGTCACCGCCGTGCGCGCCGCGGCCTCCACCCGGGCGACGCCCTCCGCCCTCGACGCGTTGCCGTCGGACAGCACCGCCAGCAGCACCTCGCGTCCCCCCGAGGTGACACGGCCGATGCTGTGCACCACCCACAGACCGGTCGCGTCCCGCGGCATCCAGCCGTTCTTCACCGCCCACGCGGATCCGTCCGCCACCACCGGCACCCCCCACGCCTGCTCGGGGACCACCTCCGCCATCAATCGGCGTGCACCGGCCCGCGCCTCCTCGTCCAGCAGGCCCCGTCCCGCCTCGCCGTCCCGCCCGAGCAACTCCCGCAGCAGGACCAGCCGGTCCGCCGCCGTCGTCCGGGTCAGCCCCCAGTACCCGTGGGCGCCGCCCACCGTCTCGGTGAGCCCCAGACGGGCGTTGGCCGCGTCCAGCCCGGCCGCCGAGCCGATCGCCCGCCACAGGGCCGACGCCGCCTCGTTGTCGCTGCGCCCGATCATCGCCGCCGCCCGGGCCCACTCGATGGCGGTGAGTCCACGTCCGGTGTCCCGCGCCCGCAGCAGCAGGGCCGCCAGGATGTCGGCCTTCACCACGCTCGCGGTGACGAACACCCCGTCCCCGGAGCACACGGCGTCCCCGGTCACCGGGTCCAGGGCGGCGACCGACACCCGCGCCGGACCCACCGCGTCCCGCCCGGCACCCACACCACCCGACGGGCCCTCGGTCACCCTCGGGGCAACCACCGACCGGGCGGCGTCCCCCGCCGCCGCCCGCTCCACCGCGCTCACAGCCCGCCCCGGTCGTCCGTCACGTCCGTCACGCTTCCCACCTGTCACCGGTTCCACCCGCACCACCGCACGGCACCGTGGCGCCGTGGCATCGTGGCGCCGTCGCGAGGGCCCGCCGGACCGCGCCGCCCGCCTCGGAGCCCGTCCCGCGCGGCCGATAAGGTCGGTGACCGTGGCGAACAAGAACATTCCCGACCCCGGCTACCGCGACGACGACGGCTCCGCCGACCCCCGGCTGAGCGCGGCACTCGCTGCCTGGGCCGAGGACCGCGAGGCCGTCGGCCCCGTCCTTCAGGCCCTCAAGGGCACCCGCCTGCTGGTGCCCGTCGTGGCCCTCCTCGGGGAGGTCGAGGAGGACGAGAACGGGCTGCGCCGCGAGAAGACCAGTGACATGGCGGTCCCCACCCTGAAGGCCGGGAACCGCACCGCGCTGCCCGCCTTCACCTCCACCGACTCGCTCGCCCTGTGGGACCCGGAGGCCCGCCCCGTCGCCGTCCCGCTGCACCAGGCGCTCCAGGCCGCCGCCCACGAGAAGGCCGACACCGTCGTCCTCGACGTGGCCGGGCCGGTGCCGTTCGAACTGACCGGCCACGCGCTGCTCGCGCTCGCCGAAGGGCGCACCACGACCGACCCGCTCGCCGACCCCGCCGTCACCGAGGCCGTCCGCGCGGCCGTCGCCGCCGAGCCCGCCGTCCTGCGCGCCCACCTCGGTCCCGGACAGGCGGACGGCACCCTCGCCCTCGTCCTCGACCCGGCCGCCTCCGTCGCCGAGGCCGCGCGTGAAGTGGCGCAGCGGCTCGCGGCGGACGAGACACTCAGGGCCCGCCTGGTGCGCGGCCTCGACCTGGCCGTGCTGCCGGCCGGGGCGACGCCGCCGGGCGAGCCCCTGTACGTCCGGGCCTGAGACGGGTCCGGACGGGCCCGACCCGAGACGGGCCCGGACCCGAGACGGGTCCCGGGGCCCGGGCAGGACCGGGCGGCGGACACGGGCCACGGGACACGGAGACGTATCGCGCAGGCCAGGGTCCCGGAATCGCGCGAACGCGCGCCGGAGCTCCCGCATCCGGGTACGGAAGCGGAAGCGGGAGCGGCGGACTGGAATCCGGCAGGACGGGTCCGGGCGGGTCCGGACAGCTCAGGACAGCTCCGGACCGCCCTGGACCGGACCGGACGGATCCAGGAGGAGCCGACCGGGTGGATGCGGCGGAAACCCGTAGCGGTGGAATGCCGTACCGACGGCCGGGGCCGGGGCCCCGGCGGCACGACCGGTGGCGGGAGGGTCAGCTGTAGAGCGGTCCCGTGTACTTCTCGCCCGGCCCCTTGCCCGGCTCGTCCGGCACGAGCGAGGCCTCGCGGAACGCCAGCTGCAGGGACTTCAGCCCGTCGCGCAGCGGGGCCGCGTGGAAGGAGCTGATCTCCGTGGTGGACGCGTCCAGCAGCCCGGCCAGGGCGTGGACCAGCTTGCGGGCCTCGTCCAGGTCCTTGTGCCGGTCGCCCTCCTCGGTCAGCCCCAGCTTCACGGCGGCGGCGCTCATCAGGTTCACGGCGACCGTCACGATCACCTCGACCGCCGGGACCTCGGCGATGTCGCGGGCCATGGCGTCGAAGTCCGGGTTGCCGTCCGGGCCGTCCGTGCTGTCCGGGCCGTCCGTGCTGTCCGGGCCGGCGGGGGTCTCGGGGGTGTCCGAGGCGGGGGTCTCACTCATGCCCTCACGATAGGCGCTGCCCCGGGACCGCCCGACGGCAGGAGCCGCTGCGGGAACCGGGGCAGTAGCCGGGGGCACGGTGGTTAGCACCAGGTTCCGGGAGCTGCTAGCCTTGTGTAACGACCGGTCGGACCCGTATGCCTCCAGGTGCACGAGCCCGGCCCACAAGTGGAGGCTTCGAACTCCCACCTTCCGCCCTCAGGGCGGCGGGTCACCGGTCAGGCGGTGCCGCTCCACGGCGAACCGCCCGAGAGTGCGCCCCGCGATCTCCGCGGCGGTGTTCCGGTAGTTCGAGGAACCCCGCCTGTGATCGTCCGGGGCATTTTTGTTGCTTCGGCGCGGTTAGGTCTTACGAGAACACAGACGTTACGCGGCTGTCCGCCAGACCGCCGTGTGGTGCTACCGAGGAGGATCCATCAGCGCCGAGCCCCGCATCAACGACCGGATTCGCGTTCCCGAGGTGCGACTTGTCGGTCCCAGTGGCGAGCAGGTGGGCATCGTCCCCCTGGCCAAGGCACTGGAGCTTGCGCAGGAGTACGACCTGGACCTGGTCGAGGTCGCGGCGAACGCCCGTCCGCCCGTGTGCAAGCTCATGGACTACGGGAAGTTCAAGTACGAGTCGGCCATGAAGGCCCGTGAGGCGCGCAAGAACCAGGCGCACACGGTCATCAAGGAGATGAAGCTCCGGCCGAAGATCGACCCGCACGACTACGACACCAAGAAGGGTCACGTCGTCCGGTTCCTCAAGCAGGGCGACAAGGTCAAGATCACGATCATGTTCCGTGGTCGCGAGCAGTCCCGGCCGGAACTCGGCTACCGGCTGCTGCAGCGTCTCGCGGAGGACGTGGCCGACCTCGGGTTCGTGGAGTCGAACCCGAAGCAGGACGGCCGCAACATGATCATGGTTCTCGGTCCGCACAAGAAGAAGACCGAGGCGATGGCCGAGGCCCGCCAGGCGCAGGAAGCCCGCAAGGCAGACGCGAAGGCCAACCCCGGCAAGTCGCAGAACGCCGCGGAGAACGAGGCCGCCCAGGCGGCCGAGGAGCCTGCCGAGGCGTGACTCCCCGGGGCGCGAGCCCCAGGAAGCAACCGAAACAAGAACGACGCTCCACCGTGCCCGGTTTTCGTGACCGGGCATCGGAGCGCCACCGACGAGGAGAGAACGGCGCTATGCCGAAGAACAAGTCGCACAGCGGTGCCAGCAAGCGCTTCAAGGTCACCGGCTCCGGCAAGGTGCTCCGCGAGCGCGCCGGCAAGCGCCACCTGCTCGAGCACAAGTCGTCCCGTGTGACGCGTCGCCTCACCGGCAACGCCGAGATGGCCCCGGGCGACGCCAAGAAGATCAAGAAGCTTCTCGGCAAGTGACGCGTCGGCGCCCCCGCAGGCGCCGTCCGACAGTCAGGACCGGGACCCAATCGATTTCGGGCCGTGTGAGCGACGACCACGGCCCCGCTACAAGGAGTTAACAAGTGGCACGCGTCAAGCGGGCAGTCAACGCCCACAAGAAGCGCCGGGCGATCCTCGAGCAGGCCTCCGGCTACCGCGGTCAGCGTTCGCGCCTGTACCGCAAGGCCAAGGAGCAGGTCACCCACTCGCTGGTCTACAACTACAACGACCGCAAGAAGCGCAAGGGTGACTTCCGCCAGCTGTGGATCCAGCGCATCAACGCCGCTGCCCGCGCCAACGGCATCACGTACAACCGCTTCATCCAGGGTCTGAAGGCCGCGAACATCGAGGTCGACCGCAAGATCCTGGCCGAGCTGGCCGTGAACGACGCGACGGCGTTCGCCGCTCTCGTCGAGGTCGCGCAGAAGGCCCTGCCCGCGGACGTGAACGCGCCCAAGGCCGCGTGACGCCGCGCCGGCCCTGAGCCGACGTGACCGCAGGACCCGCAGGCCGTACCGGCTTGCGGGTCCTGCTGTTGCACGACGCGGCCCGTTCCGGCAGCCCCGCCGCGCGCCCCGCCGGCAGCCGGCTCCGCGGAACCCGGCCCCCGGCCCCGCCCGGGGGTCGGGCCCGCACGACCCGCTCCCGGCGGACCTCCCGGGCCGGCCCCCCGCGCCCGCCTTCGGGCCGGACCGCCCCGCGGGGCCGACCGCGCCCCGCCCCCGCCTCGACCGCGCCCCGGTGTCGTGCCGGGGGCCGGGGGCCACGCGTGCGCGAGCGGGCCGCATAACCCGCGACCGAGACTCCACGAAGGTGACGAACGATGCCCTCCGTCAGCCCCGAGCTGATCTCCCCCCGCTCCTCCCGGGTCCTGGCCGCCCGGCGGCTGGCCAAACGGAACGTCCGGGGCAAGGAGCGGCTGTTTCTCGCCGAGGGCCCCCAGGCCGTACGGGAGGCCGCCGGACACCGCGCCGCGGACACCGCCGCCACCCTGGTCGAACTGTTCGCCACCCCCGAGGCCGCCGACCGCTACGCCGACATCATCGGCGCCGCCCGTGACGCCGGCGCCCGCGTCCACCTCGCCGCCGAGCAGGTCGTCGCCGACATCTCCACCACCGTCACCCCGCAGGGCCTGGTCGGCGTCTGCCGCTTCCTCGACACCCCCTTCGAGGAGATCCTCGCCGCGCGCCCCCGGCTCGTCGCCGTCCTCGCCCACGTGCGCGACCCCGGCAACGCCGGCACCGTCCTGCGCAGCGCGGACGCCGCCGGGGCCGAGGCCGTCGTCCTCACCGACGCCTCCGTCGACGTCTACAACCCCAAGGCCGTCCGCGCCTCCGTCGGCTCGCTGTTCCACCTGCCCGTCGCCGTCGGCGTGCCCGTCGAGCAGGCCGTGGGCGGGCTGCGGGCCGCCGGGATCCGGGTGCTCGCCGCCGACGGCGCCGGGGACCGCGACATCGACGACGAGCTCGACCGCGGCACCATGGGCGGCCCCACCGCCTGGGTCTTCGGCAACGAGGCGTGGGGGCTCCCCGAGGAGACCCGTGCCCTCACCGACGCCGCCGTCCGCGTCCCGATCCACGGAAAGGCCGAGAGTCTGAACCTCGCCACCGCCGCCGCCGTATGTCTCTATGCGTCGGCGCGTGCGCAGCGTGCCGCCGGAGGGTGCCGTTCCGTCACCGGGAACCAGTAGGGTGACCGGACTCGGAGAGCCCCTGAGCAAGTCGAGAGGCGGGGTACGGGGATGAGCGTCGGCACGGGCAGCGCACCGGGGGCACGACAGGTGGCGCGTCCGCCCGCCCCCCGGCCCGGTGGACTCCACGACCTCGGCATCGATCCCGACCAGCTGCCCGACGGACTCGTCGTCGCCGACGAACACGGACGGGTGATCTGCTTCAACCGGGCCGCCGTCCGCATCGCCGCCCTCCCCGCCGAACAGGCCCTCGGCCGGCGCATCGAGAGCGCGCTGCCCTTACAGGACCTCGAGGGCCGCCACTGGTGGCAGCTCACCGACCCGTACGGCGGCCTCGCCATCCGCAACGGCCAGCCCGAACGCAACCTGCTGCTGCCCGGCGGCCGGGAGGTCCTGGTCGCCGCCCGCTACGTCCGCACCCGGCCCACCGGACCGCTGCGCCGCCTCGTCGTGACCCTGCGCGACACCGAGGCCCGCCGCCGCACCGAGCGCAGCCACGCCGAGCTGATCGCCACCGTCGCCCACGAACTCCGCTCCCCGCTCACCTCCGTCAAGGGCTTCACCGCCACCCTGCTCAGGAAGTGGGAGCGGTTCACCGACGACCAGAAGCGGCTCATGCTGGAGACCGTCGACGCGGACGCCGACCGGGTCACCCGGCTCATCGCCGAACTGCTCGACATATCGCGCATCGACTCCGGCCGCCTGGAGGTGCGCCGCCAGCCCGTCGACATCGGCGCCGCCGTCGGCCGCCACATCCAGGCGTACGTGGCCGCAGGGCAGAGCGCCGACCGGTTCCTGCTGCGCGTCCAGCACCCGCTGCCCGACCTGTGGGCGGACCCGGACAAGATCGACCAGGTGCTGAGCAACCTGCTGGAAAATGCCGTGCGCCACGGCGAGGGAACCGTCACCATCGACATCACGCCCGCGCCGTCCCCGAGGGAACCGGAGGACGGCGAGCACGCGGCCACGTCGGTCACCGTGAGCGACGAGGGCCCCGGTATCCCGGAGGACTCCATGAACCGCGTCTTCACCCGCTTCTGGCGGGGCAGCAAACGCGGCGGCACCGGGCTCGGGCTGTACATCGTCAAGGGCATCGTCGAGGCCCACGGCGGCTCCATCACGGTCGGGCGGGCCCGCGCCGGCGGTGCCCAGTTCCGATTTACGTTGCCCGTGGGGGCCCCGGCCTTCGCCCGCGACCTGCCACGCGGCGCGCGGTAGTCGCGCAGGCGGGCCCGGGACCCCACGGGCGCATTCGTTCCTCCCCGCCCCGTTAGACTCGACCCTTGGCACCTTTGTGTCCCCGGGCCAGGACGTGTCGTGCACGAGCGGTGTCGGGGACCATCAGCCCCGGGGGCACCTCCCAGTGGCAACTGGGGGACAAATCGGAAGTACGGGAAGAGATGTCGGCACCGAATAAGTCGTACGACCCTGTCGAGGTCGAGGCGTTGAAACCGGAAGAGATCGAGCGCATGCGGGACGAGGCGCTCGCCGCCTTCGCCGCCGCGGACTCCCTGGACGCGCTCCACGAGGCCAAGGTCGCCCACACCGGCCCCGCCTCCCCGCTGGCCCTCGCCAACCGCGAGATCGGCGCCCTGCCCCCGCACGCCAAGGCCGAGGCCGGCAAGCGGGTGGGCCAGGCGCGCGGTGCCGTGAACAAGGGCCTCGCCGCCCGCCAGGCCGAGCTGGAGGCGGAGCGGGACGCCCGCGTGCTGGTCGAGGAGTCCGTGGACGTCACGCTGCCCCACGACCGGACGGCCCCGGGTGCCCGGCACCCGCTGACCACCCTGTCGGAGCGCATCGAGGACATCTTCACGGCCATGGGCTACGAGGTCGCCGAGGGCCCGCAGGTCGAGGCCGAGTGGTTCAACTTCGACGCCCTCAACATCGGCCCCGACCACCCCGCCCGCGGCGAGCACGACACCTTCTTCGTGCAGGGACCGCAGGGCGGCACCGAGTCCGGGGTCGTGCTGCGCACCCACACCTCGCCGGTGCAGATCCGCTCCCTGCTCGACCGCGAGCTGCCGGTGTACGTGATCTGCCCCGGCCGCGTCTACCGCACCGACGAACTGGACGCGACCCACACGCCCGTCTTCCACCAGGTGGAGCTGCTCGCCGTCGACGAGGGCCTCACCATGGCCGACCTCAAGGGCACGCTGGACCACATGGTGCAGTCCCTGTTCGGCGAGGGCATGAAGACCCGGCTGCGGCCGAACTTCTTCCCCTTCACCGAGCCGAGCGCCGAGATGGACATGCTCTGCTACGTCTGCAAGGGCGCGTCCGTCGGCAACCCCGACCGGCCCTGCCGCACCTGCTCCAGCGAGGGCTGGATCGAGCTGGGCGGCTGCGGCATGGTCAACCCGCGGGTGCTCACCGCCTGCGGCGTCGACCCGGAGAAGTACAGCGGCTTCGCCTTCGGGTTCGGCATCGAGCGGATGCTGATGTTCCGCCACAACGTCGAGGACATGCGAGACATGGTCGAGGGTGACGTCCGGTTCACCCGGCCGTTCGGGATGGAGATCTGATGCGGGTCCCGCTTTCCTGGCTGCGGGAGTACGTCGACCTGCCGGCCACCGAGACCGGCCGTGACGTACAGGCCAAGCTGATCGCCGCGGGCCTCGAGGTCGAGACCGTCGAGCACCTCGGCGCCGACCTCAAGGGCCCCCTCGTCGTCGGTCAGGTGCTGACCATCGAGGAGCTGGAGGGCTTCAAGAAGCCGATCCGCTTCTGCACCGTCGACGTCGGAACGGCCAACGGCACCGGTGAGCCGCAGGAGATCGTCTGCGGCGCCCGCAACTTCGCCGTCGGCGACAAGGTCGTCGTGGTCCTCCCCGGCGCCGTGCTGCCCGGCGGCTTCGCGATCTCCGCCCGCAAGACCTACGGCAAGGTCTCGCACGGCATGATCTGCTCCAGCGACGAGCTCGGCATGGGCGACGACGGCAGCAAGGGCATCATCGTGCTGCCGCCGGAGACGGAGGTCGGCAAGGACGCCATCGAGCTGCTCGAACTGGTCGACGAGGTCCTCGACATCGCCGTCACCCCGGACCGCGGCTACTGCCTGTCGCTGCGCGGCGTGGCCCGTGAGACGGCCACCGCCTACGGGCTGCCGCTGCGCGACCCGGCGCTGCTCGACGTGCCCGGCCCGAACGCCTTCGGCCACCCGGTCAAGGTCTCCGACCCGGCCGGCTGCGACCGCTTCACCGCCCGCACCGTGACCGGCCTGAGCCCCGAGGCGCGCTCCCCGATCTGGCTCCAGCGCCGCCTGCAGAAGGTCGGCATGCGCCCGATCTCGCTGGCCGTCGACATCACCAACTACGTGATGATGGAGCTGGGCCAGCCGCTGCACGCCTACGACCGCGCCCAGGTCCAGGGCACCATCGGGGTGCGCCGCGCCGAGCCGGGCGAGAAGCTCACCACCCTCGACGGCGTCGAGCGCACCCTCGACGCCGAGGACCTGGTCATCACCGACGACCGGGGGCCGATCGGCCTCGCCGGTGTCATGGGCGGCGCCGACACGGAGATCGCCGACGTCAACGGCGGCGCCGCCGGGTCGACCGACGTGGTCATCGAGGCCGCGCACTTCGACGCGGTGTCCGTCGCCCGCACCGCCCGGCGCCACCGGCTGTCCTCCGAGGCGTCCCGGCGCTTCGAGCGCGGCGTCGACCCGCAGGCCGCCGCCGCTGCCGCGCAGCGCACCGTCGACCTGCTGGTCCTGCTGGCCGGCGGCACCGCCGAGGCCGGCGTCACCGAGGTCGTCGCGCCCAGCGCGCCGCACACCATCACCCTCCCGGCCGACCACCCGGACAAGGTGGCGGGCGTCGCCTACGGGCGGGAGACGGTCGTCCGGCGGCTGCAGCAGGTCGGGTGCGACGTCTACGGCCAGGACGAGCTGATCGTGACCGTGCCGTCCTGGCGGCCCGACCTCACCGACCCCAACGACCTGGCCGAAGAGGTCATCCGGCTGGAGGGCTACGAGAACCTGCCCGCCACCCTGCCCCGTCCGCCCGCCGGCCGCGGCCTGAGCCCCCGCCAGCGCCTGCACCGGCGCGTCGGCCGGGCCCTGGCCGGCGCCGGGTACGTGGAGGCGCCCAACTACCCCTTCGTCAGCGAGCAGGTCTTCGACCAGCTGGGCCTGGCGGCCGACGACCCCGCCCGCCGGGTGGTGCGGCTGACCAACCCGCTCAACGACGAGGAGCCCGCCCTGCGGACGTCGCTGCTGCCGGGCCTGCTCGGCGCGCTGCGGCGCAACGACGGCCGCGGCACGCACGACCTGGCGCTGTTCGAGACCGGCCTGGTCTTCCACCCGCGGCCCGAGCAGCGGACCGCCGGCCGGCTGCCCGTGGACCGCCGACCCACCGACGAGGAACTCGCCGGACTCGACGCCGCACTGCCCGAGCAGCCGCGGCACGTCGCGGTCGTCCTCGCCGGTGCCCGTGAGCGGGACGGCTGGTGGGGCAAGGGCCGCCCGGCCGACTGGGCGGACGCCATCGAGGCCGCCCGGACCGTCGCCCGCGAGGCGGGGGCCGAGCTGATCATCCGCAAGGGCCAGTACGGGCCCTGGCACCCCGGCCGCTGCGCCGAGCTCGCGGTGGTCGTCGACGGCGCCGAGCGGGTCGTGGGCCACGCCGGTGAGCTGCACCCCGGTGTGCTCAAGACCCTGGGCCTGCCCGAGCGCACCTGCGCCGCGGAGCTGGACCTGGACGCCGTGGAACGGGCCGGCGAGGGCATCCCGCAGGCACCTGCCATCTCCACGTTCCCGGTCGCCACGCAGGACGTCGCGCTCGTCGTCGACGCGTTCGTGCCGGCCGCCGACGTGGAGGCCGCGCTGCGGGAGGGAGCCGGTGAACTGCTGGAGTCCATCCGCCTGTTCGACGTCTACGAGAACGCCGAGCAGCTGGGCGAGGGCCGCAAGTCCCTGGCCTACGCCCTGCGGTTCCGCGCGGCCGACCGGACGCTGACCGTCGACGAGGCGTCGGCGGCCAGGGAGACGGCCGTCGCGCTGGCGGGCGAGCGCACCGGCGCGGTCCTGCGCGCCTGACCGCGCGAGCGCAGAGCGCACACAGCGCGCAGGGGGCGCACGTCACCTCGGGATCCACCCCGGGGTGGCGTGCGCCCCCTGCCCTTCCCGCTCCTGTCCCTGCCGGTCACCTCACTCATTCGGGTGACGATTGCGGGTGATACGTCCGGATGCGGTGCAGCGGCGACAGAATCGGACCGGCCTCACGGGGCCGGTCCGCGCTGTCAGGGGCCTATCTTGGGGGGCCGGCTGCATGATCCGCTTCAAGGCTGGGGTCCCCCGACGGGGCCGGCCCCCGACCGTCTCACGGGCAGCCACCCCCTCGCCCCGCCTCCGTCTTCCCCGCCGGCCCACCCCGTTCGGCAACCCCGACCGGCCCCGGGGCAGCCGGCTGCGCGCGGTCGGCGTCCCCACGGCCTGGGCCGCCGCCGCACTGACCTACCGGCTGACCTGCCCGCTCGTCCGCGACGACCGGCCCGGCTCCCGGCTCGTCAACAGCGCCGTCCTGTGCGCGCTCGGCACCGGCATGATCCTGCACGTCCGCCACAGCCTGCTGCGGGAACTGCGCCAAGCCCGCCGGGAGACCCGGGCCGCGCACGGCATCCCACTGCGCCCGCCCCCGCCCCACGTCGACGGACTCGCCGTCGCGGCGATCCAGCTGTCCGCCGACACGTCGGCCCGCATCGGCGGCGACCTCTACGAGGTGGTCGCCACCGACCACGGCGTGCGCGCCGTCATCGGCGACGTGCGCGGCCACGGCCCGGACGCCGCCCAGGCCGCCGCGGCGGTCCTCGGCTGCTTCCGCGAGGCGGCGCACGACGAGAGCGAACTGGCCGGCGTACTGCGCCGGCTGGAGCGGGTCATGACCCGCCGGGCCCGAGTCCGCCGGGACACCACCCGCACCGGCGCCGCCGCCCCTCACGACCCCGCCACCCCCAGCACGCCGGACCACGGGGACGCGGCCGACGAGGACTTCGTCACCGTGCTCCTGCTGGAGATCCTCCCGGACGGCGCCACCCGCGCCCTGAACTGCGGACACCCCTGGCCCCACCTGCTCAGCGGCACGGGCGCCGAACCCCTCGCCACCGCCGACCCGCTGCCACCGCTCGGCCCGTTCCCCCTGCCGCCCGACCTGCCCGCCACCCCCTGCGCGCCGCTGCTGCCCGGAACCACCGTCGTGCTGCACACCGACGGAGCCGAGGACGCCCGGGACGCCGACGGCCGCTTCTTCCCACTGGCCCGCATCCTCGACGAAGCCGCCCGCGCCACCCCGCACACCCCGCGGGCCGTGCTGCACACGGTCCTCGCCGCACTGCTGCGGCACACCGACGCGCCTCCCCAGGACGACGTGGCCCTGCTCGTCCTCACCAACGAACGCCCCCCACCACCCGCCGTCGCCGGCCGCGCGCGCGAGCCGGCCACGCCCCGCCTCACCGTGGGCCCCCGCCCGCCGCCCCCGGAGCCGTCCGTGTCCCGGACCCGCCCCGGGCCGTGAGCGGCCCGGCGCCGCGCCGCCGAGCGCGGCCCCGGGCAGCCGTGCGCCGTCCGCCCCGCCACGACATGTCGGGCAGGCAGCTGGGCGGACGGCGCGGAGCGGGCCGTCGCACTGTACGAGGGGGAGCCGACGGCCCGGCCGGCCTCTTTCGAGGCACCTCAGTCAAGCGAAGGGAAACTCTCCGCGACAGCGCGCACACGCTGCGGATGCGCGCACTCGGTTCACACCCCGTGTGAACCGATTACCGCTACTCTGTCCGGCACTGAGCCACCGGGGGGCCGACATGCAGCCCAACACCTTGCTCGACGCGATCCTGGACGAGGCGGGCATCTCCCACGCGGGACTCGCCGCCCGCGTCAACCAGGCGGGCCGGGCGCGCGGACTGACCCTGCGGTACGAACACACCGCCGTGGCCCGCTGGTTGAAGGGCCAGCGCCCCCGCGGTCAGGTGCCCGACGTGATCTGTGAAGTGCTCGCCCGCCGGCTCCGGCGCCCCGTCACCCTCGACGACATCGGCCTTGGCGTCCCCGGCGAACCGTCCGCCCCGCACACCGGCTCCCTGTCCGGGTTCGTGGAGCGCGCCACCGCCCTGTGGCGGTCCGACCAGCAGCAGCGCCCCCACCTGATGGGCGCCCCCGCCGTCACCGGCACACCGGCGGTCATGCCCGTCTGGGAGTGGGAGAACCCGCCCGAGGACGTGGACGTCTCCCGCGGCGGACGACACCGCGTCACGGCGGGCGACCTGTCCATGCTGCGCGCCGCCCGCGCGCACTACGAGCAGCTGTACCGCAAGGCCGGGGGAGTGGCGACCCGCGCCCGCATCGTCGGCTTCCTCAACGCCGAGGCCGCGCCGCTGCTGCGCGGCAGCTACACCGACTCCACCGGCCGCCAACTGCACCGCGCCACCGGTGGACTGGTCGCCATCGCCGGCATCTGCGCCTACGACTCCGACGCCCACGGTCTCGCCCAGCGCTACTTCCACCAGGCGCTCCGGCTCGCCAAGGCCAGCGGGGACCGAGGACTCGGCGCTTACGTCATCGCCCTGCTCGTCAACCAGTCGCTGTTCATGCGGGAGTTCCGCCAGGCCGTCGCCTTCGCGGAGGCCGCGCTGCGCACCGCCGGGACCCACATCACGCCCGCGCTCGCCTCCGACCTGTACGCGATGCAGGCCAAGGCGTACGCCCACCTCGGCGACGGCACGGCCGCGCTGGCCTGCATCCGGCGCGCCGAACAGGCCGCCGAACGCATCCGGCGGGGCCACGAACCCGACGAGACCGGCTACGTCCAACCCGGCCTGGTCAACGTCCAGGTGGCGGAGGCCCTGCTCAGCCTCGGCGAGCTGGCGGCGGCCGGGGAGCACGCGGCGGCGGCCGTCGACACCCCCGCGCACGACCGGGGCCGCGTGCACCGGCTGGCCATCCTGAGCACCATCGAGCTGCGGCAGGGCAACGCCGACCGGGCGGTGGCCATCGCGGTGCAGATGGCCGAACAGGCGCGGGGCATGGAGTCGCAGCGCCTGCGCGACCGTCTGCGCGCGGTCCGCGACCACCTCGTGCGCAGCGGCGGCGCGGGCACGGACGAGGCGGCCGAACTCATCGACGGGGCGCTGCGCGTGCCGCTGTAGTCCGGCGGCCGGGGTGGCCGAAGGCCCCGACGGGACGCACGGCGGACGGCGGACGAGGGCCGCACTCCGTAGCCCGCGCCGCCGTTGTCCCTGCCGTTGTCCCTGCCGTTGTCCCTGCCGCTGCCGCTGCCGCTGCCGCTGCCGCTGCCGCTGCCGCTGCCGCTGCCGCTGCCGCTGCCGCTGCCGCGGGCCTCTGATCCGCCACGGGGGATCCGGCGCGCCCCGGCGACCGTGCGCCCCCGCACGTGCTTCCGCCGCGCGGTCGGCTGCTCCCGGGGCGGCCGATTGTGCGCCTGCCTGTAGGGCCGTTTCTGCTGCGATATTGCCCCTTACTCATCGGAAGGCGGCAAACCCGTGCAGTGGACGAAGCAGTACGAACAAACTGTGTATGCCAACCGCTGGTTCCAGGTGAACCTCGCGGACGTCGAGCTCCCGGACGGCCGTCGCCTCGACCACTTCCTCATACGACTGAGGCCCGTCGCCGTCGCCACCGTCGTCAACGAGGCCAACGAGGTCCTCCTGCTCTGGCGCCACCGCTTCATCACCGACAGCTGGGGGTGGGAACTGCCCGCGGGCGTCGTGGAGGACGGCGAGGACGTGGCCGGGGCCGCCGCCCGGGAGCTGGAGGAGGAGACGGGCTGGCGGCCCGGCCCGCTGCACCACCTGCTGACCGTGGAACCGTCCAACGGCCTCACCGACGCCCGGCATCACGTCTACTGGTCGGATGAGGGCGAGTACGTCGGCCATCCCGTCGACGCCTTCGAGTCGGACCGCCGCGAGTGGGTCCCCCTCAAACTGGTCCCCGACCTGGTGGGGAGCGGCGAGGTGCCGGGCGGCTCGATGGCCGCGGCGTTACTCCTGCTGCACCACTTACGCCTCGGCCAGGACACGCGGCCGGGTCCCTGACTCGGTCCCTGGTGTGGTTCCCGACGCGGCCCCCGACCCGGTCCCTGACCCGGCCCTTGACCGGTCTCCGGCCGATACCGCGCCGGCCCAGGCCCGGAACCAGCGGCACTGCCGGAACCCCCGGAACCGTGGGAACCGCCGGAACCGCCAGGGGCCCGGCACCGGGTGCTCCGGTGCCGGGCCCCCGGCGGTGAGGAACGGGCTCGCGGTCTCAGCCGTAGGTGTAGAACCCCGACCCGGTCTTCCGGCCCAGCCGTCCCGCGTCGACCATCCGCTGGAGCAGCGGGGGAGCGGCGTACAGGGGCTCCTTGTACTCCTCGTACATGGAGTAGGCGACCGAGGCCACGGTGTCCAGGCCGATCAGGTCGGACAGCTTCAGCGGCCCCATCGGGTGGGCGCAGCCCATCTCCATGCCGTTGTCGATGTCCTCGCGGCTGGCGATGCCCGACTCGAACATCCGGATCGCGGAGAGCAGGTAGGGGATCAGCAGCGCGTTCACCACGAAACCGGAGCGGTCCTGGGCGCGGATGGCGTGCTTGCCCAGCACCTTCTCGGTGAAGACCTGGGCGCGGCTGAGGGTGCCCTCGGAGGTGGTGAGCGCGGGGATCAGCTCGACCAGCTTCTGCACCGGCGCCGGGTTGAAGAAGTGGATGCCGATGACGTGGTCGGGGCGGGCGGTGGCCACCGCCAGCTTCACCAGCGGGATGGAGGAGGTGTTGGAGGCCAGGATCGCGTCCTGGCGGGTCACCACCTGGTCGAGCACCTGGAAGATCTCGGTCTTCACCTGCTCGTTCTCCACCACGGCCTCGATCACCAGGTCCCGGTCGGCGAACTCGCCGAGGTCCGTGGTGAAGGTCAGCCGGGCCTGCGTGGCCTCCAGCTCCTCCGCGGTGATCTTCCCGCGCTCGGCCGCCTTGGTCAGCGAGTTGAACAGCCGGGTACGGCCGATCTCCAGGGCCTCGCCGGTCGTCTCGGCCACCATGACGTCCAGGCCGGCCCGGGCGCACACCTCGGCGATTCCCGCGCCCATCTGGCCGCAGCCCACCACTCCGACGCGTTCGATGTCGGTCACATCGTCCCTTTCGCTGATTTTGGGCGACTCATCCGTTATGGCGGTGGCAGGTTGCCGGGTCCCGGAGCCTGCTCCGTTCGTGCACGTTACTCCGAGGTATCGATGATCGATCGTCGGGGTCGGGCATCCTGGGGCACGAAACCGTCCACGACCGGCGGTTCCGCCGGAATCTCGGGGTGTGGAAATGCGACAAGTGTCACGCAGGACGTTCGCGGCGGCCGCGCTCTCCGCGCTGGCGACGCTGCCGGCGGCGTCGGCGGCGCACGGACGGCAGCAGCCGCTGCCGTCCGCCGGACCGCAACGCGGCGGCGCCGCCGCGGGCGAGATGCGCGGGGTCTGGGTGGCGAGCGTGGGCAACCGCGACTGGCCGTCGGCGCCGGGGCTGAGCGTCACGCGGCAGCGGGCGGAACTGATCGCCCACCTGGACACCGCCGTCCGCCGACGGCTCAACACGGTGATCCTCCAGGTCCGGCCCACCGCCGACGCCCTGTGGCCCTCACCCCACGAGCCCTGGTCGCAGTACCTGACCGGCACCCAGGGGCGGGACCCCGGCTGGGACCCGCTGGGGACCGCCGTCGAGGAGGCCCACGCCCGGGGACTGCAGCTGCACGCCTGGTTCAACCCCTACCGGGTCGCCCTGCACGCCGACCCCGGCCGCCTGGTGGCCTCCCACCCCGCCCGCCGCAACCCGGGCTGGGTCGTGCCGTACGCCGGGCGGTTGTACTACAACCCCGGGCTGCCCGAGGTCCGCGCCTTCGTGCGGGAGGCCATGCTCGACGCCGTGCGCCGCTACCCGGTGGACGCCGTCCACTTCGACGACTACTTCTACCCGTATCCGGTCGCCGGCCAGACCTTCGACGACACCGCCGCCTACCGCGCGCACGGCGGCGGCTTCTCCGACCGGGCCGCCTGGCGGCGGGACAACATCGACCGGCTGGTGCGTGAGACGGCGGCCGGGATCAAGGAGGTCCGGCCCGGCACCCGGTTCGGCATCAGCCCCTTCGGCGTCTGGCGCAACGCCGGAACCGACCCCCTCGGCTCGGACACCACCGCCGGCGTGCAGACCTACGACGACCTGTACGCGGACACCCGCCGCTGGGCGCGGGAGAACTGGATCGACTACATCTGCCCGCAGCTGTACTGGAACATCGGCTTCACCGCCGCCGACTACGCGAAGCTGCTCCCCTGGTGGGCCGAGACCGTCCGCGGCTCCGGCACCCGGCTGTACGTGGGCGAGGCGCTGTACAAGGCCGGCGACCCGGCCCAGCCCGCCGCCTGGCAGGACCCGGCCGAACTGTCCCGGCACCTCACGCTCGCCGCCCGCCATCCGGAAGCGCGCGGCCACGTGTACTTCGCCGCGCGGGAGGTGGCGGACGACCCCGTGGGGGCCATGGCCCGGGTGGTCGCCGACCACTACGGCCGGCCGGCGGACCCCCCGGCCTGAGCTACTGCTGGTGGTGGTGCATCCTGTGCCGGATCTCGGAGTCGGGCCCGGGCGAGCACACGGTCTCGTGCCCGTCCTCGAAGCGCACCCGGTAGGGCGGGCTGCCCTCCGGACCCATCACTTCGACGATCTCGCCGACCTTGTCGTGCTGGCCGACCACCCTGCCGTGCTGGACAAGCTGGTCGCCCACGGTTGCGCGCATCGGTCTCTCCTCACCACGTGCGGGAGCAGCGGTCCGTCCTCCCGAGTCTACGGCCGGGAGCGCGGCCCGGCAGCGGACCGGACGCCACCCGCGGAACAACAGGCCGGGGCGCCTCATGTGCCCACCCGCGCACCCCGCTGGGTGACGGCGATGCCCGTCGGCGTCGCTGCGGCCGGCAGCGTCGCTTGCGCCCTCCCGGCCGTCGGGCCCGTCATGGCAGTGGGTGGCATCACGGCTGTGGCGGAACCAGGAGTCAGCCGTAGCGGAGCCAGAGGGTGACGCCCCGCCCGCAGTGATCCCTGGACGTCACAGCCGCCCGGCTGGAAGCATCCCGCCATGACCGCCACTCCACGCCTGCCCGAGGGGTACACCCTCACCACCGACCCGTCCCGCATCGACACCGGGCGCGTGCACCACTGGCTCTCCACCGACGCCTACTGGGCGCTCGGCCGCGCCCCCGCCACGCAGCGGGCGGCGATCGAGGGCTCCCTCAACTTCGCCGTCCACGAGGCCACCACGGACGAACAGGTGGCCTACGCCCGCGTGGTCACCGACCGGGCCACCTTCGCCTGGCTGTGCGACGTGTACGTCGACCCCTCCGTCCGCGGCAAGGGCATCGGCAGCGCCCTGGTCGCCGCGGCCCGGGAGGAGCTGCGGTCGTTCGGGGTGCGCCGCGTCATGCTCGCCACCCACGACGCGCACGCCGTGTACGCCCGGCTCGGCTTCCGGCCACTGGACCGGCCCGACCAGTGGATGGCGCTGGCCCTCGACTGACCGCCGACCGAGCGTCCGTCACCGCGCTCACCTGCGCCGTCGCGGCATTTGCCCGGCAGGTCCCCACCGGTGGGTGCCCCGCGTGTCACGCCGGGTGACGGGCCGAACGGGCCCCTTGACCTGCCCCCTCCCCGGGATGAACATCGCGGCATGGCACTTCGGGTCACGTTCGTCGCCGCAGCGGGGAGCTCCTCGCTGCTCGCCGAGCGTTTCCAGGACGACCGGCCTCTGGACCAGGCCGGGTGGCACGAGGTGCAGCGCGTCGCCCACGAACTGGTGCCGCTCGCCGCGGCCGACCTGCGCTACTGCTCCCCGAATCCCCGCAGCCGCGCCACGGGCGACGGCCTCGGCTACACCCCGCTGGTCCAGCTCGCCCTGCGCGACTGCGACATGGGCCGCTGGCGCGGGCTGAGCCTCGGCGAGGCGATGGCGCGGGAGCCGCAGGCCGTGGACGCCTGGCTGGCCGACCCGCGCTCCACCGCCCACGGCGGGGAGTCCCTGCTCGACTTCATCACCCGGGTCGGCGGCTGGCTCGACACCCGCCCCGCGGACGACGGCTGCCGGGTCGTCGCGGTGGCCGAGCCGTCCGTCATCCGGGCCGCCCTGGTGTACGTCCTGAAGGCGCCGCCCGCCACGTACTGGAGCATCGACGTCCGTTCGCTGTCGACGACCACCGTCGCCGGACGCGCGGGGCGCTGGAGCCTGCGGCTGGACCCGGTGTCGGCGCAGCCCACCCGCGCGTAGCCGGTGGCCGGTCCGGCCCGGATCGCCGGGGCGGGACCCGGCCCGTTCAGCGTGCCCGCGCGTAGTCGGTCCTCAGCTCCAGGTCCTTGGCCGGGCCGCGCACCCGCCAGACCGTCCGCCAGTGGTCCGCGTCCCGCACGGTGAACTCGCCCCGGTAGAGATCCGCCGCGCACGGGTGGTCGGCCACGTACCGGCCCGCCGTCAGGTCGAGATGATGGAACGGCCGGCCGTCGGCGAACCGCACGTCGGCGGTGCCGCCCGGCCCCGGCAGGAAGCGCAGCGTCCGCTCCGCGGGCCGGGCCGTGCCGCGCCAGGTGAACGTGCCCGCCTCCTCGTGCAGGAGCCCGCCCGCCGGGTCGGGACGGAAGACCGTCGTCCCGCTGAACTCGCCGGTGTCACCGCTCGCCAGGTCCCGCACGACGCGCGCCACCCGCCACCGTCCGCCGAGGAACGCCAGTACGTCCGGAACCGGCCGGAACTCCTCCATGCGTCGGCCGCTCCCTTCCTCTCGCGCCCTCGGGCACCGGGCCCCGGCAGAGAAGGTACCGCCGGGCACGCCGCCACCGGTCGCCGGCCCTCGTGGCGCCTGAGGGGTGACCGGACGGAGGTCAGGCAGGAGCCGGCACGGCGCACGCCGTCTGCGACGACAGCCGGCGCAGGGCGGCCTCCGCCAGCAGCCCCGCCGACACGACGGCCAGCAGCGGCTGCAGGGGAGCCCAGTAGCTCATGGCGCCGGACGCGCCCAGCAGGACGAGGACGAGCTTATTGCAGACCGGGCAGCCGACGGCGAAGAAGGACAGCACTCCGCCGACCGCACCCAGTCGGCTGCCGTCGCCGGCCCCCGGCTCCGGCGCGGTCGAGGGCTGCCGCACGTAGGTGCTCAGCACGATGCCCGCGAGCACGGCGGTCACCGCCAGGGCCGGATAGTTCCACCACTGGACGGGAACCGACCGTCCGAACAGCGGATTGGGCACCACGGCCGTGGGCGCGCCGACCACGATCGCCGTGACCAGGGCACCGACGCCCGCCACACCCCACTGCCCGCGCCGCCAGCCGCGCAGCGCGGCGACCGCCCGGCTCCACGAGCGCGGAGAAGGAGACATGACCGATCAACTCCGTCCAGGCATTCGGGACTCCGGCGACAACAGGGACGTCCAGGGACCCCGGAACCCTCCGCCGTGCGCCCCGCCGACGCCAGGCCACCCTAATCGGTCGGTTCCGCACCGCCCCCGGGGCACGTGCCGGGCCATCGACCTGCTGGGGCTCACGCCTCGCCCGGGGTGGGGAGAGGCCGAGGTGCCGACCGGGCGCCCCCGGGCGCGGCCGGCGGACAGCATTGCATAAACCTGCATGGGAGCGTATAGTCATGCCTCCTAAGGAGGAGGTTCCATGACGGTACGAGCCGCAGTGGCCGGGGCGAGTGGATACGCGGGCGGGGAACTGCTGCGTCTGCTGCTGGCGCACCCGGAGGTCGAGATCGGCGCCCTGACCGGCCACTCCAACGCCGGGCAGCCGCTCGGGGCGCTGCAGCCGCACCTGCGACCGCTGGCCGGGCGGATCCTGGAGCCGACCACCACCGAGGTGCTCGCCGGGCACGACGTGGTCTTCCTCGCGCTGCCGCACGGGCAGTCCGCCGCCGTCGCCGAGCAGCTCGGCCCGGAGGTGCTGGTGATCGACATGGGCGCCGACTTCCGGCTCGCCGACGCCGCCGACTGGGAACGCTTCTACGGCACCCCGCACGCCGGCACCTGGCCCTACGGCCTTCCCGAACTGCCGGGCCGCCGCGCCGCGCTGGAGGGGTCCAAGCGCATCGCGGTGCCCGGTTGCTACCCGACAGCCGTCTCGCTCGCCCTCTACCCGGCCTACGCGGCCGGACTCGCCGGGGCCGAGGCGGTGATCGTCGCCGCCTCCGGCACTTCCGGGGCGGGCAAGGCGCTCAAGCCGCACCTGCTGGGCAGCGAGGTCATGGGCTCCATGTCGCCCTACGGCGTCGGCGGCCTCCACCGGCACACCCCGGAGATGATCCAGAACCTGTCCGCGGCGGCCGGCGAGCGGGTCACCGTCTCCTTCACGCCGACCCTCGCCCCGATGCCCCGCGGAATCCTCGCCACCTGCACCGCGCAGGCGAGGCCCGGCGTCACCGCCGACGCGCTGCGCGCCGCGTACGAGAAGGCGTTCGCCGACGAACCGTTCGTGGACCTGCTCCCCGAGGGGCAGTGGCCCGCGACCGCCTCCGTGTACGGCTCCAACGCCGTGGCGGTGCAGGTCGCCCTCGACGAGGCGGCCGGGCGGATCGTCGCGATCAGCGCCATCGACAACCTGACCAAGGGCACCGCCGGCGGTGCCGTCCAGAGCATGAACATCGCCCTGGGGCTCGACGAGACCACCGGGCTGACGACGATCGGAGTGGCGCCGTGAGCGTGACGGCAGCGAAGGGGTTCACGGCGGCGGGCATCGCCGCCGGGATCAAGGAGAACGGCAACCCCGACCTGGCCCTCGTGGTCAACAACGGGCCCCGCCGCGCCGCCGCCGGAGTCTTCACCTCCAACCGCGTCAAGGCCGCCCCGGTGCTCTGGTCCGAGCAGGTCCTCAAGAGCGGGCAGTTGACCGCCGTCGTCCTCAACTCCGGCGGGGCCAACGCCTGCACGGGACCGAAGGGCTTCCAGGACACCCACGCCACCGCCGAGAAGGCCGCCGAGGTCCTCGGCACCGGCGCCGGCGAGATCGCCGTCTGCTCCACCGGGCTCATCGGCGTCCTGCTCCCCATGGACAAGCTGCTCCCCGGCGTCGAGTCCGCCGCCGCCCAGCTCACCGAGCACGGCGGCGAGAAGGCCGCCATCGCCATCAAGACCACCGACACCGTCCACAAGACGTCCGTCGTCACCCGCGACGGCTGGACCGTCGGCGGCATGGCCAAGGGCGCCGGCATGCTCGCCCCCGGCCTCGCCACCATGCTCGTCGTCCTCACCACCGACGCCGACCTCGACGCCGGGAGCCTGGACCGCGCGCTGCGCGACGCCACCCGGGTCACCTTCGACCGGGTCGACTCCGACGGCTGCATGTCCACCAACGACACCGTGCTGCTGCTCGCCTCCGGCGCCTCCGGCGTCACCCCCGAGTACGGCACCTTCGCCGAGGCCGTCCGGGCCGTCTGCGACGACCTCGGGCAGCAGCTGATCCGGGACGCCGAGGGCGCCAGCAAGGACATCAAGGTCGAGGTGGTGGGCGCCGCGACCGAGGACGACGCCGTCGAGGTGGGCCGCTCCATCGCCCGCAACAACCTCCTCAAGTGCGCCATCCACGGCGAGGACCCCAACTGGGGCCGGGTGCTCTCCGCCATCGGCACCACCCGGGCCGCCTTCGAGCCCGACGAGCTGAACGTCGCCATCAACGGCGTCTGGGTGTGCAAGAACGGCGGTGTCGGCGAGGACCGCGACAAGGTCGACATGCGCTACCGCGAGGTGCACATCGTCGCCGACCTCGGCGCCGGCGACGCCACCGCCACCATCTGGACCAACGACCTCACCGCCGACTACGTCCACGAGAACAGCGCCTACTCCTCATGAGCGACACACCCACCCGCAAGCACACCGCGCTGCCCAAGGCGCAGATCCTCATCGAGGCGCTGCCCTGGCTGACCCGGCACCACGGCAAGACCGTCGTCATCAAGTTCGGCGGCAACGCCATGGTGGACGAGGACCTCAAGGCCGCCTTCGCCCAGGACGTCGTCTTCCTGCGGCACGCCGGACTCAAGCCCGTCGTCGTGCACGGCGGCGGCCCGCAGATCAGCGCCGCCCTCGACCGGTACGGCATCGTCAGCGAGTTCAAGGCGGGCCTGCGCGTCACCACCGAGGACGCCATGGACGTCGTCCGCATGGTGCTGGCCGGCCAGGTCCAGCGCGAACTCGTCGGGCTGCTCAACCAGCACGGCCCGTTCGCCGTCGGCCTCACCGGCGAGGACGCCCACACCCTCACCGCCACCCGGCACCGGCCCGAGATCGACGGCGAGCCCGTCGACATCGGCCGCGTCGGCGAGATCACCGAGATCGACACCGGCGCCATCCAGGCGCTGCTCGCCGACGGCCGCATCCCGGTCGTCTCCTCGATCGCCCGCTCCCAGGACGACGGACATGTCTACAACGTCAATGCTGATACGGCGGCTGCGGCACTCGCTGCGGCGCTCGACGCCGAGACTCTCATGGTCCTCACCGACGTCGAGGGCCTCTACGAGGACTGGCCGCACTCCGACGAGGTGATCAGCCGCCTCACCGCGTCCCAGCTGGAGAAACTCCTGCCGGAGCTCTCCTCCGGCATGGTGCCGAAGATGGAGGGCTGCCTGCACGCCGTACGCAACGGCGTCACCACCGCCCGCGTCATCGACGGCCGGGTCCAGCACTCGATCCTGCTGGAGATCTTCACCGACGAGGGCATCGGCACCATGGTCGTGCCCGACGACACACCGGACACACCGGTCACCCAGGGGGAGTCGTGAGCAACGAGGAACTGACGGCGCGCTGGCAGGGCGCGCTGATGAACAACTACGGCACGCCGCGCCTGCCCCTGGTCCGCGGCGAGGGCGCCACCGTGTGGGACGCCGACGGCACCGCCTACACGGACTTCGTCGGCGGCATCGCCGTCAACGCGCTCGGCCACGCCCACCCCGCCGTCGTCGAGGCCGTCACCGCGCAGATCGCCACCCTCGGCCACGTCTCCAACCTGTTCGTCGCCGAGCCGCCCGTCGCCCTCGCCGAACGGCTGCTGCAGCTCTTCGGCCGCGACGGCAAGGTCTACTTCTGCAACTCCGGCGCCGAAGCCAACGAAGCCGCCTTCAAGATCGGCCGGCTGACCGGACGCGGCCACGTCGTCGCCACCGACGGCGCCTTCCACGGCCGCACCATGGGCGCCCTCGCCCTCACCGGCCAGCCCGGCAAGCGGGACCCGTTCCGGCCGCTGCCCGGCGACGTCACCCACGTCCCCTACGGCGACGCCCAGGCCCTGGCCGCCGCGGTCACCGAGGACACCGCCATGGTGATCATCGAGCCGATCCAGGGCGAGAACGGCGTCGTCGTCCCGCCGCCCGGCTACCTCAAGGCCGCCCGCGCCATCACCGCCGCCACCGGCGCGCTGCTCGTCCTTGACGAGGTGCAGACCGGCATCGGCCGCACCGGCACCTGGTTCGAGTACCAGGCCCACGACGGCGTCCTGCCCGACGTCGTCACCCTCGCCAAGGGCCTCGGCGGCGGACTGCCGCTCGGCGCCACCGTCGCCTTCGGCCGGGCCGCCGACCTCCTCGCACCCGGCGGGCACGGTACGACGTTCGGCGGCAACCCCGTCGTCTGCGCCGCCGCCCTCGCCGTCCTGGACACCATCGAACGGGACGGACTCCTGGACCACGTCAAGCGCCAGGGCGAACGCCTCCGCGCCGGCATCGAGGCGCTCGGCCACCCGCTCGTCGACCATGTCCGGGGCGCCGGGCTCCTCCTGGGTATCGTGCTCACCGAGCCGCTCGCGCCGCAGGCGCAACAGGCGGCTCAGGACGCCGGATTCCTGGTGAACGCGCCCGCCCCCGATGTCGTACGGCTCATGCCGCCGCTCACCCTCGCGGACGACGCGGTGGACGCCTTCCTCGGGGCACTCACCGGCATCCTGGACGAGGCCGGCCGGCCGGCGGGCGGGGAAGGACGATCCGGAGAATGAGACGACGATGAGCCAGGAGCAGGGTCACGCACCGCACGCCGGGCCTGCCGTACCGCAGACCCGCACCGCACGCCACCGCCGGATCGTGGACATCCTCAACCGGCAACCCGTGCGCAGCCAGAGCCAGTTGGCGAAGCTGCTCGCCGACGACGGGCTGACCGTCACCCAGGCGACGCTCAGCCGGGACCTGGACGAGCTGAACGCGGTGAAGATCCGCAACACCGACGGCGACCTCATCTACGCGGTGCCCAGCGAGGGCGGCTTCCGCACGCCGCGCGCGCCGCTGGGGGAGTCGGCGAAGGAGGAGCGGATGCGCAGGCTCTCCGCGGAGCTGCTGATCTCCGCGGAGGCCTCCGCCAACCTCGTGGTCCTGCGCACCCCGCCGGGCGCCGCCCAGTTCCTGGCCTCGGCCATCGACCAGGCCGAACTGCACGACATCCTCGGCACGATCGCCGGCGACGACACGCTGCTGCTGATCAGCCGGGAGGCGACGGGGGGCCAGGCACTGGCCGACCATCTGCTCCGGCTGGCCCAGAACGGCCACTGAGCGCTCCGCGGGTCGGCTGCGGTTTTTCGCGCAGTTCCCCGCGCCCCTGAGGAGGGGGTGGCTGTGCCGGTGGTGGCCCGCGGGTCGGCTGTGGTCTTTCGCGCAGTTCCCCGCGCCCCTGAGGAGGGGGTGGGGTGCGCGGGGTGGTGACCTGCGGGTCGGCTGTGGTGCTTCGCGCAGTTCCCCGCGCCCCTTGAACCGGGCCCAGGCACGAACGTTCCGCGCGGTCTGAAGAGAGGCCCGAGAACCGCGCAGACGCCCCGCAGACCACCACGGCCGACAGCCCCACTCCCCGGGGGCGCGGGGAACTGCGCGAGAACCCACCACGGCCGGCAGGTGGTCACGGCCGGGCAGTGCCGACTTCCCCTCGGGGGCGCGGGGAACTGCGCGAGAACCCGCGACGGCCCGCAGGTGGTCACGGCCGGGCAGTGCCGACTTCCCCTCGGGGGCGCGGGGAACTGCGCGAGAACCCGCGACGGCCCGCAGGTAGTCACGGCCGGGCAGTGCCGACTCCCTCAGGGGCGCGGGGAACTGCGCAAGAACCCCGCGACGGCCCGCAGGTAGTCACGGCCGGGCAGTGCCGACTTCCCCTCGGGGGCGCGGGGAACTGCGCGAAAACCCGCGACGGCCCGCAGGCCGTCACGGCCGGCCAGCGGGCCCACCTCCTCAGGGGCGCGGGGAACTGCGCAAAGCCGCCCACGCCCCGCAGGGCCCCTCACCCCAGCCGGTCCGCCAACCCCGCCGTGCAGCGGACCTCGTCACCCGCCGTGATGAGCAGCGCCTCCACCCCGGGCAGCGTCTCCAGCCACGCGAGCCCGGCCCGCGAACCCATCGCGAACGCCGCGGTGGCCCAGCAGTCCGCCCAGGTCAGGCTGGGCGCGACGACGGTCACCGCCACCAGGTCGGTCACCGCCGAGCGCCCCGTGCGCGGGTCGACGATGTGGTCGCCGCGCTCGGAGGTGCCCGAGGTCGCCACGGCCAGCTCGTCCGCCCCGGCGGCGGACACCACCGCCGCCAGGCCACCCGGCCGCAACGGGTCCGACACGCCCACCCGCCAGGGCCGCTCCGGCCCGGGCGCGCCTAGGAGCTGGACGTCGCCGCCGCCGTTGACGTTCACCCCCGAGGCTCCCGCTCGGGTCAGCCGCCGGGCCGCCCGTTCGGTCGCCCAGCCCTTGACGATGCCGGTGGGGTCGAGCCGGCCCCGGTAGCGGGGGCTGAACCAGCCCTCGCTGAGCCGCTCAGCCTCCTCCGCCAGGTCCAGGACCTCGGCGACCTCCGGGTCGCACTCCGCCACGGTCAGGTCTCCGCGGGTGAGCCGGGAGATCTGGCTGTCGTCCCGGTAGGTGCTGAACACCTCGTCGATCCGGTGCAGTTCGGCGACCGCGTCCGCCAACGCCGCCTGCACGGAATCGGGTTGCCCGCCGCGGACGTCGAAGGAGAAGACGGTCCCCATCGTCTCCTCCACGTGACGCACCGCGGCGGGAGCCTGTGCCGACCCGGTCACCGTCTCAGCCACCGGCCTGGTCCAGTGCCGACTGGAGCGACTTCTTGTACCCGGCGCTGGTGTAGGTGGCCCCCGAGACGGCGTCGATGTCGGCGCTCCCGGCCGTGACCGCGGCCTTGTTCAGCCGGGGCACGGACAGGTTGGTGACCTGGTCGCTCTGGCCGCCCTGGGGTGCCTGGACCGCCTCGGCCTTGGTGATCTTCCCGCCGGCGACGGTGATCCGGACCTGCACCGTGCCGTACTCGTTCTTCTCGGCGTCACCGGTGAAGGTGCCGTTCTTCAGGGTCTTCGCCCCGCCCCCGCCCCGCTGCTTCCCGGCGCCGGCGTCCGCCCCGGAGCCGGACCCGCCCGAGCCCGACGCCCCGGCGGAGCCCGCCCCGTCCGACCCCTCCGGCGCCTTCGACGCACCGGACGAGGCGGGGGGCGCCTCCGCCTTCGCCTTGTCCAGCGCGGACTGGAGGGACTTCTTGTACCCGGTGCTGGTGTAGGTGGCCCCCGAGACGGCGTCGATGTCGGCGTTCCCGGCCGCGACGGCGGCCTGGTTCAGCTTGGGGACGGCGTTGGCGGTGATCTGGTCGCTCTGGCCGCCCTTGGGTGCCTGGACCGCCTCGGCCTTGGTGATCTTCCCGCCGGCGACGGTGATCCGGACCTGGACCGCCCCGTACTGGGTCTGCGCCGCGTCGCCGGTGACCGTGCGCGCCTGCGCGTCGCCTCCGCCGCCCTGCCCGGAGCCGGCTGCCTTCGCGGCCTTGTCCAGCGCGGACTGGAGCGACTTCTTGTAGCCGGTGCTGGTGTAGGTGGCCCCGGACACGCTGTCGATGTCCGCGCTCTGCGCCGCGACGGCGGCCTGGTTCAGCTTGGGGACGGCGTTGGCGGTGATCTGGTCGCTCTGGCCGCCCTTGGGTGCCTGGACCGCCTCCGCCTTGGTGATCCTGCCGTCGCTGACGGTCAGCCGGACCTGGACCGCGCCGTACTGGGTCTGCTCGGCGTCCCCGGTGACCGTGCCGTCGCCGATGGCCCGCGCCCCGCCCTGCGGGGACTGGGCCGCCGCGGGCGGGGCCGCGCCGCCCGCCGCGTCGGCCGATCCGGGGTCGGACCCCGGCTTCAGCGACAGCAGCAGCACGATGCCCGAGACGGTGGCGGCGGTGGCCAGCACGGCACGCCGGACGGGGTGAGACTTCCTCATCGTTTTCCAAGCTCCTGAAAAGGTGTGGACGGCCCGTCGCTCACATCTCGAACGACTCGTGGTGGATGCGGCGGGCGGGGACCCCCGCGCCGCGCAGTGCCTCGTACACGGACTGCGCGAATCCGGGCGGCCCGCACATGAAGACGTCGTGCCGGTCGATGTCCGGGATCTTGCGCTGCAGGCTCTCCGCCGAGATGTCGGGCCGCTCGCCCTCCGGGCTGTTCACCGCGTACATCAGGCGTGCCCCGCGCTCGTCGGCGATCTTCGCCAGTTCGTCCCACAGGGCCAGGTCCTGTGTGGTGTTGGCCCGGTACAGCAGCGTGATGTCGCCGGCGGCGCCGGGCAGCGTCTCGAACAGCGCCCGCATCGGGGTGATGCCGACCCCGCCCGCCACCAGCAGCACCTTGCCGCGGCTGCGGCGCTGCGCGGTGAGCGCCCCGTAGGGGCCCTCGGCCCACACCCGGGTGCCGGGCTCCAGCTCGCGCAGCCGGGAGCTGTGGTCGCCGATCGCCTTGACGGTGATGCGCAGCATGTCGGGGCGGGGGGCCGCCGACAGGGAGTACGGGTGGGAGCTGAAGCGCATGCCCGGCGCGAGGAAGCGCCAGCGGAAGAACTGCCCCGCCTCCGCGCCCATCCGGTGCAGCTTGCGCCCGCTGATCAGCACCGACGTGATGCCGGGCGTCTCCTCGACGACCGCCTCGACCCGCATCCGGTGCCGCAGGTTGAGCCGGATCGGGGTGATGACCCGGTACCACAGGACGAGCGCGGTGACGGTGCCGTAGAGCCCGTACCAGAAGGTCTTCGCGGACGGTTCGACGGCGAACTCGTTGCCGGTGGTGATCTGGTGCCAGAACGTCAGGTACACCGCGGCGTAGGTGAGCAGGTGCACGTGGTACCAGCCGTCGTACGGCAGGCGGCGCCGGACCGGGCCGATGGAGATGAAGGCGATCACGAACAGCAGGCCGGTCCCGATGGCGGCCTTGCCCATGTCCGGCAGCTCGTTGACCGAGGTGATCGTCTGCTGGACGATGTCGCCGAGGGTCTTGCCCGCCTGGAGGGCGTAGCCCCACATGATGAGGAAGACGTGGGCGATGACGAGGCTCACGGTGTAGCGGCCGCTCATGGCGTGCCAGCGCGCGACCCGGTCGGAGCCGACCCGGCGTTCCAGCGCGGGCACCCGCGCCATCTGCAGCACCACGAGGGCCATCAGGTAGCCGGCGAGCAGGCCGGTGATCCGGCCCGCGGCGACCACCCGGCCGGTGGTGTCCGCGATGGACGGGGTGTTCGTCCACCACAGCCACAGCACGGCCACCCCGCCCGCCCCCACGGCGAGCAGCAGGGGCACGGCGGGGGAGCGGCGCGGGCGGATGCGGCGCATCGTCTGGCGGCGGGCGGCACGGCCGCCGGCGAGCGTGGTGGTCACGGTTCCTCCGTGGGGACTTGGCCCTTGGCCCACAGATACGTGCCGTGACGCTGCAGCGTTCAGCGGAATTCGAGGTCAGTGACGGGTGATCGCGGTGGCCCCCTCCCGGGTGCCGATCGCCAGGTGCGGCCGCCGGGCCGGCTCGGCCCAGCGCAGGATCCGCCGCATGTCCGCGGCGGGCACGGAGACGCACCCGGCCGTCGCCCCGCTGCCGTTGACGTGCAGGAAGATGCCGGCGCCCCGGCCGCGCTCCGGCGCCCGGTAGTTGAAGGCGACGACGAGGGCGTGGGCGTACTGCTCGCGGTAGGTGATCAGGTGCTCGGCCTCGGTGGCCCGGCAGTCGGCGGACAGCGGTTCGGTCCAGCGGTTGTAGTGGCGGGAGTCGTTGTCCTGGCACCACCAGGAGTCCTCGCGCACCGGCCGGTACGGGTAGGCGGTCCCGTCGGGCGCCGGCCGGATGCCGAAGGCGTACGGCAGCCGGAACAGGCCGGTCGGGGTGGTGCTGGTGCCCTGCCGGCGGGTGGCGCCGTCGGCCAGCCCGTTGGCCCCGAAGCGGGCCGGCGCGGAACCGGCCGCCACCCAGCGCCCGCCCCGGCGGTCCCACCAGGTGAGGGTGCCGGTGGTCGAGCGGGTGTCCGCCGCCACCGCGGTGATCAGCTGGGTGCCGTCCCCGGTGTCCGCCATCCGCGCGGGCAGCGGTACGGCCGTGGGCGCCGGCGGAGGCGCGGCGGACGGGGGGCCCGCGCCGAGCGCGAGGAGGGAGAGGCAGACGAGGAGGGCGGCGGGGGCGGCACCTGGGCGCATGGCTCAGACGGTAGACGGGGGCAGCGGCAACGGCAGCCCGGGTAGTCCGTCCATGCTCGTCGCGATGTGCTCCTTCTTGGTGAAGTACGCGTCGAGGGAGGCGTCGTCCTCCCGGGCGAACCGCTTGGCGTGCAGGTCGCGTTCCGCCTCGTAGGCCATGAAGGGGACGGCGTAGCCGCAGGTGTCGCGGATCAGTTCGGCCGTCACGACGATGACGGCGCGCAGGCCGTGCGAGCCGTGGTCGATGTCGGGGAAGCGGGCCAGCAGGTCGGGGAAGCGGGGGTCGTCCCGGAAGACCGGCTCCCCCCGGCCGTGGACCCGCACGATGTTCGGCGGGCCCTGGAAGGCGCACCACATGAGGGTGATCCGGCCGTTCTCGCGGAGGTGGGCGATGGTCTCGGCGTTGGAGCCGGCGAAGTCGAGGTAGGCGACGGTGTGTTCGTCGAGGACGGTGAAGGATCCGCGCAGTCCCTTGGGCGAGAGGTTGACCGTGCCGTCGGCGGACAGGGGAGCGGTGGCGGTGAAGAAGACCGGCTGTGCCTCGATGAAGGTGCGCAGCCGTCCCTCGATGCGCTCATGAGTTTTTCCCATGGTCACAAGTATGGGCGAAAATCCTTCGGCTGCCTAAGGATTTACCCGGCTTCGGCGGGCCCCGCCGGCCCGTGACCCGTCCCCGCGCCGGCCGGCCCGTGGCCGACGCCCAGGTCCGGGCCCCTGTCCGGCGCCCTGTCCTGGCCCTCTGCCCCGGCCCTCAGTCCCGGCTGGTCCGGGGCCCACCCCTGGTCGGCTCCGGTCTCATCGCCGTCCCGTCCCTTGAAGGTCCTCCGTGTCCCGCCCGGCGTCCCTGGCCGGCGTCCCCGCCCGGTCCGTGCCCACCGGTTCGTGCCCGCCCGGTTCGTGCCCGCCCGGTTCGTGCCCGCCCCGGGGTGGGCGTCGGAAGACCGTGGCCGCCCCGGCCGGCGCTCACACGGGGCGGCCACGGCGCCTGACACGTCACCGGGTGAGCGTGCAGGCGGTCCCCGCGTCCGCCGGGTGGTACGCGCGGACGGCCGCCGCCGTTCAGTTCCGCGGCCTCCGGGGTGGGGGCGGTGTGCGGCACCCCGGCCCCACGCCCCGTGTTCACCGCTCCGACCAGCCGGATTGACGAATCATGCGTGAGTCTGCATACTCATGCATATCAGCGAATGCACTGTAAGGAGAATCCCGTGACCGAGCGCGTCGTACTCGCCTACTCGGGCGGTCTGGACACCTCCGTCGCCATCGGCTGGATCGCCGAGGAGACGGGCGCCGAGGTCATCGCCGTTGCGGTCGACGTCGGCCAGGGCGGCGAGGACCTGGACGTCATCCGCAAGCGCGCCCTGGCCTGTGGCGCGGTCGAGGCCGAGGTCGCGGACGCCAAGGACGAGTTCGCCGACGAGTACTGCCTGCCGGCGATCAAGGCCAACGCCCTCTACATGGACCGCTACCCGCTGGTCTCCGCGCTGTCCCGGCCCACCATCGTCAAGCACCTCGTGGCCGCCGCGCAGAAGCACGGGGCCACCACGGTCGCCCACGGCTGCACCGGCAAGGGCAACGACCAGGTCCGCTTCGAGGCCGGCATCGTCGCCCTCGCCCCCGACCTGAAGTGCATCGCCCCGGTCCGCGACTACGCCATGACCCGCGACAAGGCCATCGCCTTCTGCGAGGACAAGGGCCTGCCCATCGCGACCACCAAGAAGTCCCCGTACTCCATCGACCAGAACGTCTTCGGCCGCGCCGTCGAGACCGGCTTCCTCGAGGACATCTGGAACGCCCCGATCGAGGACGTCTACGAGTACACCCAGAACCCGGCCCTCGCCCGCGAGCCCGACGAGGTCGTCATCACCTTCAAGCAGGGTGTCCCGGTCGCCATCGACGGCAAGCCGGTCACCGTGCTCCAGGCGATCCAGCAGCTCAACGAGCGCGCGGGCGCCCAGGGCGTCGGCCGGATCGACATGGTCGAGGACCGCCTCGTCGGCATCAAGTCCCGTGAGGTGTACGAGGCGCCCGGCGCCATCGCCCTGATCACCGCCCACCAGGAGCTGGAGAACGTCACCGTCGAGCGCGAACTGGCCCGCTACAAGCGGCAGGTCGAGCAGCGCTGGGGCGAACTGGTCTACGACGGCCAGTGGTTCTCCCCGCTCAAGCGCGCCCTGGACGGCTTCATCGACGAGGCCAACCAGCACGTCGACGGCGACATCCGGATGACCCTGCACGGCGGCCGGGCCGTCGTCACGGGCCGCCGCTCCGAGTCGTCGCTGTACGACTTCAACCTGGCCACGTACGACACCGGCGACAGCTTCGACCAGGCGGCCGCCAAGGGCTTCATCGACATCTACAGCCTGTCGTCGAAGATCGCGGCGAAGCGGGACCTGGCGTAGACACCCGGCGGGCCCTCACCCGCAGTAGCCTGACTGCCGCCTCCTCACCCACCGTGAGGGGGCGGTGGCACACCGACAGCTTCGAGGAGCAACGCAAGTGAGCAGCAACAGCGGTGACGTACGGCTCTGGGGCGGCCGTTTCGCCGACGGTCCCGCCGAGGCCCTGGCGAAACTGTCCGCGTCCGTCCACTTCGACTGGCGCCTGGCGCCGTACGACATCGCCGGCTCGCGGGCCCACGCGCGCGTGCTGCACACCGCGGGACTCCTCACCGAGGACGAGCTGACCCGGATGATCGCCGGCCTCGACCGGCTGGAGGCGGACGTCGCCGACGGCTCCTTCACCGGCACCATCGCCGACGAGGACGTGCACACCGCACTGGAACGCGGCCTGCTGGAGCGTCTCGGCCCCGACCTCGGCGGCAAGCTCCGCGCGGGCCGCTCCCGCAACGACCAGGTGGCGACCCTCTTCCGGATGTACCTGCGGGACCACGCCCGGATCATCGGCGGCCTGATCGCCGAACTCCAGGACGCGCTGATCGGCCTCGCCGAGGCCCACCCGGACGTGGCCATGCCCGGCCGCACCCACCTCCAGCACGCCCAGCCGGTGCTGTTCGCCCACCACGTCCTCGCCCACGTCCAGGCGCTGTCCCGGGACGCGGAGCGGCTGCGCCAGTGGGACGAGCGCACCGCCGTCTCCCCGTACGGCTCCGGCGCGCTGGCCGGCTCCTCCCTCGGACTGGACCCGGAGGCGGTCGCGAAGGACCTCGGCTTCGAGCACGGCAGCGCGGCCAACTCCATCGACGGCACGGCCTCCCGCGACTTCGTCGCCGAGTTCGCCTTCATCACCGCGATGATCGGCGTCAACCTCTCCCGGATCGCCGAGGAGGTCATCATCTGGAACACGAAGGAGTTCTCCTTCGTGACCCTGCACGACGCCTTCTCCACCGGGTCGTCGATCATGCCGCAGAAGAAGAACCCGGACATCGCCGAACTCGCGCGCGGCAAGTCGGGCCGCCTGATCGGCAACCTGACCGGCCTGCTGGCCACCCTCAAGGCCCTCCCGCTCGCCTACAACCGCGACCTCCAGGAGGACAAGGAGCCGGTCTTCGACTCCATCGACCAGCTGGAGATCCTGCTGCCGGCCTTCACCGGCATGATGGCCACCCTCACCGTGCACCGCGAACGCATGGAGGAACTGGCTCCGGCCGGCTTCTCGCTGGCCACCGACATCGCCGAGTGGCTGGTCCGGCAGGGAGTGCCGTTCCGCGTCGCGCACGAGGTGGCCGGCGAGTGCGTCAAGGCCGCCGAGGCCGAGGGCAAGGAGCTCGACCAGCTCACCGACGAGCAGTTCGCCAAGATCTCCTCCCACCTCACTCCCGAGGTGCGGTCGGTACTGGACGTCCCCGGAGCCCTGGCCTCCCGCAACGGCCGGGGCGGCACGGCACCCGAGGCGGTCGCCGTGCAGCTGGCGGAGGTCAGGGCGGACGTGGCGGCGCAGCACGCGTGGGCCGCCGCCAAGCGCGCGAGCTGACCACCGGGCCGCCCGGACGCGGGTCCGAGGAGCGTGGGGCACGGTACGGACGCGGGCCCGAGCCGGTGGCGACCCACCGTTCGACGCCCGCCCGGGACCCGGGCGGGGCCCGAAGCGGATGGAGCTCCGCGCGGCCTGTGCAGGGCACGTCTCCACCGCCCGGGCCGGTCGGGGGAGCGGCAGGAGCGGGACGGGGGAGCGGCCCGGGCGCTCCACGGCCGCGGGCGTCACGCTCCCGGGCGCGGGGGCGTGACGGACATGATCGCGGGCTCCGGGCGTCACGGACGTCCGGGCGGGGCGGACGCACCCCGGTACGCCCCTGACGCGCGCCGTCCGGCGGAGCCGGAGGGGCGCGCGGGTTACGTTGGGTCCGACGTCCGTACCGGAGCCGACCGACGGAGCCCGTGATGCCCTTCGCCCGCCTGGCCACAGCGACGACCCCCACCTGCCACATCGGCCTCGGCCTCGCCGCGGTCGGCCGCCCCGGCTACGTCAACCTCGGCCGGGACCGCGACCTCGGCGAGGACCGCTCGGTCGACGCCCTGCGCGCCCGTACCCACGACCTGCTCGACGCGGCCTACGCCCAGGGCGTGCGCTACATCGACACGGCCCGTTCCTACGGCCGCGCCGAGGAGTTCCTCGCCGACTGGCTCACCCGGCGCCCCGACGCCGACGACGTGGTCGTCGGCAGCAAATGGGGCTACACCTACACCGCCGACTGGTCCACGGACGCCGAGCGGCACGAGGTCAAGGACCACTCCCTCGCCGCCTACGAACGACAGCGCGCCGAGTCGGCGGCCCTGCTGGGCGACCGGCTCGACCTGTACCAGATCCACTCCCTGACCCCGGACAGCCCCGCCCTCGGCGACAAGGAACTGCACGCCCGGCTCGCCGAGGCGGCGGCCGGCGGGCTCACCGTCGGCTTCTCCACCCGTGGCCCCGCCCAGGCCGACGCCATCCGGGCCGCGCTGGCCGTCACCGTCGACGGCGAGCCCCTGTTCCGTACCGTCCAGGCGACGTACAACGTGCTGGAGACCTCCGCCGGACCGGCGCTCGCCGAGGCGCACGACGCCGGGCTCACCGTGATCGTCAAGGAGGCCGTGGCGAACGGGCGGCTGGCCGGACCGGACGCCCCCGAGCCACTGCGGGCGGTCGCCGAGGAGGCCGGCCTGGGCTGTGACGCGGTGGCCCTCGCGCACGTTCTCCGGCACCCCTGGGCGGGCGTGGTGCTGTCCGGGGCGGCGACCGTGGTCCAGCTGGCGTCCAACCTGCACGCCCCGCTGGTCGACCTCGACGACGACCGCCTCGCAGGCCTCGCGGCCCTGACCGAGACCCCGGACGCCTACTGGGAGCGGCGCGGTCAACTGCCCTGGCACTGATGGGGGGCGGTCCTTTCTCCCCGCTCGCTCCGTGACTCCGGGCCTGGTCCTCGCTCGCTCCGCGACTCCGGGCCCGGTCCTCGCTCGCTCCGCGACTCCGGGCCCGGTCCCTCCGCGCGGTTCTGATCACGTACCTGGCTCTGCCCACGCCGTCTGCTCACGGATCCGGCCCGGCCCGGCTGTCGGGCACCGTGGAGGGCCACCACGGCACCGCCGAGCTCTCGGCTCCCCTCTGCTGACGTCCGCGCGCACGCTCACGCCTCCCCGCCGACGGCCGCTGCCCTACCCGGCGGACGGGCGACCTCTGCGGCACCCCTCTCATTCTGCGACGTAGACGCCCCGTGTGAGACATGAATGTCTCACATGCGCTAATCTCGTCTCATGGCCATCGACCCTGAACAGGTGCTGCGCGCAGCCGCCTCCCTGCTGACCCGGAAACCCACCTCGACCATGGACGAGGTCGCCCGGTCGGCCGGCATCAGCCGTGCCACCCTCCACCGGTACTTCGCCGGCCGGGACGCACTGGTGCGGGCGCTGGAGGCGCTGGCCATCGAGGAGTGCGAGGCCGCGCTGGAGGACGCCCGGACGAGTGAGGGCCCCGCGAGCGACGCGGTGCGCCGGCTGGTCGAACGGATCGAACCCCACGCCGGCCTGCTGGCCTTCCTCTACACCGAGAACCAGCTGTTCGAGGGCGGGGAGCAGGACGAGGGCTGGACCAGGCTCGACGACGCGGTCGCCGCCCTGTTCCTGCGCGGCCAGGAGAGCGGCGAGTTCCGCGTCGACCTGAGCCCGGCCTGGCTCACCGAGGCGCTCTACGGCCTGCTCGCCTCCGCGGCCTGGGCCGTGGCCGAGGGCCGCGTCGCCCCCAAGGACTTCACCCACATGATCGTCGAACTCCTGCTCGGCGGCGTTCGTCGCCCCGGCACCGCATCTCCTGGGAACCCCTCATGACCAGCACTTTCCGCCCCGCCCGGACCGACGAGGTCCAGTACCGGCCGGGCCGGTGGCTGGCGCTCGGCGTGCTCGTGCTCGCCGTGCTGCTGGTGGCCGTCGACGCGACCGTCCTCGGCCTCGCCACTCCCTACATCAGCGAGGACCTGGCGCCGTCGGGCAACCAGCTGCTCTGGATCGGTGACATCTACTCCTTCGTGATCGCCGGTCTCCTCGTCTCCATGGGCAGCCTCGGCGACCGCATCGGACGCAAGCGGATCCTCCTCGTGGGCGCCACCGCCTTCGGGGCCGTCTCCGTGCTGAACGCCTACGCCACCAGCCCCGAGATGCTCATCGTCGCCCGGGCCCTGCTCGGCGTCGCCGGTGCGACGCTGATGCCGGCCACCCTCGCGCTGATCCGCAACCTCTTCCACGACCCGCGGGAACGCAGCCTCGCCATCGGCATCTGGGGCGCCACCGCCTCGGCGGGCACCGCCGTCGGGCCGATCATGGGCGGATTCCTGCTCGAACACTTCTGGTGGGGCTCGGTCTTCCTGATCAACCTCCCCGTCATGGCCGTGCTGGTCCTCGTCGGCATCAAGCTGCTCCCCGAGTCGCGCACCGCGGCCCCCGGCCCGTGGGACCTGGCCAGCGTCGTGCTGTCCCTGGTCGGCATGGTCGGCGTGGTCTACGCGGTGAAGGAGACCGCCTCGCACGGCTTCGGCTGGGCCGCCACGGGTGCCGGCCTGCTGGGCGCCGCCGCCCTGTACGGCTTCGTCCACCGTCAACTCCGGCTCCCCGTACCCCTGCTGGACATGCGGCTGTTCCGGCACCGGGGCTTCAGCGGAGCCGTGCTCGCCGACCTCCTCACCATCCTCGGGCTGTCCGGACTGGTGTTCTTCCTCTCGCAGTACCTGCAACTCGTGCAGGGCAGGAGGCCGTTGGAGGCGGGCCTCGCCGAACTCCCCGCCGCGATCGGCGCGGTGGTCGCCGGACTGGTCGCCGGACGGGCCGCCCGGCGTCTGTCGGTGCACGCGGTCGTCTCCGGCGGGCTCGCCGCCATCGGCCTGTCCCTGGCCGCCCTCACGGTCATCGGCCAGTCCACCGGCTACCCCCTGCTCGGCGCCGCGCTGCTGGTGGTCGGACTCGGTGCCGGCTTCGCCTTCACGGTGACGGCCGACGTGATCCTCTCCAGCGTGCCCAAGGACCAGGCGGGCGCCGCCTCGGCCGTGTCCGAGACGGCCTACGAACTCGGCGCCGCCCTCGGCATCGCCGTCCTGGGCTCGATCGTCACCGGCGTCTACCGCGGTTTCCCCGGCCCGGAGGGCACCCCCGCCGCCGCCCACGAGTCGCTCGGCGGTGCGGTGGAGTCCGCCGCCGCCCTGCCCGCCGACACGGCCGCGGCCATGCTGGACTCGGCCCGGCAGGCCTTCGTGGACGGTCTGACCCTGGCCGCGGGCGTGGGCGCCGTGGTGCTGCTGGCGGCAGCGGTGGCGGCCTGGTTCATGCTCCGCGGGCAGCGCCTGGAGGACGTGGCCGCGGGCTGACGGACCGACCGGTCCCGGCGCAACGGGTGTCCTGCACTGCCGGTCCCGGCGCAACGGGTGTCCTGCACTGCCGGTCCCGGCGCAACGGGTGTCCCGCACCGCCGGTCCCGGCCCAGCCGCGTCCGACCGTCCGTCCGACCGTCCGACCCGGTCGTACACAGCACTGTGCCCGGTACCCCACCGCCTGGGACGGGGTGGGGCACCGGGCACAGTGCCGCGGCGAGTGCGCTGCCGGCGAGCGGGTCCTCGGGCCCAGGCCGCCGACGCGCGGTGCTACGCGGCCTTCGCCTTGCTCGCGTACATGTCGACGTACTCCTGACCCGACAGCCGCATGACCTCGGTCATCACCGAGTCGGTCACCGCGCGCAGCACGTAGCGGTCACGGTCCATGCCCTCGTAGCGGGAGAACTCCATCGCCTCGCCGAACCGCACCGTGACCCGTCCCGGCCGGGGCAGGCCCGCGCCGCCGGGCTGGAGCTTGTCGGTGCCGATCATCGCGAACGGCACGACGGGCGCGCCGGTCATCAGGGTGAGCCGGGCGATGCCGGTGCGGCCCCGGTAGAGGCGGCCGTCGGGGGAGCGGGTGCCCTCCGGGTAGATGCCGAAGACGTTGCCCTCCTCCAGCACGCGCCGGCCGGTCATCAGCGCGGCCACACCGCCCCGGCCGCCGTCCCGGTCGACCGGGATCATGCCGACACCGGTGAAGAACCAGGCCATGAGACGGCCCTTGAGCCCTTTGCCGGTGACGTACTCGTCCTTGCCGATGAAGAAGACCTGCCGGTCGCAGACGATGGGCAGGACGATCGAGTCGATGAACGTCAGGTGGTTGCCGGCCAGGATCACCGGACCGTCGGACGGGATGTGCTCCGCGCCTTCCACCCGTGGGCGGAACATCAGGCGCATGATCGGACCGAGCACTGCCTTGATGAGCGCGAACCGGGACAACGGGCCCTCCGGTGGGAACGGTTTGGCGGTTTTCATGAGTCTGTGCAGGTGAGGACATTACTCGCGGCCCGGGGGGTTGCGCACATCGGGCCCAAGGGGGAGATCGGGGACCTCCTGGCCCTTGACACCGTTCTACCTGCGGCGCCCCCCGCGGCCCGTCGGCAACACTCCCGTCACCGTGTGACGGATTTCGCCCACACCCGCATGCCCGGACGGGTGCCCCGGTCCGCCCGGACCGAACCGGACGATTCGTCATGTCCCCGGCCGCTGCCGCGCCATGTCCCCGGCCGCCGCCCCGCGTGCCCGCGCGGCACGCGCCGCGACGCCGGACGGGCCGGCGGCCGGCCCACGCCGTCCCTACGCCGTTCCTACGGCGGAAGACGACACACCGCGTCACCCATGTGTTCGGCCCGGGGTCTCCCACCCGTCACCCGCGCCCCCCTACGATCGGCCCCGCACCGGACCAGCCGACGGCAGGAGTGAGCGCTCATGGGAACGCGGGAGTCGAACGAGCAGGCGGGCGGAACCGGACGGCGTGCGCTGCTGGGCGCGGCGGTGGTGGGCGCCGGAGCGACGGTCCTCGGCGCGGGCGGCACCGCGGCGGCGGCCCCGCGCGCGGACCGCGGCAGACGCGGAGGAGGGCTGGAGGACCTGCCCGTCCCGACCGTCATCGGGCACCGGGGCGCCAGCGGGTACCGGCCCGAACACACCCTCGCTGCCTACCAGCTGGCCCTCGACCTGGGCGCCGACATCGTGGAAGCGGGCGATCTGGTCCCCACCCGGGACGGCCACCTGGTCTGCCGTCACGAACCGGAGATCGGCGGCACCACCGACGTGGCCGACCACCCGGAGTTCGCCGGCCGCCGGACCACCAAGACCCTCGACGGCGTTCGGGTCACCGGCTGGTTCACCGAGGACTTCACCCTCGCCGAGCTGAAGCGGCTGCGCGCCGTCGAGCGCATCCCGGCCAACCGCCCGCACAACACCCTCTACGACGGGCGCTGGGAGATCCCCACCTTCGAGGAGGTGCTGCGCTGGCAGGACGAGCAGACCCGCAGGCGCGGCAAGCGGGTGTGGATCTACCCCGAGCTCAAGCACCCGACCTACTTCCGTGCGCTCGGCCTCGGCCTGGAGGAACGGGCCGCCCGGCTGCTGCGCGAGCACCGCAAGGACCGCAGGAACTCCCCGGTGATCCTCCAGTCCTTCGAGCCGACCAGCATCCAGCGCCTGAACCGGCTGGTGGACAACCCGCTCGTGGTCCTGCTGTCCGGCGCCGACACCCGCCCCTGGGACTTCGTCGAGTCCGGCGACCCGCGGACCGTCGCCGATCTGATCACCCGCCGCGGGCTGAAGGAGATCGCCTCCTACGCCCAGGGCATCGGCCCCACCCTGGACCTCGTCGTCCCGCGCGACTCCGCGGGCCGGCTGACCGAACCGACCACCCTGGTCCGTGACGCGCACCGGGCCGGACTGATCCTCCACCCGTACACGATGCGCAACGAGAACCCCTTCCTGCCGGCCGACTTCCGCAGGGGCTCCGAGCCGGACGCCTACGGTGACGTCTTCGGCGCGTACCGCGCCTACTTCGCCACCGGCATCGACGGTGTCTTCACCGACCACCCGGACACCGCGCTGCTGGCCCGCGAGGACTTCGTCAACCGCTGACAGCGCCCGCCCCGGAAGGGGTGAGGAACGGCCGCCCCGGGCAACCCCGCCCGGGGCGGCCGCGTCGTCGGTCACATGACCCACGACCTGGTCACCTCCCTGCGTCCGCTGCTCGTCGCGGAGGCGTCCGCCGAGGCGTGCGCGTTCGGTGGGGAGCCCGCGGACCTCGAACAGGCCGTCTGGCTGCGGCTGCTGGAGCGCGTCGACGCCCACGGCCCGCCTCCCGATCCCGGCCGCTGGCTGCGCCGGACCGTGCGCGCGGAGGCCCGCCGGGGCCGTCGCGCCGCCCGCCGCGAGGCGTCGCTGACCGCCGATCCCGCCGACCCGAGCGCCCCGGATCCCGAACGCCTCGCGCTGGCCGACGCTCGTGGCCGGGCCCTGCGGGACGCCGCGCGCCGGCTGCCCGGCCGGTGCCCGCGCCTGATCGGGGCGCTGCTGGCGCCGCACGACCCGACATACCGTGAAATCGCAGGCGAGTTGGGTATGTCACAGGGCAGTCTCGGGCCGGAACGTTCCCGATGTCTGGGATGTCTGCGGCGTTTGCTCGCGCCGGAGGTTGCGGTCGACGGGCGAGGGGGATAGGAGTGAGGGACAACAGGTGATCAGATGAGCGGGAGGCGTGCGCACATGGGCATGAGCGTGACCATCTCTGCGGCGACCGAGCAGGACGCGGAGCAGATCTTCAGGCTGCAGTACCTGTGCTTCCAGAGCGAGGCGGCCCTCTACGGCAACTACCGCATCGACCCGCTGGTGCAGACCCTCGAATCGGTCCGCGAGGAGGTCGCCGCCGACTGCGTCTACGTCGCCCGGCTCGGCGACGAGGTCGTCGGTTCGGTGCGCGGCACGATCACCGAGGAGGGCGCCGCCGCCATCGGCAAGCTCTGCGTGCACCCCCGGCTCCAGGGGCACGGCATCGGCGCCCGGCTGCTGCGGGCCGCCGAAGCGGCGCTCGCCGAGGAGCGGGGCGCCCGCACCTTCCGCCTGCACACCGGGCACCGCAGTGAGAGCAACCTGGGGCTGTACAGCAAGGTCGGCTACCAGCGGGTGGGCACCTCCCAGGGCGCCGACGGCGTCCCGATGATCGTCCTGGAGAAGAGGGCCGAGTCGTACGCGACGACCGCCTGACCCGTCCTTGAGCCCCCGGGCGCCCTCCCGCGCCCGGTTCCCGCGGCTCCGCCGCCCCCGGGTGCGTCCCGCGGGCGGCGGAGCCGTGTGCGCGGGGGAGGGGGCGGAGCCCCATGTACGCCGGGCGCCGTCTCCCCGCCTCCCTGTCCGGTTCCTCCGGGGAGGCCCGGCCCCTCAGCGGGCGCGGGACCGGCGCAGCCAGTACACCGCGGTGAGCGGCAGCAGGACGGGGATGAACAGGTAGCCCATGCCGTAGTCCGACCACACGGTCGCGTCGGGGAAGGCGGACGGGTCGAGCAGGGTCCAGGTGCCCACCGTGAGCACGCCCACCAACTCGGCGGCGCAGCACACCAGTGCCGCCCTGCGGGCCGTCTCGCCGCCGCGCACCAGCGTGTAGGTGATGAACCCGTAGACCACTCCGGCCAGCGCCGAGAGCGTGTAGGCGAGCGGTGCCCGGTCGAACTCGGTGGCGATCTGGTAGACCGAGCGCGACACCGCGCCGACCACCATCACCCCGTACAGCCACACCAGGAGCAGCCCGGGGCCGCCGATCAGCCGGGCCCGGGCCGGCTTTTCCCGCGTGTCACGGGTCACGGTCACCTCAGCCTCCCCAGATGTCATGGAGCCTGACCTCCAGTACGGCCAGCACGAAGCCGCTCGCCGCGACCGTCACCGAACCCCAGCGGGTGCGCTCGCCCAGCGACATGAAGCCCGCGGCCGGAACGCACGCGAAGGCGCCCAGCAGGTACGCCACGAAGATCGTCGTGCCCTGTTCCGGCTTCTCGCCCCGGGCCAGCTGGACGATCCCGACGATCAGCTGCACCAGCGCGAGCAGCGTGACCACGGCCATGCCGATGAAGTGCCAGTCCTTCGTCGGCTGGTCCCGGTAGGCGGCCCAGCCGCACCAGGCGGCGAGCAGCAGCGCGGCGACGCCGGTCACCAGCGTCAGGACAGCAAGCATGGCAGTGACCTTATTACGCCCGAAAGCCCCCGCCGTGCGCGGCCCCGGTACCGGACCGGCGAGGTGGCCCGGTACGGGACCGGCGAGGGGCCCCGGTACCGGACCGGCGAGGGGCCGTCGGTCCTTCGGGGTCCGGGGCCCCGAACCCGTAAGGTCGATGGCATGACCATTCATGCGCAAGCCCTCCTGTTCGACAACGACGGAACCCTGGTGTCCACCCTGGAGTCCGTCCGCCGCTGCTGGACCCGGTGGGCCGCGGAGTACGGGATCACGGCGCAGCGGTTCGGCCGGATCGAGCTGCACGGGCGGACGGCCGCCGAGATCGCCGCCGACCTGCTGCCCGCCGACAAGGTCGCGGAGGCCGTCGCGCGCATCGAGGACCTGGAGGTCGAGGACGTCCCGAACGGGGGAGTGCGCCTGCTGCCCGGCACCCGGGAGCTGCTCGACGCCCTGCCCGCCGAACGCTGGGCCGTGGTCACCTCCGCGACCCGCAGGCTGGCCGAGGCGCGCCTGGACGCCGTCGGCGTGCTGCCCAAGACGCTCGTCGCCGCCGACGACGTGACCCGGGGCAAGCCAGACCCCGAGCCGTACCTGCTCGCAGCCCGCACCCTCGGCGTGGACCCGGCGCACTGCGTGGTCTTCGAGGACGCGCCCGCCGGGCTGCGCGCCGGGCGGGCCGCCGGCATGCGGACCGTGGCCTTGACCACAACCCACCGGGCCGACGAGCTCACGGCCGACCTGGTGGTGCCGGACCTGTCCGCGGTGTCCGCACAGGTCACCGGCGCGGGCATCGAGATCACGGCACGCCACTGAAGTGCGCGGATGCGTGTCCACGGCGGTCCACATGCTGGACAGCGGTGGCCGGTCAGCAGCGAACGTCTGGTTTACTGCTCTCATGACCACGACGAGCGACCGCACTCCTGCGACCGAGGCGCACCAGCCGCCCGGTGCTCGTTGTATGGGTTCGCTCCGAATGTGCGCCTTCTAGAGGGCCCCCGCACCACCTGAGCCTCGCGCCCCGAAGCGAGAGCCGGCTCGTGTCCGGCCGCCTGCCCGGCATGCCCGCCCGAGCCACGCCCCCCGCGCGCACCCTCCCCCGCACCGGTCCGCCACCGGTCCGCCCGGGAGGACACCGCCGCGCCCGGCCGCCCCGATTTCCGAATGCCCCGTGCCCGGTGCTCCGACGCGCCGCGCACTCGAGAGTGACGGATACCCACGTGATCACCACCTCCGGCCTGACCAAGGTCTACCGCTCACGCGGTCGCGAGGTCACTGCCCTGGACGGCGTCGACCTGCACGTCCGCGAAGGCGAGGTCTACGGCGTCATAGGCCAGTCCGGCGCCGGCAAGTCCTCCCTGATCCGCTGCGTCAACCTGCTCGAGCGCCCCACCTCCGGCACCGTGACCGTCGCCGGCCAGGACCTCACCGCCCTCGCCGGCCGCGGCCCCCGCGCCGGCCGCGAACTGCGCCGGGCCCGCAGCCGCATCGGGATGGTCTTCCAGCACTTCAACCTGCTGTCCTCGCGCACCGTGCAGGACAACGTCGAACTGCCCCTGGAGATCCTCGGCACCTCCGGGAAGGAACGTTCCCGCAAGGCGCTGGAACTGCTCGACCTGGTCGGCCTCGCCGACAAGGCCAAGTCCTACCCGGCCCAGCTCTCCGGCGGCCAGAAGCAGCGCGTCGGCATCGCCCGCGCCCTGGCCGGCGACCCCAAGGTGCTGCTCTCCGACGAGGCGACCAGCGCCCTGGACCCGGAGACCACCCGCTCCATCCTGTCCCTGCTGCGCGACCTCAACCGCCAGCTCGGCCTGACCGTCCTGCTCATCACGCACGAGATGGACGTCGTCAAGTCGATCTGCGACTCGGCCGCCCTGATGGAACACGGCCGGATCGTGGAGTCCGGCACCGTCACCGACCTGCTCGCCACCCCCGGCTCCCAGCTCGCCGCCGCCCTCTTCCCGCTCGGCGGCGAGGCCACCGGCGAGGAGCGCACGGTCATCGACGTGACCTTCCAGGGCGAGAGCGCCACCCAGCCGGTCATCTCCCAGCTCTCCCGCACCTACAACATCGACATATCGATCCTGGGCGCGGCCATCGACACCGTCGGCGGCCTCCAGGTCGGCCGGATGCGTATCGAGCTCCCCGGCCGCTACGAGGACAACGTCGTCCCGGTCGGCTTCCTGCGCGAGCAGGGCCTCCAGATCGACGTCATCGGCCGGGAACGGCCCCAGCTCGTCAAGGAGGGCGCCCAGTGACCTGGTCCGAGATGCAGCCGCTGCTGGAGCAGGCGTCCGTCGAGACACTGATCATGGTCGGCTGGTCCACCGCGATCTCCGTCGTCGTCGGCCTGCCGATCGGCGTCCTCCTCGTCCTCACCGACAAGGGCGGCCTGATCCAGAACACCGTGGTGAACAAGGTGACCGGCCAGATCGTGAACGTCGGCCGCTCCATGCCGTTCATCATCCTGATGGTCGCCCTGATGAGCTTCACCCGCTGGGTCACCGGCACCACCATCGGCAGCGAGGCCGCCATCGTGCCCCTCGCCATCGGCGGCATCCCCTTCTTCGCCCGCCTTGTGGAGACCGCCGTGCGCGAGGTCGACCACGGGCTCGTCGAAGCGGTGCAGTCGATGGGCGGCAGCACCTGGATCATCGTCCGCAAGGTCCTGGTCCCCGAGGCGCTGCCCTCGCTGATCGCCAGCACCACCACCACGGTCATCGCCCTCATCGGCTACTCCGCCATGGCGGGCACCGTCGGCGGCGGCGGCCTCGGCGACCTCGCGGTGCGCTACGGCTACCAGCGCTTCGAGTCCGGCCTGATGTGGGTCACCGTCGCCCTGCTCGCCGTGGTCATCTCCCTGATCCAGTTCGCCGGCGACTACGCGGCCCGCTCCCTGCACCGCCGGGGCGCCCGCTCAGGACCCGGACCCAAGCTGCGCCTGCTGAAGGCCGGCGAACCCGCCGCGGCCGACATCAGCAAGGTCGCCTGACCCCCCACCCAGAACGACGGCGCCTCGCGCCGCGCCCCTTGACCCAAGGGGTCGTACCACCCAAGGAAAGGCACTTTTCGTGCGTAACACCGCAAAGATCACCACCGCCCTCCTCGCCACCGGAGCACTCGCCCTCGGCCTCACCGCCTGCGGCTCCGACCAGGACAGCGCCTCCTCCGACGGCTCGGGCCCGCTGGTCGTGGCCGCGAGCCCCGTCCCGCACGCCGAGATCCTCACCTTCGTCAAGGACAACCTGGCGAAGGAGGCCGGCCTGGAGCTGGAGGTCAAGGAGTTCACCGACTACGTCACGCCGAACACGGCGACCGAGGACGGCTCCGTCGGCGCGAACTTCTTCCAGACTCAGCCGTACCTCGACGACTTCAACAAGAAGAACGGCACCCACATCACGTCCGTCGTCGACGTGCACCTGGAGCCGCTCGGCCTGTACTCCAACAAGGTCGACAAGGCCGACGCGCTCAAGAACGGCGCCACCGTCGCCGTTCCCAACGACACCGTCAACGAGGGCCGCGCCCTGCAACTGCTCGCCGCGAACGGCCTGATCACCCTCAAGGACGGCGTCGGCACCGCCGCCACCCCCGCGGACATCACCGACAACCCCAAGAACCTCAAGTTCAAGGAGCTGGAGGCGGCCCAGACGCCGCGCTCCCTGGACGACGTCGACGCCGCGGTGGTCAACGGCAACTACGCCATCGAGGCCGACCTCAAGCCCGCCGAGGACGCCCTCGTCCTGGAGTCCGCGAAGAACAACCCCAACAGCAACCTCCTCGCCGTCAAGGAGGGCCAGGAGGACGACCCGCGCGTCAAGAAGCTGGCCGACCTCCTCACCTCGCCCGAGGTGAAGAAGTTCATCGAGGACAAGTACGCCGGCTCCGTGGTCGCCTCCTTCTGACCTCGACCGCCGTCCGGGAACACCCACGAGGGGCACTCCGCCGCACGGCGGGGTGCCCCTCGCGCCGTCCTGCGAGCGGGGGCGCACCCCGTGGTGCGGCGGAGTGCTTTCATGCTGCATGCTGGGCAGTTCAGCAGCACCCGACGGTCTCTCAGTTACGGAGCGGCGCATGACGAGCACCTTCCCCAACATCTCCATCAGCACGGAGCGGTTGGTGCTGCGTCCCCTCGACCAGGACGACGTCCCCGCCTTCACCGCCATGATGAACGACGAGCAGGTCGCCGCCTGGACCGACGTCCCCCAGCCGTTCTCCGAACAGGCCGCCCGGACCTGGATCACCGAGTCCGCGCCCGCCGAACGCGCCGCCGGACGCGGACTCGACCTCGCCGTCGCCGAGTTCCTCACCCAGCGCCTCGTCGGCGTCGTCCGGCTCTCCCGGACCAACTGGCACATCCGGTCCACCGAACTGTCCTACATCGTCGCCCCCTGGGCCCGCGGCGAGGGCTACGCCTCCGAAGCCGCCCTGGCCACCGCCCGGTGGCTGTTCGGCGACCAGCGCCTGCAGCGCATCGAACTGCGCACCGCCGCCGACAACACCGCCGCCCAGCAGGTCGCCCAGAAGATCGGCTGCATCAGCGAGGGCGTCCTGCGCAACGCCTGCATAGCCCACCTGCGCACCGAGGACGGCGGCTGGACCGACGTCCGCACCGACTTCATCGTCTGGAGCCTGCTCCCCGAGGACCTCGACACCACCTCCGAGCACCTCGCCGACACCGGCGGCTACACCTCCTTCCCCGACTGGAACTGACCCCCGCCCCCGCGGACGGCACCACCGCCGGCCCCGGCCCGCGACCGCACCGGGTACGCTCACCAAGCCCCGCCCTCCTTACCGGGCACCCCACCCCGACCTGCGCGAACCCTGGAGACTGACGACGATGGCCGACCGGGTCACGGTGATCGGCTGGGACGGCTCGCCGCTGACCGCCGCGGCGCGCTCCGCGCTGGGCGCCGCCACCCTCGTGGCCGGCGCGGCCCACCACCTGGCGCTCCCCGAGGTACCCGCCGGCGCCGAACGCATCCGGCTCGGCTCCCTCGCGCTCGCCGCCCGCCGCATCGCCGGCCACCGCGGCACCGCCGTTGTCCTCGCGGACGGCGACCCCGGCTTCTTCGGCGTCGTCCGCACCCTGCGCGCCCCCGAGTTCGGGCTCGAGGTCGAGGTCGTCCCCGCCGTCTCCTCCGTCGCCGCCGCCTTCGCCCGGGCCGGCATGCCCTGGGACGACGCCCAGGTGGTCGTCGCCCACCCCCGCACCCTGCGCCGCGCGGTGAACGTCTGCCGGGCCCACCCCAAGGTGGCCGTCCTCACCTCGCCCGGCGCCGGACCCGCCGAACTCGGCCTGCTCATGGACGGCGTCCACCGCACCTTCGTCATCTGCGAGGAACTCGGCACCGCCCGCGAACAGGTCAGCGTCGTCACCTCCGACAAGGCCGCCGACCACACCTGGCGCGACCCCAACGTGGTCATCGTCATCGGCGGTGCCGCGGGCCCCGCCGACCCCGGCTGGATCGCCGGGCGCGACCCGGCCGCCGGCCCGCGCGGCTGGACGCTGCCCGCCGAGGCCCACGGCGGCGACCTCGGCGAGGGCGAGCGGGACCTCCTGCGGATCTCCCAACTCGCCCGCCTGGGGCCCCGGGTGGGCGACCTCGTCTGGGACATCGGCTGCGGCAGCGGGACCTTCGCCACCGAGGCAGCCCGGGCCGGCGCCGCCGTCATCGCCGTCGACACCGACCCCCGGGCCTGCGCCCGCGCCGACGCCACCGCCCGCCGCTACGGCGTCCAGCTCCAGGTCGTCCACGGCACCGCCCCGCACGTCCTGGAGAACCTGCCCGAGCCGGACGTGGTCCGGGTCGGCGGCGGGGGAGCGGCCGTCGTCTCCGCCGTCGCCGACCGGCGCCCCCAGCGCATCGTCACGCACGCCGCCACCCGCGACGCCGCCGAACGCGTCGGCCGCGACCTGACCGAGCACGGCTACCGGGTCGAGTGCGCGCTGCTCCAGTCCGTCGAACTCGACACCCGGGCCTGGACGGAGACCGAGCGGAGCGTCGCGTTCCTGCTCAGCGGCGTGCTGCCCGCCCGCGACGCCTGATCCCCGGGCCCGTCCCCCTGATCGGCTTGTCGTACCGCGCGCGGTAGGCTGACCGACCGTTGTACCGCAACTCGGACGCTCGCCGGCTCGTCGGCCAATGTCCCGAAAACACGCCTGTTTTGGGGCGTGTGTGGTACGGCACAACCGGAGGACGCGCAACGTGGCGCAGTCCACAGCGGAACCGTCGCCGATCAAGCTGACGCGACGCCCGACGGCCGCGAGAATGCCAGTGAATGGCTTTGTCGCCTTTTTTGGACCGGCCGTTCGTGCCGCTGGGGACGCACGCTCGTTCTTCAGTGTGGGGCGGTCGGTGCGCCGTTCCGGGCGAGCGGGTCGTAGGAGCACTAACCGATGGGCGAGGGGTACGCATGACCGACACCGGCCAGGTTCCGGGCGAGGAACAGCCGGAGAACGCAGGCACGGTGGAGCAGCAGGGCGTCCAGGCGCCCGGCGCGTACACCTACCTCTCCGAGCAGTCCCCCGAGGAAGAGGACCTCCTGCTCCCCGGCGCCCGGGGCGCCTGGGGCAACGAGGTGGCGCCGCCCGCGCCCGAGCCGGTCGTCGAGACCGTGCACGAGCCGGAACCGCACGAGACGGACGGCCGCGACAGCGGATCGGTCGACCTCGGCGGCGTCCGCCTGCCCGACCCGGCGCAGCAGCGCACGCCCGGGCACGCCGCCCCGCACGAGCAGGCGGCGCCCGCCGCGTCGCGCCGCCCCCTGCACCTGGGCCCGCCCATCCCCACCCCGTCCGCGAGCCCGGTGCGTTCGCTCGCCGACCGCGGCCCCGCCGACGTGCCGGCCCGCCACGCCGGCCCGGCGACCGTCGGCCCCGAGTACCTGGACGTGCCCCGGTCCCCGGAGGCCGCCCCTCAGGGAGCCGCGCCCTGGCCCGCGCAGGCCGCGGTACCCGTCGGGGCCACCCCCGTGGCCCCGCCGCACCCGCAGGCCGCAGCCGCCGCCCCCACGGCCGCCGTGCCCGGCGAGACCTGGCAGCAGGGCCCGCAGACGGGCGACGGGGCCGCGACGGACCAGGCGCCCGCGCCGGTCGCCGGCGCGCCCGCCGGGTCCGTCGCGGCGCCCGCCGGGGACACGGGGCCCACGCCCGCCGGGGACACCGTCCCGGCGGCGGCCGTCCCGGAGCAGGACCCGTCGGCGGGGGACATCCCCGCACAGGACGGCCCGGAGCAGGACCTGTCGGCCGGTGGCGCCCCCGCACAGGACGGCCCGGAGGCCGTCGGGCCCGCGGTGCCGGACACCGAGCCCGGTGCGACCGCCGCCGGAGCCGACGGGACCGGCGCCGGCGAGGGCACCGACGACGACAACGGCGCCCCGGCCACCACGCAGGAGCCGGAGCCGGTGCAGGACGCGCCGGCCGACTCCACCGCCCCGGCCGGGGACGAGCAGGCCCCCGCCCCGGGGGACGTGGCCGACGCGGCTCCCGAGGCCGTGCCCGCCCCCGCCGTGCCCGCCCCCGAAGCCCCTGCCGACGGCACCCCCGCGCAGCCCCTGGACGCGGGGGACACCGCCGCCGCGGACTCCGTCCCCGCCGAGGGCGCGGCTCCCGGCGAATTCGCGGGTCCCGCCGAATCCGCGGCTCCCGGCGAGCCCGCAGCTCTCGGCGAGCCGTCCGGCCCGTCCGCAGCCGAGGATCCCTCCGTGCGTACGGAGCCCGCCCACGCCCCGGAGGCCGCGACGACCGCCCCCGAGGCAGACGTCGACGTCTCCGAGGCTCCCGTGGTCCCGGGGGCGCCGGAGGCGGCGCACCACGATCCCGCCATGCCCGACGCCGTCCCGGCGACCGATCCCGCCACGCCCGAGGCCGCCCCGGCGACCGACCCGGCCGGCCCGCCCGCCGCGACCGTCCCGGAGGGCTCCGGCACCGCCCCGGCCGACGCCGCTGCCCCGGCAGCGCCGCAGGCCCCCGGCGCCGAGGCCCCGCAGCCCGGCCCGCACGCCGGGGAGACGGCGGCCCCAACCGTCCCGGCCGACGCCTCCGCGCCGGTGGCAGCCGCGCCGGTGGAAGCCGCGCCCCTGGCCGCCCCGGCAGCCGAGGAAGCCGCCCCCGCGCCCGGGGCGACCCCGCCCGACCCGGCCGTTCCCCTCGCCCCGGACCCCGTCCCGCTCCCCGAGCCGACGGTTCCCGACGCCGACGTCCAGGACGACACCGCCCCCGCCACCGGGCAGCCGGTGACGTCCGTCCCGGCGGTCACCGACGTGCCCCTCCCGCAGGAGGACGGTGTCCCGGCCGCCGCGGACGCGGGCCAGGGCGTCCCCGTCCCCCAGGGCCCGCAGCACAGCCCGCCCGCCGCGTCGGCCGTGCCCGTGGCCGAGGCCCCCCTCGGGCAGCCCGCTCCCGCCGATCCCGCGCGGCCGGCCGCCGACGCCTGGGCGGCGCAGCCCCCGCGGGCAACCGACGCCCCGGCACCCCCGGCCCCCGGGGACCAGGCCGCCCCCGCGCCCGGCACGTCCGCCGCCCCCGCGCCCGCCGAGGGGCAGACGCCCCCGGCCCCGCCCGCGCCCCCGGCCGAGCAATCGGCACCGCCCGTGGGCGAGTTCGTCCCGGTGGAGGGAGCCGTCCCCGCCTCCCCGCACCTCGCGCCGACGGCGCCGCACGCCCCGGGCCTCACGGAGGAACAGCCGGAACAACCCGTCGCCGCCGTGCCCGCACCCCGCGTGCCGCAGGGCGCGGCCGACGGCGACGCCGCCCTGCTGCAGCAGGCCGACGACATGGACACCCGGGGCGCCGGCGCTGAAGCGGCACCGGACCACGACCCGGCCGGCGCCGGCCCCGTGCCGGACGCGTCCGCGGCGCCGCGTCCCGCCGGCCCGGCCGCCCCCGGCTACGACGACGCCGAACGGGAGGCCGTGCTGCGGGTGATGCGCGAACGGCGCGACATCCGCAACGGCTTCCGCAACGACCCCATCCCGCACGAGGTGCTGCTCCGGGTCCTGGAGGCCGCCCACACCGCGCCCTCCGTCGGCCACTCGCAGCCCTGGGACTTCGTGGTCATCCGCTCCGCCGAGACCCGGCGCGGCATGCACGACCTGGCCATGCGCCAGCGCGAGGCCTACGCCAAGTCCCTCCCCAAGGGCCGGGCGAAGCAGTTCAAGGAAATGAAGATCGAGGCCATCCTCGACACCCCGGTGAACATCGTCGTCACCGCCGACCCCACCCGCGGCGGCCGGCACACCCTCGGCCGGCACACCCAGCCGCAGATGGCCCCCTACTCCTCCGCGCTCGCGGTGGAGAACCTGTGGCTCGCCGCCCGCGCCGAGGGCCTCGGCGTCGGCTGGGTCAGCTTCTTCGACGAGCGCGAGATGGTCCGCGCGCTCGGCCTCCCGGAACACCTCGAGGTCGTCGCCTACCTGTGCGTGGGCTACGTCGACGAGTTCCCGGACGAGCCCGAGCTGATGCAGGCCGGCTGGTCCAAGCGCCGTCCGCTGTCCTGGGTCGTGCACGAGGAGACGTACGGCCGTCGCGCCCTGCCCGGAGAGGACCCCCACGACCTGCTCGCCGAGACCGTCGCCCAGATCCGCCCGTTGGACGCCAAGGCCCTCGGTGAGGCCTGGGAGCGCCAGAAGCGCATGACCAAGCCGGCCGGCGCGCTCGGCATGCTGGAGATCATCTCCGCGCAGCTGTCGGGCCTGTCCCGGCAGTGCCCGCCGCCGATCCCGGAGCCCGCCGCCGTCGCCGTCTTCGCCGGCGACCACGGGGTGCACGCCCAGGGCGTCACCCCCTGGCCGCAGGAGGTCACCGCGCAGATGGTGGCCAACTTCCTCGGCGGGGGAGCGGTCTGCAACGCCTTCGCCGCCCAGGTGGGCGCCGAGGTGTGCGTCGTCGACGTCGGCGTCGTGGCCGACCTCCCGGCCACCCCGGGCCTGCTGCCGCGCAAGATCCGCGCGGGGACCTCCGACATGACGACCGGGCCCGCGATGACCCGCGAGGAGGCCAGGCAGGCCGTCGAGGTGGGCATCGAGACCGCCCGCGACCTCGTCGCGGCCGGCAACAAGGCGCTGCTGACCGGTGAGATGGGCATCGCCAACACCACCGCGTCCGCGGCCCTGATCTCGGTGTTCACCGGCGCCGACCCGGCGGAGGTCACCGGCCGGGGCACCGGCATCAACGACGAGACCCTGGTCCGCAAGACCGACGTGGTCCGCCGCGCCCTCGAACTCCACCAGCCGGACCCGGCCGACCCGCTCGGCGTCCTCGCCGCGGTCGGCGGCTTCGAGCACGCCGCCATGGTCGGTCTGCTGCTCGGGGGCGCGTCCCTGCGGACGCCGGTCATCCTCGACGGCGTCAGCGCCGGCGCCGCCGCCCTGGTGGCCCGCGCCATCGCCCCCGAGGTGCTGGCCGCGTGCATCGCGGGACACCGCAGCGCGGAACCGGGCCACGTGGCCGCCCTCAACAAGCTGGGCCTGCGCCCGCTGGTCGACCTCGACCTGCGGCTCGGCGAGGGCACCGGCGCGCTGCTGGCCCTGCCGCTCGTGCAGAGCACGGCCCGCGCCATGCACGAGGTGGCCACCTTCGACTCGGCGGGGGTCACCGAGAAGTAGCCCGTCCCGGCCGGGCCCCGCCGGCCGGCCGACGAACGGCGACCGGGCCCGCCGGCCACCGGCGGGCCCGGCGGGCGGGACGGCCTCCGGCGTCCGGCGCCCGCGCGGCATTCCGCCGCGGTCGCCCTCCCGGGCGAGCGACCCGCCACGCCGTCCGCCCGCCGCATGCCGGGCACCCCTCCGGGCCCCGCCCGCCCGGGTCTAGAATCCGCACGTCAGGGCCGCTCCAGTGCCGTAGCGCCCACCGCACGCCGCCCGTACGAGGAGCCGACCCTCATGGCCGAACACCCCGCCTACCCCGTGGGCCTCCGTCTTGCCGGGCGCCGCGTGGTCGTCCTGGGCGGCGGCCAGGTCGCCCAGCGGCGCCTGCCCGCGCTGATCGCGGCCGGAGCCGACATCGTCCTGGTGTCGCCCTCGGCCACCCCCTCCGTGGAGGCCATGGCCCACGCCGGCGAGATCACCTGGGAGCGGCGCCGGTACGCCGAGGGCGACCTCACCGACGCCTGGTACGCCCTCATCGCCACCAGCGACCCCGACGCCAACACCCGCGCCTCCGCCGAGGGCGAGCGCCACCGCGTGTGGTGCGTGCGCGCCGACGACGCCGACGAGGCCACCGCCTGGACCCCGGCGACCGGGCACAGCGCGGGCGTCACCGTGGCCGTCCTGACCACCGAGGCCAAGGACCGCGACCCCCGCCACACCGCCGCCGTCCGCGACGCCGTGGTCGAGGGCCTGCGCGACGGCACCCTCGTCGCCCCGCAGCACCGCCGCCGCACCCCGGGCGTCGCCCTCGTCGGCGGCGGCCCCGGCGACCCCGACCTGATCACCGTGCGCGGCCGGCGCCTGCTCGCCGAGGCCGACGTCGTCATCGCCGACCGGCTCGGACCGCGCGACCTGCTCGCCGAACTGCCCCCGCACGTCGAGGTGATCGACGCCGCGAAGATCCCCTACGGGCGGTTCATGGCCCAGGAGGCCATCAACCACGCACTGATCGAGCACGCCCGGCAGGGCAAGGCCGTGGTCCGGCTCAAGGGCGGCGACCCGTACGTCTTCGGGCGGGGCATGGAGGAACTCGTGGCGCTCGCCGAGGCGGGGGTCCCGTGCACCGTCGTCCCCGGCATCTCCAGCTCCATCTCGGTCCCGGGCGCCGCCGGCATCCCGGTCACCCACCGCGGGGTGGCGCACGAGTTCACCGTGGTCAGCGGCCATGTGGCCCCCGACGACGAGCGTTCCCTGGTCGACTGGCAATCCCTGGCGAAGCTGGGCGGCACCCTGGTCGTCCTGATGGGCGTCGACAAGATCGGCCGGATCGCCGAGGCCCTGATCGCGCACGGCAAGTCCCCGGACACCCCGGTCGCCCTCGTCCAGGAGGGCACCACGGCCGCCCAGCGCCGGGTCGACGCGACCCTCGCCACCGTCGGCGAGACCGTCGTCCGCGAGGAGGTCAGGCCGCCCGCCGTCATCGTCATCGGCGATGTCGTCGGCGTCGGCCCCGCGGACCCGCAGTAGAACGCCGGCCGCACGGCCGGTCCCCGCCGTTGGCACCCCACCCAGGACAAGGCAGTATCACCCCGTGGCCGATCCCATCACCGTCTCGGACCCCGACGACCCCCGCCTGCACGACTACACGGGCCTGACCGACGTCGAACTGCGCCGCCGGCGCGAGCCCGCCGAGGGACTCTTCATCGCCGAGGGCGAGAAGGTCATCCGACGGGCCAAGGAGACCGGCTACACGATGCGGTCCATGCTGCTCACGGCCAAGTGGGTCGACGTGATGCGCGACGTCATCGACGAGCTGCCCGCCCCCGTCTACGTCGTCGCCCCCGACCTGGCGGAACGCGTCACCGGCTACCACGTGCACCGCGGCGCGCTCGCCTCCATGCGGCGCAAGCCCCTGCCCACGGCGGAGGGGCTCCTCGGCACGGCCCGCCGCGTGGTCGTCCTGGAGTCCGTCAACGACCACACCAACATCGGTGCCGTCTTCCGCTCGGCCGCCGCGCTCGGCATGGACGCGGTGCTGCTCTCCCCGGACTGCGCCGACCCGCTGTACCGCCGCAGCGTCAAGGTCTCCATGGGAGCGGTCTTCTCCGTCCCGTACGCCCGGCTCGCAGCGTGGCCCAAGGGGCTGGAGTCGGTCCGCGAGGCGGGCTTCACCCTGCTCGCCCTCACCCCCGACGCCAAGGCCCGCTCCCTCGACGAGGTCGCCCCGCACCGGATGGACCGGGTGGCGCTGATGCTGGGTGCGGAAGGCGACGGGCTGTCCACCCAGGCCCTGGTCGCGGCCGACGAGTGGGTGCGCATCCCGATGTCGCACGGCGTCGACTCCCTCAACGTCGGCGCCGCCGCCGCGGTCGCCTTCTACGCGGTCGCCACCGGACGCCCCGGCACCTGACACCCGCGGCACGGCACGGCCCTCACCGCCCGCCGCTCAGGTGCCGTCCGCCCCGTCCGGGCGGACCGGCGGCCCCGCGGACTCCGGACCGTCGGGTCAGTCGTCCCGCTCCAGCGTGGAGTGGTACCACTGGGACATCGTCGGACCCTGGTCCGCCGGGGGCTCCCACCGCTCGCCCCGGTGCAGCGTCCCGGTGGCCCCGCCGCCGGGACCGCCGTGCCCCTGCGCGGCGGCCTGGCAGCCCTGGACCAGGGCGATGCCCAGCGCCACCACCAGGGTCACCACCACGAACACGAACAGCCGTTGCCGCAGCAGCCGCGGATTGGCCGGCCGCAGCCGGGCCCCCGTCGGCCGCTGCCCCGGACGGCGCGCCCCGGTTCCCGGCCGCGTGCCGCGACCCCCGGTCCGCCCTCCGGTCCGCGACCCGGACCGCGACGGCGTACCGCCGCGCGCCGCGCCGCCCCGCGAGGCGGACCCCCCGCGTGAGGCGGGCACCCCGCCCCCGCGGCGCGGGCCGGAGCCGCCCCGGGAGGGGACGGAGCCCCGGTCGGACGGGGCCGGGCGCGGCGCGGGCGTGCCCGGCTGGTCCCCCCGGCCGCCCTGCTGCGGGCGCCGCCGTTCCTGCTCCGGGTAGGTGTCCGCCGACCGTCCCGCGGCCCGGTCCGTCTCGGCGCCGCGCGGCGCCGGGGGACGGAAGTCGGACAGACCCTGCGCCTCGCGCGCCGCGATCTCCTTGAGCCGCAACGACAGTTGGAGCGTGCTGGGCCGCTCCTCGGGGTCCTTCGCCAGACAGGCCCGCACCAGGGGCGCGAGCGCGTCCGGCACGCCGTCCAGGTGTGCCTCCTCGTGCACGACGCGGTACAGCATCACCTCGGAACTCCCGTGCCCGAAGGGCGAGTCGCCCATCGAGGCGTACGCGAGCGTGGCGCCGAGCGAGAACACGTCCGTGGCGGGCGTGACGGCCGCCCCCCGCACCTGCTCCGGAGCGAGGAACCCGGGCGAGCCCACCGCCGTGCCCACGTGGGTGAGGGTCGAGGCGCCGGTGGCCCAGGCGATGCCGAAGTCGATGATCCGCGGTCCCTTCGGGGACAGCAGGATGTTGGACGGCTTCAGGTCCCGGTGCACCACCCCGGCCTCGTGGACCGCGACCAGCCCCTCCGACAGCGCCGCCCCGATCGCCGCGACCTCGGCCGCGCCCAGCGCGCCCTCCCCGGCCACCTTGTCGTGCAGCGACGGCCCGGGCACGTACTGCGTGGCGAACCACGGGCGGTCCGCGTCCAGATCGGCGGCCACCAGCCGGGCCGTGCAGCCCCCGCGGATACGACGGGCGGCCGAGACCTCGCGCGCGAACCGGGAGCGGAACTCCTGGTCCTCCGCCAGATCCGGCCGGATGACCTTCAACGCGACCCGTTGCCCCTTCTTGTCGGAGCCCAGGTAGACCACGCCCATCCCGCCCGCGCCGAGCCGTCGGTGAAGCCTGAAAGAGCCGACGACGCGCGGGTCCTCGCGCCTCAGGCGCATCATCGCCATGTTCATCCCCGCTGCCCGGTCCTGTGACGTGCCACAGCTTACGTTTCCACACCCGCCGGTGCGCAGAGGCCGCGCCCTCCCGCGGCGGCCGTTTGTCCCTGGCGGGCGGCACGCTTGAGCGCCGGTCAGCTGCCGCGACCGCGCGCCGACGGTTCCGCCGGCCGGTGCCAACCCGCCACCGCGCCACGGACGTTGATCATCCGGGGGGCGCCCGCGACACGGCATCCGGACGGGCCGCGGGCGCGCCGGCCCAGGGCCGCTCACCGGCCGGCGGAGCGGCACGCGGACGGCGCCGGACCCCGGCCGACGACCGGAACGAGTGAGCGACGTCACTCCCCGTCCCCTCGGGGATGTCCCTGAGTCACCGCCGTCCGTCTCCACCCAGGGGAGTACACCGCGGGGTACGGCTCATCCCCTGGGAGGCCCGGCATTCGGTACGAGGGCATGACGCCCGGGAGGCCCCCCGGAGCCTAGATTCGATGGCGAAGCGGCGGGTGCAGCACTCGTCCCCCGAGGTCGGACGCCCGCCGCTGTCAAGGACAACCGAACCGGTTCAGGAGAGGGACCATCATGGCCCACACGGCACCGCGGACCCTGGTCCGCACACGGGAACGGATGGCCGGCGCCGCCGTGTCCCGGTCCCGCCGCCAGGGCCGCCGCCACCCGCTGGTGGCGACGCTGATGGCCCTTCCCCTGGCGGTCCTGCTCCTGCTCGTCTTCGACGGGTGGGAGACAGTGGCCACACAGGCGTCGTCCGTGGGGGAGATGCTGGGGCGCTGAGCGGCGACCCCCAGGCCCGGAAGAGCGGTCCGGGCGGGGACATCCACCCATGAAACCCCGTGGGGACGGGGGTGCGGCGGACGGCAGGAATGCCGGCGCAGCTGGGGAGCTGCGCCGGCATTGTCCTGTCCGGACACCGTGCGCCGCCCACCCCGTAGCCCTGGCATCCTGCCTCCGTGACCACCGTCCCCGCCGCTCCCGGTCCTCCGCCCGCCGCGCTGGCCGCGCGGGCGCGGGCCGCCGCGCACGCCCACCGCCCGCCAGGCCCCTGCACCTGCCCCGAGGACACGCTCGCCGACCGTCCCGACGGTCTCGTCGTGCGCCACGGCCACGTCGTCGCCAAGGCGCACGCCCCGGCGGCCGACCCCGCCCCCCTGGTCCGCCGACTGGCCGCCGCCGCACGGCTGTCCGACGTGTTCCTCGCCCCGCTCGACGGCACCCCCGCCACCCTGCACGGCCGCCCGGTGACCCGCTGGCCGTACGCGGAGCCCGTCGACCCGGAGGACCCCGACGCCGCACCCTGGGAGGCCGCCGCCACCCTGCTCGCGCGGCTGCACCGGGCGCCCGTGCCGGCCGCCGCCGAGGTGCCCGCGAACCGTGGCCCGGCCAAGGCGGCCCGGGCCGTCGCCCGGCTCCGGGACGCGGCGGGCGACCACCCGGCCGCCGGCCCGGTGCTGCGCGCCTGGGCGGTGCTGCCGGGGTGGGCGCGGGGCGCGGGACCGGCGCCGGACCGCCCCGCCCTCTGTCACGGCGACTTCCACCTGGGGCAGCTCGTCCGCCTGCCGGACGGTTCCTGGCGGCTGATCGACGTGGACGACGTGGGGCTCGGCGCCCCCGCCTGGGACCTCGCCCGGCCCGCCGCCTGGTTCGCCTGCGGTCTGCTGGCACCGGACGAGTGGGCGCGGTTCCTCGGCACCTACCGGGCCGCGGGCGGGCCCGCCGTGCCCGCCGCCGGCGACCCCTGGCCCGTGCTCGACGTCCCGGCGCGGGCGCTGACCGTGCAGACCGCCGCCCGCGTGCTCACCGCGTGCCTCGCGGACGGCCGCGCGCCGGACGAGGTGGAGGCGGTGTTCGTCGAGGCCTGCGCCCGGATGGCGGGACTGCCGTTGTCCGTCGCGGGGGAGTCGGCGCCGGAACCGACGCCCTGGGGTGCAACCGACCGGTGCCCGGACGGAGTCTGTCCTGGCGACAGGTGAAGCGGGATCGACCAGCAGGGAGTTGGAGCCGACATGCAGTGTCCGAAGTGCCACGCGCCGATGCACACCTACAACCGGAACGGCGTTCAGATCGAGCAGTGCAGCGGGTGCCGGGGGATCTTCCTGGACTACGGGGAGCTGGAGTCGCTGACCCGGCTGGAGGCCCAGTGGTCGCAGCCCGCCCCGCCGCCGCCCGCCGCTCCGCAGGCGTACCCGGCGGCACCGCAGCCGCCCGCCTGGGGTGCCGCGCCGCACGGCGCCCACTACGGCCACCGCCGTCAGAAGAGCTTCGGCCGCATGCTGTTCTCCAGCTGACTCCCGGCCCCGCCGTCCCCCGGGACGGCGGAACCCCCGGCCGCGACGGCGGCCGGGGGTTCCGGTGGGTGTGGACGATACTGGGATTGAACCAGTGACCTCTTCCGTGTCAGGGAAGCGCTCTCCCGCTGAGCTAATCGTCCTCGGGTCCACGGTGACCGGCGGTGGCCGGGCGTGGGCACTGCGTGCGCGATACTGGGATTGAACCAGTGACCTCTTCCGTGTCAGGGAAGCGCTCTCCCGCTGAGCTAATCGCGCGGGACGGACCGTCGATGATCTCTCGAAGATCCAGTGGACGATACTGGGATTGAACCAGTGACCTCTTCCGTGTCAGGGAAGCGCTCTCCCGCTGAGCTAATCGTCCTTGGAGGTGGAGACGGGATTTGAACCCGTGTAGACGGCTTTGCAGGCCGTTGCCTCGCCTCTCGGCCACTCCACCAGGAGTGTAGGGGACCGGGAAGACCCCTGTTCCTTCGAGCGGACGACGAGGTTCGAACTCGCGACCTCAACCTTGGCAAGGTTGCGCTCTACCAACTGAGCTACGTCCGCCTGTCGGTTCGGTCGGCTTGCGCGTCCCGGCGACGAGGTGAACTCTAGCGGATTCCGGGGCCAGCACAAAAACGCGTTTGTGCAGCGTGCTGCGCTGTGCCCGCTCACGTACCTGGTCAGCGCTCCGTGACCGAGGTGACGACGTCACCGCGACGGCGCCCGCCCTACACTCGTCGGGTGCACGACCTCCCGCCTCTCGCCCGCTTCGGTACCCGCGTCGCCACCGGTCTCCTCGACGTCACCGACGACCCCTCGGCGCTGGACTCGACGGGTTTCTGGGCCGTCTGCGCGGACTTCGAGGGCCGTCTGACCTGCGCACGCTTCCGGGACGTGCGCGAGGAGCCGGTGCCGGCCCCCGCGCCGGACGCCTGGCGCGGACCGGCCCCGGGCGACTGGACGTCGTCCCTCGACCACGCCGCGTACACGGCCGGCGTCCGCGCGATCCGCGACCGCATAGCCGCCGGCGAGGTGTACCAGGCGAACCTCTGCCGGGTGCTGTCCGCGCCCGTTCCCGCCGACGCCGACGTGGACCGGCTCACCGCCCTGCTGGCGCGCGGCAACCCCGCCCCCTACGCAGGAACGATCCGCCTCCCCGCGCACGGCGTGGAGATCGCCACCGCCTCGCCCGAACTCTTCCTCCGCCGCCACGGCCGCACCGTCGAGTCCGGCCCGATCAAGGGCACCGGCCGCACCGAGGCCGACCTGCTGGAGAAGGACTACACCGAGAACGTCATGATCGTGGACCTGGTCCGCAACGACCTCGGCCGGGTCTGCGCCACCGGCACCGTCTCCGTGCCCGACCTGTGCGCCGTCGAGAAGCACCCGGGACTGGTGCACCTGGTGTCCACGGTCCGCGGGGAGCTGGACGACGGGGCGGGCTGGCCCGAGCTGCTCGACGCCGCCTTCCCGCCCGGCTCCGTCACCGGCGCCCCCAAGTCGAGCGCCCTGCGGATCATCGAGACGCTGGAGAACGGCCCCCGCGGACCGTACTGCGGGGGCATCGGCTGGGTGGACGCCGACCGCGGAACCGCCGAACTGGCCGTGGGCATCCGCACCTTCTGGATCGAACGCCGGGCCGACGGCGGCGCGGTGCTCCGCTTCGGCACCGGCGCCGGGATCACCTGGGGGTCCGACCCCGAGGGGGAATGGCGGGAGACCGAACTGAAGGCGTCCCGGCTGCTCGCGGTAGCGTCGGGCACCCACGCGGTGAGTGAAGGGATCCGATAGGTGAAGATCTGGCTCGACGGCGGGCTGCAGGACATCGACTCCGCCCGCGTCTCCGTCCTCGACCACGGGCTGACCGTGGGCGACGGCATCTTCGAGACGGTCAAGGCCGTGGACGGCCGGCCGTTCGCGCTCACCCGCCATCTCGACCGGCTGACCCGCTCGGCCCAGGGGCTCGGCCTGCCCGCCCCCGACCTCGACGAGGTGCGCCGCGCGTGCGCCGCCGTCCTGGAGGCCAACCCGATGCCGCTCGGCCGGCTGCGGATCACCTACACCGGCGGCCACGGCCCGCTCGGCTCCGACCGGGGCGAGCACGGCACCACCCTCGTCGTCGCCCTCGGGGAGACCGCCCGCCGCCCCGACACCACCGCCGTCGTGACGGTCCCCTGGACGCGCAACGAACGCGGCGCCCTCACCGGCCTGAAGACCACCTCCTACGCCGAGAACGTCGTCGCCCTCGCTCGCGCCCGGGAACGGGGCGCGAGCGAGGCGCTGTTCGCCAACACGGTCGGACAGCTCTGCGAGGGCACCGGCTCCAACGTGTTCGTCGTCCTCGACGGGACCCTGCACACCCCGCCCGTCTCCTCCGGCTGCCTCGCCGGGATCACCCGGGCCCTGGCCGTGGAGTGGACCGGCGCCGAGGAGACCGACCTGCCGCTGGACGTCCTGGACCGGGCCGAGGAGATCTTCCTGACCTCCACCCTCCGCGACGTCCAGGCCGTGCACCGCGTCGACGACCGCGAACTGCCCGCCGCCCCAGGCCCGGTGACCGCCAAGGCGATGCGGGTCTTCGACGAGCGCTCGGCGGCCGACCTCGATCCGTGAGCGTGTCCCACGGCATCCTGATATTCGGCTGACCCGAAGCCCGGCAGCGGGTAGAACTCCCGTGATGACCACCACCCTGCGGCCGGCCGAGCCGCTTCAGCAGAACGCCGACGGGACCCGCTCGCGCCACTACCAGGTGTGCGTCAACAGCCGCCCGGTCGGGGCGATCCACCTCGGCACCGACCCCGTCTTCGGGGACGCCGTGGCCCGCATCATGACCCTGCGCATCCAGGAACCGGACCGCCGCCGGGGCCGCGCCACGGTGGCCGCGCTCGCCGCCGAGGAGGTGGCGCGCGGCTGGGGCTGCCGCCGCATCGAGGTGGCCGTCCCCGCCGGTTCCGCCGGGGGGCTGGGGCTGGCCACGGCGCTCGGCTACGTGGTGCGCAACCGGAACATGGAGAAGGCCCTCGGCGGCCCCCCGCCCGCGCTGCCCGCGGGCAGCCGGGTCCGGCCCATGACCGACGACGAGTTCGGGCCCTACCTCGAACAGGGCAAGACCGACTACGCGCACAGCTGGAGCGAGCGCGGGGTGCCGGGCGCCGAGGCCCGCGCCAAGTCGGAACGCGACCACGCCGCCCTGCTGCCCGACGGACGCGCCAGCGAGGGCATGATCTTCAGCGTGCTGGAGCACGAGGGCACCCGGGTGGGCACCCTCTGGCTCTCCGTCCGCGGGCAGGGCGCCTACGTCTTCGACGTCGAGACCGACGCCCGCCACCGCGGCCGGGGCCACGGCCGCAGCCTGATGCTGACGGCCGAGGCCCAGGCGCTCGCCGCGGGCAAGCACCTCATCGGACTCAACGTGTTCGCCGACAACACCCCGGCCGAGCGCCTCTACGACTCCCTCGGCTACACGACCACGCAGTACGCGATGTACAAGCCCTTGCTGTGACGGGGCGCCCGGGGCCGAGGCGAGCGCATGGCCCGGGGAGGAGCGCCAGGCCCGGGGAGGAGCGCCCGGGCCGCTCCCGCTCATCCCTCCGGTGTGGCTCGACCTTCCGGTGTGGCTCGGCCCTCCGGTGTGGCTCGGCCCTCCGGTCCGCCTCGGCCTTCCGGCGCGGCTCGGCTCGGTTCTCCGGCCGGTTCAGCCCTCCCGCGTGGCGAGGAGGCGGTCCGCGATCTCCTCGACGCGCTCGCGCAGGCCCTCCTGGCTCCGGCCGCCGTCCAGGCGCTCCCCGCCGATCACGTACGTCGGCGTCCCGGTCACGCCGATCGCCTTGCCCTCGGCGTGATCGGCGTCGACGATCAGGATGTGCCGCCCGTCGATCAGGGCGGTGTCGAACTCCTCGGCGTCCAGCCCCAGCTCCCGGGCGGTCTCGACCAGAACGGACTCGCCCGCCCGCTCCAGCTCCGTGACCCGCCCGAGCACGGCCTCCGCGTACTCCCAGCCCCTGCCCTGGACCAGCGCCTCCTCGGCGGCCTGGGCGGCGGCGAAGGAGTGCTTGTGCTTCTCCAGGGGGAAGTGCCGCAGGCGCACCTCCAGACGGTCGCCGTAGCGGGCGCGCAGCGCGCGCACGTCGTCCAGGGCGGTACGGCAGTCCGGGCACTGCAGCTCGCACCACACGTCGAGCACGGGCGCGGCGGGGGAGACGGGGGAGGACTCACTCATGGTCACAGTCTTCCAGCCGCCGCCCGCAGCGCCCACAAGGGCCCCTGCGGCCCGCCCGTCCCAGGAGCTCCGTGCCGGAGGCCGTGGCGGGCGGCGGCTGCGGGAAGGCCGCGGGAAGGCTGGGGGCGACGGTTCCGGGGGCCCGTGCTGTGCCCGGGTCCGTCCCCTCGCACCGCCCGGTCAGCCCGCCCGGCTCGGTCGACCCGCTCGGCCCGGTCGACCCGCCCGGCCCGGTCCGTGGCTGCGGGGCCGCCCCCCGGGACGGACCCGCCCCCGCGCTCGTTCGTGGCCCTCCTCCGGCACCGGCACCTGCGGAGGAGCCGACCCGGAGATGTCCCTGATCTCGGACCCCGGCATGGCCCGGCGGGGGCCGGAAGGTGCAGGATGGAAGGGACGAAGGGCCCACAGCGCCCCCACTCCCAGCCTGGAGGACCGGATGATTGCCGAGACCGTCTGCTCCGCCGTGTCCGCGGCCGGCCTGGGCATCGCGGTGATCACGGCCTACCGCAAGCGCTACCTGACCGCGACGCGCATCGCCGCCTACTCCCTGGTGCCCATCGGCCTCGTCATGGCGGGCGTGGTGGAGTGGCTGGCCGACACCGCCTTCAGCCCGGTGGCCTGGGCGGGCTTCGGGCTGCTCGGCCTCTCCTGGGTGATGTTCGCGACGACCCGGGCGGTGGAGCGCCGTCGCGGCGGCACGCGCAAGGAGCGCAAGGCGGCCCGGGCGGCGGCCCAGCAGGGAGCGGTGGCCCCGGCCGCCTCGGCGCCTTCCCTCGGCCAGGCCGGCCCGCGCCAGGAGACCCGGCCCGCACCGGCCGCCAAGGGCGGCGACGACGACTTCAGCGACATCGAGGCCATCCTGAAGAAGCACGGCATCTGAACGCGGCACGGCGTCCGAACCCGCACACCCCCCACCGGGCACCACCCGGGCGTCGTGCCCGGGCCCTCGGCGCCGGCCCCCGCCCGCGACACCTGAGCCAGAGCAGAAACGTCACAGGGGAACGCGGCGCGGCCGGAAACGATCACAACTCGAAGCGTTGATCACGGAATCGGCGGCCACGCGTTCACCCGGTGAACGTTGATCGCTTCACCGCCGCCGATACGTCATCATCGCGGCGAGATGCTGGACACGACACAGAGCGATGCCGCGAGGCAGCAGGACGAGCCGCGCGGATGCCTCTTCGCCCTTTCCCAGCCGCCGCTGATGATCTTCCTGGCGGTGATCGGGTGTCTGCTGCTCACGGCTGCCCTGCACGACCTGCTGTGGCTGTGAGCCGTACCCGCGGTTCCCGGCGCCACCCGTCGGGACCGCGTCGGCACCGCATCCCACCCCGCGCCGGTGACCGGCCCGGTCAGCCCGCCGCCTCCTTGCGCCGCGCCCGGTACGCGGCCACGTGCAGGCGGTTGCCGCAGGTCCGGCTGTCGCAGTAGCGCCGCGAGCGGTTGCGGGACAGGTCGACGAAGGCGTGCCGGCAGTCGGGCGCCTCGCAGCGCCGCAGCCGCTCCTGCTCCCCGGCGACCACGAAGAAGGCCAGGGCCATGCCGCAGTCGGCGGCCAGGTGGTCGGCCACGGAGGCACCGGGGGCGAAGTAGTGCACGTGCCAGTCGTAGCCGTCGTGGTCGGTGAGCCGGGGCGTGGTGCCCGCGGCGGCGATCAGCTCGTTGATCAGCCCCGCCGCCGTGCGGGCGTCGGGGGCCGCGAAGACGGCGGCGAAACGGGACCGCAGCTTGCGCACGGCCGACAGGTCGAACTCCGAGAGCGTCCCGACCTCACTGATGTCATGTTTCCGGACGAAGAGCGCGAGAGCCGCGACATCCGCCAGTCCGTCCGGCGCGGTGTCGTCCTCCGGCGCGGAGTTCACCAGATCCACCACGGTGTCGAGCGCACACCGGGTGTCGTGGGTGATCAGCACGATTCGCTCCCTGGCCTGGGGTCGGGCGGGCGCCCGCCGATTGCTGGCCGATGGTAGTGGCTCCGTCCCGTGGGAACACCCGTACCGGCCCGCACGTGGTTTCGATACAACGCCCGGCGGCGGCCGTGGGTTCCCGTCCCCCAACCCGGAGTCACCGGACGCGCACGGTCCGGCACCACTGCGGACGATCGCCCCAGACCGCGGCCGGAGCGCCACGCACGACGCGACGGCGTCGGCACCGCGGAGATCCGCGGTGCCGACGCCGTCGCGTGCCGTGGTGCACGGCCGTCCTGGCCCGAGCCGTCACCCCGAGTCGACGGCGCCGGGCTGCTGGTGGGAGCCCCGCCTAGCTTTCCGCCAGGATGTGCGAGAGCTCCTGGTCGAGGTCGAAGTGCCGGTGTTCCGTGCCGGGCGGCACGGCGGCGTCGGTGCGCTTCAGGAAGGACTCCAGGGCCCGCGCCGGGGCCTCGAGCAGGGCCTCGCCCTCGGGGGAGCTGAGAGCGATGCAGACGACGCCCTGGCCATGACTGCGCGACGGCCAGACGCGGACGTCGCCGGTGCCCGTGGGGCGGTGAAGTCCCTCGGCGAGGAGGTCGCGGGCGAACACCCACTCGACGGTTTCCTCGGCTCCGGTGTGGAAGGTGGCGTGCACGGCGTAGGGGTCGGCCGTGTCGTACCGCAGGCCTGCGGGGACAGGCAGGGAGGACTCGCTCGACACAACGAGGCGCAGGTGCAGCTCGCAGCTGACCGTGGTGTTCATAAGCGCCAGGGCCTTTCGCTCAGTGTGCGCTCGGGGATTCGCACGTCGGCGAAATCGACATGCCACCTACGGTGCCGTTGTAAACCCCTCTGCGTGTTTTGCGTGCGTTTACGTAACCCTTCCGGACGAGGGGTCGATCATCCTCTGCGCCCATTCCGGTGATGCGAATGGCTCCGGTAGGGTTTGGGCGTATGAACACGGGGAGTGACAAGGCCGGCGAGGCGACCATGACGGCTGACCGGGCGGGCGGGGCCGAGGAGGACGGGGAGCCCCAGGGGCGGCCGCTCGGCTCCCGGGCACCCGCCTTCATCCAGGCCCGCAGAACCCTGCACATCAGCTGGCAGGTCGGCGTCTTCGTCGTCGGTCTGGCCGTGGTGGCCGCGGGCGCCGCGATGCTGGTGCTGCCGGGACCCGGCTGGGTCGTGATCTTCGCGGGCATGGCGATCTGGGGGACCGAGTTCGCCTGGGCCCAGCTGGTGCTGCGCTGGACCAAGCGCAAGGTCACCGAGGCCGCCCAGCGGGCCCTGGACCCCAAGGTGCGCCGCCGGAACATCATCCTGACCTCGGTCGGCCTGGTGGTGGCGGGCGCGCTGACCGCCGTCTACCTGTGGAAGTTCGGCCTGGAGATGCCCTGGCGGATCAAGGGCCAGTGACCCCGCGGCCCGGCCCGGCCGCTCCCGTGACCGGGGGGCGGCGGCCCGGCCCCCGGTGGTCATGGGCACCCCCTGACATGGGGTAATGTTCTTCCTGCGTCCGGGCGATTAGCTCAGTGGGAGAGCGCTTCGTTCACACCGAAGAGGTCACTGGTTCGAACCCAGTATCGCCCACCGGATCACGACGGCCCGGCTCACGATCAGTGGGCCGGGCCGTCGTCGTGAGCGGCCGGACACCCGGTGCCGTTCCCACGCTGCGGTGGCGGTCCGTCACGCAGCGTGCTGGGCGCCGCGCCGCCCGCCCGTGCCCGCGGGAGCACCTCAGTCACCCGGAAGCGGAATCCGAAGACCGCACCCGGCAGCGACTTCCGGCCGTTCGCGGACTTCCGGAAGAAGCCAACACGCGCGTATCCGGCGGGAATCCACCGCAGCCGCGCAACCCTTCCGGAATACCGGCGAATTCACCGAACCGGCCGCGGATCAAATGCCGCGCAGCATCGCCCCGGACGCGCCCCGCACGCATCCGGAACGCGCCCGGAACGACCGGAGCGCGCCCAACGCCATACCCCGCCGGACGACTTCGCCCCACGCCACGCCGGGCCGCCCGCCGGCAACCTTCCCGCTCGCGCGGGCACACTCCGACCATGAACCTGCACCACTACCGCTTCCACAGCCGGTGGCCCCTGCCCGCCCCCGCACCCGTCGTCCACCGGATCCTGGAACGCGTCGAGGACTACCCCCGCTGGTGGCCCCAGGTCCGCGAGGTCACCCGGACCGACGCCACCACCGGCACCGCCCGCATCCGCTCCGTCCTGCCCTACGACCTGGTCGTCGTCCTGCGCGCCCAGCGGCGCGACCCCGCGGCCGGGATCCTGGAGGTCCGCCTCGACGGCGACATCACCGGCCGCGCCCGCTGGACCGTCACCCCCGTGGACACCGGCGGCTGCCTCGCCCGCTACGACCAGGAGGCCGAGATCCGCAAGCCGCTGCTGCGCCGCCTCGCCGTCCCCGCGCGGTGCCTCTTCCGCGCCAACCACGCCCTGATGATGCGCGCCGGACGGCGCGGCCTGACCGCGCACCTCGAAGCGGTTTGAAGGATGCCTCCCGGGACCTGTATGGTTCAGTCCGTTCCCGGGCGATTAGCTCAGTGGGAGAGCGCTTCGTTCACACCGAAGAGGTCACTGGTTCGAACCCAGTATCGCCCACCGGGAAGAGCCGGTCCGTCCCCGACGGACCGGCTTTCACGTTCCCGGACACCACCGCCCTACGCGGCCGCCGGCAGGTCCGGACGCAGGGGCCAGGCCGGGTCCACGGCCTCGTCGGAACCGTTGCGCGCGAACCACGTCTGCAACCCGCGCGCCTGCGCCGCGTGCCACACCGCCTGCAAGGTGTGCAGCTCGCGGGGGGACAGCCGCTCCAGCCGCGCGGCGAACCGCCGCCCGACCGCCCGCGTCACCTCCAGCGCCGCGACCGCGTCCGCCGCCGCCTCGTGCGCCCCGTCCAGCGGCACGCCGTAGTGCGCGCACAGGTCCGTCAGCGTGCGGCGGCCCTTGCGGTACCGGTCCAGGTGCTTGTCCAGCACCCAGGGGTCCAGCACCAGCAGCGGCGTCCGGTCGAACCACCGGCTCAGCGACGACGCCCGGTGCCGGCGCAACTCCCGGTCCAGCAGCGTCAGGTCGAACGGGGCGTTCATCACCACCAACGGCCGCCCCACCCGCGCCTGTTCCGCCAGCACCTCGGCTATCTCGTACATCACCGGAGCCGGCCAGCGCCCCCGGCGCTGCACCTGCTCGTCCGTCAGACCGTGCACCTCCGTCGCGGCGGCCGGCACCGGAACGCCCGGATTCACCAGCCAGCGGCTGATCCGCGGACGGCTGCCCGGAGCCTCCTGGATCGCGACGGCGGCCGACACGATCCGGTCCGTCTCCACGTCCACGCCCGTCGTCTCCGTGTCGAAAGCGGCCAACGGCCCCTCGTACCAACACGCCATACCCAACAACCCCTTGTTCACCTCTGGCAGTTGACGCACCGTCCGCTGCCCCGCCCGGGTGATACCCGCCCCGTTTGCGCCGTACGCCGCAAGGAGACAACAGGAGTACGGGTCCACGCAGTTCAGCGGCCCGGTACGGGGAAACACTTGTTCTGGAAGGCTGTTGGGCCATGGCCATAGCGCAGCCCGAACGGGGCGGGCTGCTGCCCGGGCGCACGGCTCCCTCCCGCGGCTCCCTCGCCACCACCGCCTGCATGGAGACCCTGCAGGTCGCCTACCTGCACGCCGTCGCCGCGGCGGCCGGCTGCTCGCTCTCCCAGCCCTTTCCCGACAACGGCATCGACTGGCACGTCAGCCACAGCGCCCCCGGCCACACCGTCGACGACGAGGTGACCATCAAGGTCCAGCTCAAGGCGACCTACCAGGTCGCGCCCGACCCGCCGGGCCGCTCCTTCTCCTTCACGCTCGACAACGCGCATCTGGTCAAGCTGGCCCGCACACCCGTCACCGTGCACAAGATCCTCGTCGTCATGCTCGTGCCGCGCTCCCCGGACGACTGGCTGCGGGCCGGCCACGACCGTCTCGAACTGCGGCACTGCTGCTACTGGACCAACCTCGCCGGTCACCCCGTCACCGGCCGCACCCGCACCACCGTGCGCATCCCCACCACGCACGTCTTCGACGACCGCGCGCTGTGCGAGATCATGACGCGCGTCGGGACCGGAGGGACACCGTGACCCACCACCCCACCGGCGAACCCCCGCGCCCGGCCCGCCCCCACCCCGCCGAACCCGCCCGGGACGTCCGGCCCGCCGCCCCCGGCGACACCGACCCCGCCGTCCTCGCGGCCCTGCTGCGCCGCCACGGATGGCTGCGCCGCGGCGGCAGCCCCGGGCGCTACGGCCGCTGGACCCCGCCCGGCCCCGCCGACCGCACGACCAGCCTGCTGGTGCCCGAGAGCCGCGCCTTCCCCGACAGCGACGACCTGCTCGCCGAGGCCCTCACCGCCCTCGCCCGCGCCGGCACCCCCGCCGCCCGCGAGATCCTCGTCTCCCTCGCCGTCCCCAGCGACGAGATCCGCTGGTGGCGCGACGCCCCGACGTCCCCCGGCGGTGCCGCCGGCTGGACCGCCGAGGAACACCTGCGCGGCGCGGCCCGCCGCACCCTGCTCGCCGCCGCCCTCGCCACCCGAGCCCGGACCGGCTACCACGGCGCCCGCCACCGCCGCCCGGCCGCCGCCGCCCTCGACGACATCCTGGTCGCCCCCGCGCCCGGCGGACGCCGCCTCACCGCCTTCGTCCCCGTCACCACCGGCCGCGCCCTCGCCGTGCGCCTCCACCACGCCCTGTACGCGGCCCGGGAGGCCGTCGACCACCGCCGTGCCACCGGCTCGCCCGACGCCTTCGACACCGCCGTCGCCGCCGGGGTGTGCCACGACCTCACCGAGGCGCTCGTCACCCTCGTCCAGGGCACCCAGGGTGCCCGCATCGGGATCGCCTGGGCCCCCGCGGCGGGCGTGCCCGACGGCTGCGGGGCCTCGGCCGACCCCGTCGAGTTCTCTCCCGGGGACCTGCCCGCCCTGCGCGAGGCCGGCGCCCGCTACCGGCGCGCCGAGCCGTCCGTGCGGGTACGGATCACCGGCACCGTGGTCCGCCTGCACCGGTCCGGGCCGCGCGGCGGCGGCACCGTCCGTCTGCGCGTCCTCGCCGGCGCCGCCCTGGGCTCCGTGCGGCTCGCCCTCGAGGAGGCGGACTACCGCACCGCCGGACGGGCACACCTCGACGGACTGCCGGTCCGGGTGCACGGCCGGCTGGAGAGCCGGGGCGGCTTCCGCCGGATGACCGGCGTCGACGAGGTCGTGCCCCTGGAGCTCGAGGAGGCCGAACGCGACCGGCTCATGAAGGCCCTGGAGGAACGCGCCGAGGCGGCGGACGGCTTCGGCGGCATCCCCGGCACCGCCCGCGACGGAGCGGGCGGAGGTTCCCGGGACGGCGGCGACGGCGGACGGCCCGGGGCTGCCGCGGCGGATTGATGTCGCTACGGGCCCGCCCGGGTCGGTACGATCGCACCCATGCGTGCGCTCCGGTATGGCGCCGCGACCACAGCCTTCAGTCAGGAGAGACCGGTGTCAGACGTCCGTGTGATCATCCAACGCGATTCCGAGCGGGAAGAACGCGTGGTGACGACGGGCACTACGGCCGCCGAGCTCTTCGCCGGCGAGCGCTCGGTCATCGCCGCCCGTGTCTCCGGCGAATTGAGGGACCTCTCCTACGAGGTGCGTGACGGCGACACCGTCGAGGGCGTCGAGATCTCCTCCGAGGACGGCCTGAACATCCTCCGGCACTCCACCGCCCACGTCATGGCCCAGGCCGTGCAGGAGCTGTTCCCCGAGGCCAAGCTGGGCATCGGCCCGCCGGTCCGGGACGGCTTCTACTACGACTTCGACGTGGACCGGCCCTTCCACCCCGATGACCTCAAGGCCATCGAGAAGAAGATGCAGGAGATCCAGAAGCGCGGCCAGCGCTTCGCCCGCCGCGTCGTCACCGACGACGAGGCCCGCGAGGAGCTCGCCGACGAGCCGTACAAGCTGGAGCTGATCGGCCTCAAGGGCGCCGCCTCGCACGACGACGGCGCGGACGTAGAGGTCGGCGCCGGCGAGCTGACGATCTACGACAACCTGGACGCCAAGACCGGCGAGCTGTGCTGGAAGGACCTCTGCCGCGGTCCCCACCTGCCCACCACCCGCAACATCCCGGCGTTCAAGCTGATGCGGAACGCCTCCGCCTACTGGCGCGGCAGCGAGAAGAACAAGCAGCTCCAGCGCATCTACGGCACCGCCTGGCCGACCAAGGACGAGCTGAAGGCCCACCTGGAGTTCCTCGCCGAGGCCGAGAAGCGCGACCACCGCAAGCTCGGCTCCGAGCTGGACCTGTTCTCCGTCCCGGAGCAGATCGGCTCCGGCCTCGCCGTCTTCCACCCCAAGGGCGGCATCGTCCGCCGGGTCATGGAGGACTACTCGCGCCGCCGCCACGAGGAGGAGGGCTACGAGTTCGTCTACACCCCGCACGCGACGAAGGGGAAGCTCTTCGAGACCTCGGGCCACCTGGACTGGTACGCCGACGGCATGTACCCGCCCATGCAGCTCGACGAGGGCGTGGACTACTACCTCAAGCCCATGAACTGCCCGATGCACAACCTGATCTTCGACGCGCGCGGCCGGTCCTACCGCGAACTGCCGCTGCGCCTCTTCGAGTTCGGGACGGTGTACCGGTACGAGAAGTCGGGTGTCGTGCACGGCCTGACCCGGGCCCGCGGCTTCACCCAGGACGACGCGCACATCTACTGCACCCGCGAGCAGATGTCGGAGGAGCTCGACAAGACCCTCACCTTCGTCCTGAACCTGCTGCGCGACTACGGCCTGACCGACTTCTACCTGGAGCTGTCCACCAAGGACCCGGAGAAGTTCGTCGGCACCGACGAGGCGTGGGAGGAAGCCACCGAGACGCTGCGCCAGGTCGCCGAGAAGCAGAACCTGGAACTCGTGGCCGACCCGGGCGGCGCCGCCTTCTACGGCCCGAAGATCTCCGTCCAGGCCAAGGACGCCATCGGCCGCACCTGGCAGATGTCGACCATCCAGCTCGACTTCAACCTGCCGGAGCGCTTCGACCTGGAGTACACGGCCGCGGACGGCTCCAAGACCCGCCCGGTCATGATCCACCGCGCGCTGTTCGGCTCGATCGAGCGGTTCTTCGCGGTGCTCCTGGAGCACTACGCGGGCGCCTTCCCGGCATGGCTGGCGCCGGTGCAGGCGACCGGCATCCCGATCGGTGACGCGCACGTCGAGTACCTGGAGCAGTTCGCGGCGAAGGCCCGCACGCGCGGGCTGCGGGTCGAGGTGGACTCCTCCTCCGACCGCATGCAGAAGAAGATCCGCAACGCGCAGAAGCAGAAGGTCCCGTTCATGGTCATCGCGGGCGACGAGGACATGGCCAACGGAGCCGTCTCCTTCCGCTACCGCGACGGATCGCAGGAGAACGGCATCCCCGTCGACGAGGCCATCGCGAAGATCGTGAAGGTCGTCCAGGAACGCGCGCAGGTCTGATCCGCACGACGGCACGGGCCCCCGGGAGCGATCCCGGGGGCCCGTGCCGTCGTACCCCCAGGACGCCATATGCTGCACATATGACGAGTGAGCCGGAGCAGCAGTGGGGAGTGGGGACGCAGGACGCATTCCAGCGTCTGTGGACGCCGCACCGGATGGCCTACATCCAGGGCGAGAACAAGCCGACCGGCCCCGGCGCCGACGACGGCTGCCCCTTCTGCTCGATCCCGGCCAAGTCCGACGAGGACGGACTGGTCCTCCGGCGCGGCGAGCGGGTCTACGCGGTGCTCAACCTCTACCCGTACACCGGGGGCCACCTCATGGTGGTGCCGTACCGGCACGTGGCCGACTACACGGACCTCACCGTCGAGGAGACCGCCGAGCTCGGCGAGCTGACCAAGCAGGCGATGACGGCGCTGCGGGCCGCCTCCGGGGCGCACGGCTTCAACATCGGCATGAACCAGGGCACCGTGGCCGGCGCCGGCATCGCCGCGCACCTCCACCAGCACGTCGTCCCGCGCTGGGGCGGCGACACCAACTTCATGCCGGTCGTGGGCCACACCAAGGTGCTGCCGCAGCTGCTCGGGGACACCCGCACGATGCTGGCGGACGCCTGGCCCTCCGCCTGAACCGGCGACGCCCCGGCACCCGGCCGAGCGCCGCGCCGGGGGCGGAAGGGTCTGGGCGGGTCTGGCGGGTGCCCCGGCCGGGGCACCCGCGCTCAGGCGTCGTAGACGTCGGCCTTCTTGGGCGCCGCCTCCTGCACCGCCCCGCTGAGGGCCGAGGAGCGGGCGCCGAACTTCTCGGTGTCCACGCCGTTCTCCGCCAGGACCTTGATCGCGGCGGAGTGCACCGCGCGCAGCACCGGCGTCGCGGCGCGCAGCGCGTCGTCGGCCATGAAGCGGTGCCGCCACGGCTTGTCCGCCCAGGCGTGCCGCAGGCCGAAGGGCTCGGGCAGGGTCAGCTTGCCACCCAGCCAGTACAGCAGCGGCGGGTACCAGGTCAGCGGCGCGCGGGCGGCCAGGCGCACCACCTCGTCCGCGTCGACGAGGGGGAGCTTGACCGTGCGGGTCTCCCAGAACTTCACCGACTTCTGGACCGACTTCTCCTTGGCGGCCGGTGCCGTGGTGAACAGCGGGTGCACGGGGCCCAGCGCGTGGCCGGTGACCTCGATGCGCAGGGTCTCGTGGAGGACGGTCACCGTGATCAGCATGGTGATGACGAGCTGGCCGTCCCACAGGGTCCACTGCACCCCGAGGTAGTGGCGGTCGCCGGCGCCGAACTGCTGCTTGTTGCAGATCTCCTGTATGGCGTGCGGCTTGACCTGGTACGCCTCCACGTCCGTGCCCTCGGGCCGGGACACGGCGGTGGCGTTCTCGCCGATCGGCGTGACGATCCAGTGGCGCACGGAGGGCTTGGTGAAGCCGCCGGTGTGCAGGGGGCCGCGCTCCAGCATGCGCAGCCGGTCGTGGATCGCCTTGATGACGTCCCAGCTGCGGAAGGGGTTGATCTCGCGGTCCGGGTCGGCGGGGACCAGCTCCTCGGCGAGCTGCCAGCTGCCCCACCGGGTGCCCATGCCGAGTATGCCCTTGGGGCCGGCGTAGAAGACGGAGTTGGACTGCTGCTCGGCGCTGAGCCGGGCCAGGGACTGGCGCAGCTGCTCGGCGGCGGTCTCGCCGGGGCTGCTCGGCACCGCCTCCGGGACCTTGGCGCCCACGCTGCCGCCGGAGAGCAGGCTCTCCCACTGCCCCCGCAGGGCGTGCGCGGTGCGTTCGCAGATCCGCTTGGCCCAGAACCAGCCGATGACGGGAGCGACGACACACGCGCGGGCGTACCAGCCCCAGAACCCGTCGAAGGGCATGCGGAGCAGGAAGAGGACCGCGAGGGCCCCCACCCCCACCAGCAGCGTGGTGGCCAGGGCTCCGGCCCGCTTGTCCTCCCGCCGGGTCATGGTGGTGCGGATCTGGAAGACCAGCAGCCAGACCAGCAGGCCCGGCAGGAAGAGCACGCCGCACAGGACCATGATCGCGCTGAGCCAGTTGTCGCGCTCCCGGCGGATGCGGTGGGCGGCGAGGCTGTGCTCGACGACCACGTGCGGCTGGGTGCCGAAGGACTGGACGAGCGGCGCCCGCCCGGAGCCCAGCATCCGGTCGATGATCGCCCGGGAGAACGCCTCGCCCAGGTTCGGGCGGAACAGCTTGATCCGGGGCGGTGCGACGGCCGACTTGTGCCACTCGTTGTTGGCCTTGAGGATCTCGTCGGCCTCGTTGTCCCGGTAGGACGCCGAGGCCAGCGCGAAGGTCGGCGTGTGCCCCTCGTCACCCGTGCGCGGCACCTGCGGACCGAAGAAGTCCGCGTAACCGCTCTCAACGGTCATTCCCCGCCCCCGATCGCCGCGACTGTCGTCTTGCGGTCTTCCCGACTTCCTTGCCGCGCACACCTGTTGATCAGGTCTTCAGCGTATCCGCAGCGGGGCCGGTTCGTCTGCGGACGGCGACAACCCGTGTGCGGACGGGACCGGCACGGTGCCGCACGGGGTGAAGCGTTCCGGGCACGCGCGGCGTGCGCGGCGCGTGCGCGGGCGCCCGGCGACGGCCCCCGCGGGCGCCGGGCGCCGCCTCACGACGCCCGTCCCGGGCCGCACCCACCGCCGGGCGCGCGCCCCGGGCGGGACGCCTCCCGAGCCCGCTACGACGCCGCCCGGAGCTCCTGACGGAGGCGCTGCGCGACCTGCGGCGGCATCGGCTCGTGCCGCGCGTAACGGCGGCTGAAGCGGGCCGTGCCGTGGGAGAGCGAGCGCAGGTCCACGGCGTACCGGCCGATCTCGATCTCGGGCACGTCGGCCCGGACGAGGGTGCGGCCGGCGGCGTACTGTTCGGTGCCCGAAACCCGCCCGCGGCGGCCCGACAGGTCGCTCATCACCGGGCCCACGTAGTCGTCGCCGACCAGGACCGTGACCTCGGCGACGGGTTCCAGCAGGTGGATCGTCGCCTGGGCCGCGGCCTCCCGCAGGGCCAGCGCGCCGGCCGTCTGGAAGGCGGCGTCGGAGGAGTCCACCGAGTGCGCCTTGCCGTCCAGCAGGGTCACCCGCACGTCGATCAGCGGATGCCCGTCGGCCACCCCCCTCGCCGCCTGCGCCCGCACGCCCTTCTCCACGGACGGGATGAACTGCCGCGGCACCGCGCCGCCGACGACCTTGTCGACGAACTCGATGCCGGAGCCGCCGGGCAGGGGCTCCACCTCGATCTCGCAGATCGCGAACTGGCCGTGCCCGCCGGACTGCTTGACGTGCCGGCCCCGCCCGGACGCCGTGGAACCGAAGGTCTCCCGCAGCGCCACCTGGTGCGGCACCACGTCGACCTGGACGCCGTAGCGGCTGCGCAGCCGCTCCAGGGCGACGTCGGCGTGCGCCTCGCCCAGGCACCACAGGACCACCTGGTGGGTGTCCTGGTTCTGTTCGAGCCGCATCGTGGGGTCCTCGGCGACGAGCCGGGCCAGCCCCTGGGAGAGCCGGTCCTCGTCGGGTTTGCTGTGCGCCCGGATGGCCAGCGGGAGCAGCGGGTCGGGCATCTCCCAGGGTTCCATCAGCAGCGGGTCGTCCTTGGCGGACAGGGTGTCGCCGGTCTCGGCACGGCCGAGCTTCGCCACGCACGCCAGATCTCCGGCGATCACCTGCGGCACGGGGCGCTGCTGCTTGCCGAACGGGGTGGTCAGGGCACCGATGCGTTCGTCGACGTCGTGGTCCTCGTGCCCTCGGTCGGCCAGCCCGTGCCCGGAGACGTGGACGGTCTGGTCGGCGCGCAGGGTGCCGGAGAAGACCCGCACGAGCGACAGGCGGCCCACGTAGGGGTCGGAGGAGGTCTTGACGACCTCGGCGACCAGCGGGGCGCCGGGGTCGCAGGGCGTCAGCTCGCGCGGCTTGCCGTCGATCGTGGTCACCCGGGGCGTGCCGTGCTCCAGCGGCGTCGGGAACCCGCCCGTGAGCAGGTCCAGCAGCTCGACCGTGCCGAGGCCCTGGCGGGCGCCGTCCGCGGCCGGGGCGGCGGCCAGGACGGGGAAGAACACCCCGCGGGCCACGGCACGCTCCAGGTCCTCGATCAGGATGCCGGTGTCGATGTCCTCGCCGCCGAGGTAGCGGTCCATGAGGGTCTCGTCCTCGCTCTCGGCGATGATCCCCTCGATCAGCCGGTTGCGGGCGTCCGCGATGAGCGGCAGTTGGTCGGGGCCGGGCTCGGACTCCTCGCGCTCGCCGCTGGAGTAGTCGAACAGCTTCTGCGACAGCAGCCCGATCAGACCGTTCACCGGCGCGTGCCCGTCCGGCCCCGCGGGGCCGCGCAGCGGCAGGTACAGCGGCAGGACGGCGTCGGGGTCGTCGCCGCCGAACGCCTCGGCGCAGACCCGGGTCATCTCCTCGAAGTCGGCGCGGGCCGCCTCCAGGTGGGTGACGACGATGGCGCGGGGCATGCCGACGGCCGCGCACTCGTCCCAGACCATGCGGGTGGAGCCGTCCACGCCGTCGGAGGCCGAGACGACGAAGAGGGCCGCGTCCGCCGCGCGCAGACCGGCCCTGAGCTCCCCGACGAAGTCGGCGTATCCGGGGGTGTCGAGGAGGTTGACCTTGATGCCGTCCCATTCGACGGGCACCAGGGAGAGCTGCACCGAGCGCTGCTGCCGGTGCTCGATCTCGTCGTAGTCGGAGAGCGTGCCGCCGTCCTCCACGCGGCCCGCCCGGTTCACCGCTCCCGCGGTCAGTGCGAGAGCTTCCACCAGGGTTGTCTTGCCCGATCCGGAGTGGCCGACCAGCACCACATTCCGTACGGACGCGGGGTGGTCGGCCGCCTGTGCCCTGCCGGCGGCTCCGGGGTGGGTGTGCGCCTTGTCGCCCATGGTCCTGCCTCCCGTGCACGGTGAGGTCGCTGTGGGCGCGGACCGGCGGAATCCGCGTGCGGTGCGGCTCCGGCGGCGCCCGCGGTACTCCGAGCTTTCCACTCCCCTCACGGTGCGTCCATACGGCGGACGCCGACGGCCGCCGGGGTGGCGCCGCGGGCGGATCCGTGCCCCGGACTCCCGTGCCCCGGTGGGCGGTCCGGGCGGGTGCCCGGCCGCCCGCGCGGGTGCGTGACTACGATGGGCCAGCCGGTGGCCAGCAGGGGCCGCGCGGCCACACCGACCGTCGGGAAGGCCATGCTGAACAAGTACGCGCGTGCATTCTTCACGCGTGTCCTCACGCCGTTCGCCGCGTTTCTCATCCGGCGGGGGGTCAGCCCCGACACGGTCACGCTCATCGGTACCGCCGGCGTGGTCGCGGGTGCGCTGGTCTTCTACCCCATGGGGGAGTTCTTCTGGGGCACGGTGGTGATCACGCTCTTCGTGTTCTCCGACCTGGTCGACGGCAACATGGCCCGCCAGCTGGGCCGCTCCAGCCGCTGGGGCGCCTTCCTGGACTCCACCCTCGACCGGGTCGCCGACGGGGCGATCTTCGGCGGCTTCGCCCTGTGGTACGCGGCCGGCGGCGACGACACGGTGCTGTGCGCCGTCTCGATCTTCTGCCTGGCCAGCGGCCAGGTCGTGTCGTACACCAAGGCACGCGGCGAGTCGATCGGCCTGCCGGTCGCGGTGAACGGACTGGTGGAGCGGGCCGAGCGGCTGGTGATCTCCCTGGTCGCCGCCGGTCTCGCCGGGCTGCACGCGTTCGGCGTGCCCGGCATCCAGTACCTGCTGCCGGTCGCCCTGTGGATCGTCGCCGTCGGCAGCCTCGTCACGCTCGTGCAGCGGGTCGTCACCGTGCGCCGGGAGGCCGCCGAGGCGGACGCGGCGGCGGGTGACCCGCCGGCCAGGTCCGCGACGGCCGGGGACGCGACGGCCGGGGACGCGACCGCGCCGGACACCGGCGCGGCCGGCCCGCGCACCGGCGACGACGACACCGCGGGCGGCGCGGTCGCGGACCGCGGCCACCGCCGGGGGAGCGGGGCGGCGACGTGAGTGCCCGGGAGCGCCTGACCGACGGCCTCTACGGCGCCGGCTGGAGCACGGTGAAGAAGCTGCCCGAGCCCGCCGCCGCCGGACTGGGCCGGACCATCGCCGACGTCGCGTGGCGGCGGCGCGGCACCGGCGTGCTGCGCCTGGAGGGCAACTACGCGCGGGTGGTGCCCGACGCGGACCCGCGGCGGCTCGCCGAACTCTCCCGCGCGGGCATGCGGTCCTACCTGCGCTACTGGATGGAGTCCTTCCGGCTGCCCGCCTGGAGCGAGGAGCGCATCAGGAACGGCTTCGAACCCGACGACCTGCACCACCTCACCGAGGGCATGGCGGCCGGCAAGGGCGTCGTCCTGGCACTGCCGCACCTCGCCAACTGGGACCTCGCCGGCGCCTGGGTCACCACCCGGCTGGGCATCCCCTTCACCACCGTCGCCGAGCGCCTGAAGCCGGAGACGCTGTACGACCGGTTCGTCGCCTACCGCGAGGGCCTCGGCATGGAGGTCCTGCCGCACAGCGGCGGCACGGCCTTCGGCACCCTGGCCCGGCGGCTGCGCGACGGCGGCCTGGTCTGCCTGGTCGCCGACCGGGACCTGTCCGCCTCGGGCGTCGAGGTGGACTTCTTCGGCGAGACCGCGCGGATGCCGGCCGGCCCCGCCCTGCTCGCGCAGCAGACCGGGGCCCGGCTGCTGCCCGTGACCCTCTGGTACGACGACACCCCCGTGATGCGGGGCCGCGTGCACCCGCCGGTCGAGGTGCCCGCGTCAGGTACGCGCGCCGAGAAGACGTCCGTCATGACACAGGCGCTGGCCGACGCCTACGCCACCGGGATCGCCGCCCATCCGGAGGACTGGCACATGCTCCAGCGCTTGTGGCTCAAGGACCTCGACCCCGCCCGCGACCCCGCCCGGAAGGCCCGGGAGGACACCCCGTGAGAATCGGCATCGTCTGCCCCTACTCGTGGGACGTGCCCGGCGGCGTCCAGTTCCACATCCGGGACCTCGCCGAGTACTTCATCCGCCTGGGCCACGAGGTCTCGGTGCTCGCCCCCGCCGACGACGAGACCCCCCTCCCGCCGTACGTCGTCTCGGCCGGCCGCGCGGTACCGGTGCCCTACAACGGCTCGGTGGCCCGGCTGAACTTCGGCTTCCTGTCGGCGGCCCGGGTCCGGCGCTGGCTCCACGAGGGAGCCTTCGACGTCATCCACATCCACGAGCCGACCTCGCCCTCACTGGGCCTGCTGACCTGCTGGGCCGCCCAGGGGCCGATCGTCGCCACCTTCCACACCTCCAACCCGCGCTCGCGCGCCATGATCGCCGCCTACGCGATCCTCCAGGCGGCCCTGGAGAAGATCAGCGCGCGGATCGCCGTCAGCGAGTACGCCCGCCGCACCCTCGTCGAGCACCTGGGCGGCGACGCGGTGGTCATCCCCAACGGCGTCGACGTCGACTTCTTCGCCCGGGCCGAGCCGAAACCCGAGTGGCAGGGCGACACCATCGGCTTCATCGGCCGCATCGACGAACCCCGCAAGGGCCTGCCCGTGCTGATGCGGGCCCTGCCGGAGATCCTCGCCGCCCGCCCGCAGACCCGGCTCCTGGTGGCCGGACGCGGCGACGAGGAGGAGGCCGTCGAGAAGCTGCCGGCGGACCTCCGCTCCCGCGTGGAGTTCCTCGGCATGATCAGCGACGAGGACAAGGCCCGCCTGCTGCGCAGCGTCGACCTCTACGTGGCCCCCAACACCGGCGGCGAGAGCTTCGGCATCATCCTCGTCGAGGCCATGTCCGCCGGCGCCCCCGTCCTCGCCTCCGACCTCGACGCCTTCGCGCAGGTCCTCGACCGCGGCGAGGCCGGCGAGCTGTTCCCCAACGAGGACGCCGACGCGCTCGCCTCCGCGGCCGTACGGCTCCTGGCGGACCCCGAACGCCGCGCCAAGCTCCGCGACCGCGGCAGCACCCACGTCCGCCGCTTCGACTGGTCGACCGTCGGCGCCGACATCCTCTCCGTCTACGAGACGGTCACCGCCGGCGCGGCAGCCGTGGCCGCCGACGACCGCACCACCGGCCTCTGGTCCCGCTTCGGCCTGGCCCGGGACTGAACCCCTCGGGGGCGCCCGGGTGCCCTGGGCCAGGGGGCGTGCCTTGCCCGTGCGGCCTCCGGCGTGACTTCGGGGCCCGGGGCGGGGCGTGCTTTGCCCGTGCGGCCTCCGGCCTGACTTCGGGGGCCGGGCGGGGCTGGGTGCCCTGGGGCCAAGGGTGGACCCCTCCAGCCCGTCCGGCGTTTGAGGACGAGGCCGTCCAGGCCGACGCGGGGGTTCGGGGGCGGCAGCCCCCGAGGACAGCACCGACGGCCGACGGCACCGCACCGACAGCCGACGGCACGTCACACCACCCGCACCCCCAGCGGAGCGCCCCGGTAGCCTTGCCGCCCGTGACCGCAACCCTCATCTGGATCCTCGTCGCCCTCGTCCTGATCGGCCTCTACCTGAGCTGGACGGCGGGACGCCTGGACCGGCTGCACGCGCGGATCGACGCCGCGCGGGCCGCGCTGGACGCCCAGTTGCTGCGCCGCGCCTCGGTGACGCAGGAACTGGCCACCTCGGGCGTGCTCGACCCCGCCGCCTCGATCGTGCTGTACGAGGCGGCGCACGCCGCCCGGCAGGCGGTGGAGGAGCAGCGGGAGGTGGCCGAGAGCGAGTTGAGCCAGGCCCTGCGCGCGGTGTTCGCGGAGGCGCCGCAGGTCGACGTGGTCCGGGAGGCGCCCGGCGGAGAGGCCGCGACGCTCGAGCTGGCCGAGGCGGTGCGCCGGGTGCCGATGGCGCGCCGCTTCCACAACGACGCCGTCCGGGCGGCCCGCGCGCTGCGCCGGCACCGCAAGGTGCGCTGGTTTCGGCTGGCGGGGCACGCCCCGTTCCCCATGGCGTTCGAGATGGACGACGAGCCGCCGGCGGCCCTGATCGAGCGGGCGGCGTAGCACCGCCCCCGCGCACGGCACGCACCCCGCACCCGGCCGGTGGCCCCGAAAACGATCCACCGGCTTCCCATTGGCCCTTGCTGTGGACTGGTCCGCTCACGTTTCCTCGGTGCAGCAGAATCCGTCCCCATCCCCTCAGTGAGGTCACTCGTGTCCAGCACGCTCTCCGAAAACCAGGGTCCCGAGACCGGCACCGCCCGCGTGAAGCGCGGCATGGCCGAGCAGCTCAAGGGCGGCGTGATCATGGACGTCGTCACGCCGGAGCAGGCGAAGATCGCCGAGGACGCGGGCGCCGTCGCGGTCATGGCCCTGGAGCGGGTCCCGGCCGACATCCGCAAGGACGGCGGGGTGGCCCGCATGTCCGACCCGGACATGATCGAGGGCATCATCGAGGCGGTGTCCATCCCCGTGATGGCCAAGTCCCGCATCGGCCACTTCGTCGAGGCCCAGGTGCTGCAGTCGCTCGGCGTCGACTACATCGACGAGTCCGAGGTCCTGACCCCGGCCGACGAGGTCAACCACTCCGACAAGTGGTCGTTCACCACGCCGTTCGTGTGCGGCGCCACCAACCTGGGCGAGGCCCTGCGCCGGATCGCCGAGGGCGCCGCGATGATCCGCTCCAAGGGCGAGGCCGGCACCGGCAACGTCGTCGAGGCCGTACGTCACCTGCGCCAGATCAAGAACGAGATCGCCCGGCTGCGCGGCTTCGACAACCACGAGCTGTACGCCGCCGCCAAGGAGCTGCGCGCCCCGTACGAGCTGGTCAAGGAGGTCTCCGAGCTGGGCAGGCTGCCGGTCGTGCTGTTCTCCGCCGGCGGTGTGGCCACCCCGGCCGACGCCGCGCTGATGCGCCAGCTCGGCGCCGAGGGCGTCTTCGTCGGCTCCGGCATCTTCAAGTCCGGCGACCCGGCCAAGCGCGCCGCCGCCATCGTGAAGGCGACCACCTTCTACGACGACCCGAAGATCATCGCGGACGCGTCCCGCAACCTCGGCGAGGCCATGGTCGGCATCAACTGCGACACCCTCCCCGAGACCGAGCGCTACGCCAACCGCGGCTGGTAGGCGCCGGATGCCCGCTTCCCCCGTGATCGGTGTCCTGGCCCTCCAGGGCGACGTACGGGAGCACCTGGTGGCCCTGGCCGCGGCAGACGCCGTGGCCAGGCCCGTGCGGCGCCCCGAGGAACTCGCCGAGGTGGACGGTCTCGTCCTGCCCGGCGGCGAGTCGACCACCATCTCCAAGCTGGCCGTCCTGTTCGGCCTGCTGGACCCGCTGCGGGCCCGCGTGCGCGAGGGCCTGCCCGTCTACGGCACCTGTGCCGGGATGATCCTGCTGGCCGACAAGATCCTCGACCCGCGTTCCGGGCAGGAGACCGTCGGCGGCATCGACATGATCGTGCGCCGCAACGCCTTCGGACGGCAGAACGAGTCCTTCGAGGCGGCGTTGGACGTGCGGGGCGTGGCCGGCGACCCGGTGCACGGCGTCTTCATCCGCGCCCCGTGGGTCGAGTCCGTCGGGGCCCGCGCGGAGGTGCTCGCCGAGCACGACGGCCACATCGTCGCGGTCCGTCAGGGCAACGCGCTGGCCACCTCGTTCCACCCCGAGCTGACGGGCGACCACCGCGTGCACGCGCTGTTCGTGGAGATGACGCGCGCGTGGCGGGGGGCCGAGTCCTTGTAGGATTCCATGCGTTCGTTGCAGGGATGGGTTACGCGAAGGAGACAGGCAGATGTCCGGCCACTCTAAATGGGCCACGACGAAGCACAAGAAGGCCGTCATCGATGCCAAGCGCGGCAAACTCTTCGCGAAGCTGATCAAGAACATCGAGGTCGCGGCCCGGATGGGGGGTGCCGACCCCGAAGGCAACCCCACGCTCTACGACGCCATCCAGAAGGCCAAGAAGCAGTCGGTTCCCAACAAGAACATCGACTCGGCGGTCAAGCGTGGCGCGGGCCTGGAGGCCGGCGGTGCCGACTACGAGACGATCATGTACGAGGGGTACGGCCCGAACGGTGTCGCGGTGCTCATCGAGTGCCTCACCGACAACCGCAACCGTGCCGCCTCCGAGGTCCGCGTCGCCATGACGCGCAACGGCGGTTCCATGGCCGACCCGGGCTCCGTCTCCTACCTGTTCAACCGCAAGGGCGTCGTGATCGTTCCCAAGGGCGAGCTGTCCGAGGACGACGTGCTCGGTGCCGTGCTCGACGCGGGCGCCGAGGAGGTCAACGACCTCGGTGAGTCCTTCGAGGTCATCAGCGAGCCGACCGACCTGGTCGCGGTGCGCACCGCGCTCCAGGACGCCGGCATCGACTACGAGTCCGCCGACGCCAACTTCGTCCCGACCATGCAGGTCGAACTGGACGAGGAGGGCGCGAAGAAGATCTTCAAGCTGATCGACGCGCTGGAGGACAGCGACGACGTGCAGAACGTCTTCGCCAACTTCGACGTCAGCGACGAGATCATGGAGAAGGTCGACGCGTAGCCGTGCCCGCACCGGGACGGCCCGGTACGGACGCGGTGGAACGGCACACCGGGCCGACGGGAGAACCCGTCGGCCCGTTGGCATGCCCGGCGTTGTCGGTGGCAGCGGATAGCCTGCACGGACGGACGACGGCCAGGGAAGGTGGAGCGTTGCGCGTACTGGGGGTGGACCCGGGACTGACCCGGTGCGGCGTCGGGGTGGTCGAGGGAGTGGCCGGACGGCCGCTGACCATGCTCGGCGTCGGGGTCGTGCGGACGCCCGCCGACGCGGACCTGGGCCGGCGCCTGGTCGCCCTGGAGGAGGGCCTCGAACAGTGGCTGGACGAGCACCGGCCCGAGTTCGTCGCCGTGGAACGCGTCTTCAGCCAGCACAACGTACGCACCGTCATGGGCACGGCCCAGGCCAGCGCCGTCGCCCTGCTGTGCGCCTCCCGCCGCGGCCTGCCCGTCGCCCTGCACACCCCCAGCGAGGTCAAGGCCGCCGTCACCGGCTCGGGCCGCGCCGACAAGGCCCAGGTCGGAGCCATGGTCACCCGGCTGCTGCGGCTCGACGCGCCTCCGAAGCCCGCCGACGCCGCCGACGCCCTCGCCCTCGCCATCTGCCACATCTGGCGGGCCCCCGCCCAGAACCGTCTCCAGCAGGCCGTCGCCCGGCACGCCGGGGCCGCGCCGTCCGCGGCCCGCGGACCCGCCGCCCGCCGCCGTACGGCCGCCGCACCCGCCGCGGGGCCCGCCGCGGCACCGAACCCACCGAAGGGGCGCACCGCATGATCGCCTTCGTCAGCGGCACGGTCGCCGCACTGGCCCCCGACGCCGCCGTCGTCGAGGTCGGCGGCGTCGGCATGGCCGTCCAGTGCACGCCGGACACGCTGTCCTCCCTGCGCGTCGGACAGCAGGCCCGCCTGGCCACCTCCCTGGTCGTCCGGGAGGACTCCCTGACGCTGTACGGCTTCGCGGACGACGACGAACGCCAGACGTTCGAGCTGCTCCAGACCGCCAGCGGCGTCGGCCCCCGCCTCGCCCAGGCCATGCTCGCGGTGCACAGCCCCGACGCGCTGCGCCGGGCCGTCGCCACCGCCGACGAGAAGGCGCTCACGGCGGTGCCCGGCATCGGCAAGAAGGGCGCCCAGAAGCTGCTCCTCGAACTCAAGGACCGGCTCGGCGAACCCGTCGGCGCCCCGGCCGTCGGCGCCCCCGTCACCAGCGGCTGGCGCGACCAGCTGCACGCGGCCCTGATCGGCCTCGGGTACGCGACCCGCGAGGCCGACGAGGCCGTCGCCGCCGTCGCGCCCCAGGCCGAGGCGGCCGGCGGCACCCCGCAGGTCGGCGCCCTGCTGAAGGCCGCCCTGCAGACCCTGAACCGCGCCCGATAGCCCGCGGCCCATCCGCTAGGAGACCTTTTCAGTGAACTGGGACGACACGACCGACACCCCCGCTCCCGAGCGGCTGGTGGGCCCTGTCGCCGACCGGGAGGACCAGGCCGTCGAGGCCGCCCTGCGCCCGAAGGACCTGGGGGAGTTCATCGGCCAGGAGAAGGTGCGCGAGCAGCTGGACCTGGTGCTGCGGGCCGCGCGGGCGCGCGGCGCCACCGCCGACCACGTGCTGCTCTCCGGCGCCCCGGGCCTCGGCAAGACCACCCTCTCGATGATCATCGCCGCGGAGATGGAGGCGCCGATCCGCATCACCTCCGGGCCCGCCATCCAGCACGCGGGCGACCTCGCGGCGATCCTGTCCTCCCTCCAGGAGGGCGAGGTCCTCTTCCTCGACGAGATCCACCGCATGTCCCGGCCCGCCGAGGAGATGCTGTACATGGCGATGGAGGACTTCCGCGTCGACGTCATCGTCGGCAAGGGCCCCGGCGCCACCGCCATCCCGCTGGAGCTGCCCCCCTTCACCCTGGTCGGCGCCACCACCCGGGCCGGCCTGCTGCCGCCCCCGCTGCGCGACCGCTTCGGCTTCACCGCGCACATGGAGTTCTACGAGCCCGCCGAACTGGAGCGGGTCGTGCACCGCTCGGCCAGCCTGCTCGACGTGGAGATCGACGCCGACGGCGCCGCCGAGATCGCGGGCCGCTCCCGCGGCACCCCCCGCATCGCCAACCGCCTGCTGCGCCGCGTCCGCGACTACGCGCAGGTCAAGGCGGACGGCCGGATCGACCGGGAGATCGCCGCGGCGGCCCTGAAGGTGTACGAGGTGGACACCCGCGGCCTGGACCGGCTGGACCGGGCGGTGCTCCAGGCACTGCTGAAGCTGTTCGGCGGGGGACCCGTCGGCCTGTCCACGCTCGCCGTCGCGGTCGGCGAGGAACGTGAGACGGTGGAGGAGGTGGCCGAACCGTTCCTGGTACGGGAGGGCCTGCTGGCCCGCACCCCGCGCGGCCGGATCGCCACCCCGGCGGCGTGGACGCACCTCGGCCTCGTGCCGCCCCGTTCGCAGGCCGCCGGAAACGGACAAGGGGACCTGTTCGGGGCGTGACCGTGGCGACGGTGGCCCGACCAGGAACCCGGGTGCCATGCTGAGCGTTGTTCCCTGCGCGCGGACTCGCCTAGACTCCGCCGATGCCGCCCTTGTGGGCGGCGCCACACACCCCCAACCAACAGGCCGTTCACCAGCACGGTCATGTGAAGGAAGTTCCGACCCGTGAGTCTCCTGACCCTCCTCCCGTTCATTGTGCTCATCGGGGCCATGTTCCTGATGACCCGGTCGGCCAAGAAGAAGCAGCAGCAGGCCATCGAGATGCGGAACCAGATGCAGCCGGGTTCCGGCGTCCGCACCATCGGGGGCATGTACGCCACGGTCAAGGAGGTCAGCGAGGACACCGTCCTGCTCGACGCCGGACCGGGCGTCGAGCTGCTGTTCGCCAAGAACTCCATCGGTGCCGTCCTCAGCGACGAGGAGTACAACCAGATCGTCCACGGCATCGAGCACGACCTGAAGTCCGACGGCGACCTCGTGCCGGACGACGCCTCCTCCCTCACGGAGACCGGCGAGCCCTCCGACGCCGCCACCGACGACAAGCCCGTCGACTTCGGCAAGAAGGACGCGGCCGACGAGCCGTCCGACGCCGTCGACGAGGCCGGCGCGGAGGGCACGGCGAAGAAGTCCGACGGCGGTTCCGAGGCCAAGTAGGCGAAGCGGGCCCGGCGGGCGACACCGGTCGCGCCCCCGCAGGGGCGCGGGCCCTGCCCGTGTCCCCGTGGGGACGACGGCCCGCCCGAGCCTCACCGTCACCCTCGGCCCCGGCGCCCCGGCCGGCCCGGAGGCGTCGCCCCGGGTTCGGCGACCGGCCCGCTGATCATCCTCGGCCCCTCGCTCCACGACCCGGTCGTGGAGGTCGAGGGCCGCGGGGAGCAGTGGGGCGGCGTCAACCGACCGGGCCCGCCGGACCCGCCCGCGCACTCGCCGGCCGGGCCGGCGAACGCTCCGTTCCGCTCGGCCGGTCGGCACCACCGCCGGCCCTGCGGTCGGTGGCCGGTCGGCCGGTCATCGACCGGCGGCGTGCTCGGTGCCGACCAGCCGGACGACGGGTCGCCCCCGCCGTCCGTAGGCCTCGCCGGGGACGCGTACCCCCCGATCTCCCGCGCCCCGCTCGTCGCACCGGCCTTGGAGGGAGCGCGAGCCCGCCGGAAAGTTCCCGGCGACGGTGCCGGCCGGGCCCACGGCGGTCCGGGCGAACCCACCGACGCCCCGCCCTCCCGAGCGGGGTACGACGACGGCCGGGAGGTCGTGGCCACCCAGGCCGTGGCCACCCAGGCCGTGGCCTCCCGTCGTCGGCCCAGCCAACCCGTCGGCCTCCCGCAGTCGCGGGCGCGGCCGGCCCCTCAGGAAAGCGACGATGACCGACATCCGAGAACTGCTGCTCAGCCGCATCCGGGACGTGCCGGACCACCCGGAGCCGGGGGTGATGTTCAAGGACATCACCCCGCTCCTCGCGGACCCCGCGGCCTTCACCGCCCTCACCGACGCCCTCGCCGGGATCGCGGCGACCACGGGAGCCACGAAGATCGTCGGCCTGGAGGCCCGCGGCTTCATTCTCGGCGCCCCGGTCGCCGTCCGCGCGGGCCTGGGCTTCATCCCCGTGCGCAAGGCGGGCAAGCTTCCCGGAGCCACCCTCAGCCAGGCCTACGACCTGGAGTACGGCTCCGCCGAGATCGAGGTGCACGCCGAGGACATCTGCGCCGGCGACCGGATCCTGGTGGTGGACGACGTGCTCGCCACCGGCGGCACCGCCGAGGCGTCCCTCCAGCTCGTCCGCAGGGCGGGCGCCGAGGTCGCGGGCCTCGCCGTGCTCATGGAGCTGGGCTTCCTCGGCGGCCGTGCCCGGGTGGAGCCGGTGCTGGCCGGCGCGTCGCTGGAGGCGCTGCTCACGATCTGAGCCGCCGCCGCAGCACAGCCGCCCGCCCGCCGCCGCAGCACAGCCGTCGCCACGGCCCAGCCGCCGCAGCCGCCCGCCCGCCCAAGCACAGCCGCCGTCGGTAGTCACGCGGCAGGCGGTGTCCGCGTCCAGCCGTCCTCGCCCGTAGTGCGGCAGGCGGTGTCCGCGTCCGGCCGCCGTCGGCAGTCGCGCGACAGCCGCCGGCCGCCGTCGCGCACCGGGAGCCGGGGAGCACAGCCCGGCCCGCCCCCCGGCGCCGGTGGCAGCGGGTGCGCTCCCGTCCACCGGCTCGCGCGGGGCGGGGCGTCACGGGCAAACCCTCCCCGGCGCGGGGAGGGGCAGCCCCGGGCCCCGGGCCGGGGGAGGGCAGCCCCGGGCCGCCGGGCGCCCCGGAACCCCCGCGCACGTCCCGTGCGTCCCGGGATCGGACAGGTCTCACACCGCTCCCCGGGTCATCCGCGGGCGCGGCATGGCTACCATGGACTCTTCCGGAGCCTGACCGGGGGACCCGGATCGCGCACGAGGAGTCCTCTTGCCAGACGAGGCCCAGCACCTGACCGCCGCCAAGCCCGAGCCCGCCTCGGCGCCCGCGGCCAAGCCCGCGCCCAGCGCCCCGCAGGCGAAGAACGACACCCGCGGTCCGGTCCGGCACGCCCAGGCCACCCCCGTCGACAAGCCCGAGCAGCCGCGGCCCAAGCCCTCCCCGCCCCCGGAGCGCTCCGCCCCCGCGGTCCGTCAGAACACCGGCCAGCCCGCCCGCTCCGGCTCCTCCAACCGCGTCCGCGCCCGTCTCGCCCGGCTCGGCGTGCAGCGCGCGAACCCGTACAACCCGGTCCTGGAGCCCTTGCTGCGGATCGTGCGCGGCAACGACCCCAAGATCGAGAACTCCACCCTCCGCCAGATCGAGAAGGCGTACCAGGTCGCCGAGCGCTGGCACCGCGGCCAGAAGCGCAAGAGCGGTGACCCGTACATCACGCACCCACTGGCCGTCACCACCATCCTGGCCGAGCTGGGCATGGACCCGGCCACGCTGATGGCCGGGCTGCTGCACGACACCGTGGAGGACACCGAGTACGGCCTGGAGGACCTGCGCCGCGACTTCGGCGACGTGGTCACCCTGCTCGTCGACGGCGTCACCAAGCTGGACAAGGTCAAGTTCGGCGAGGCCGCCCAGGCCGAGACGGTGCGCAAGATGGTCGTCGCGATGGCCAAGGACCCCCGCGTCCTGGTCATCAAGCTCGCCGACCGCCTGCACAACATGCGCACCATGCGCTACCTCAAGCGCGAGAAGCAGGAGAAGAAGGCGCGCGAGACCCTGGAGATCTACGCGCCGCTCGCCCACCGCCTGGGCATGAACACCATCAAGTGGGAGCTGGAGGACCTCGCCTTCGCGATCCTCTACCCCAAGATGTACGACGAGATCGTCCGCCTGGTCGCCGAGCGCGCCCCCAAGCGCGACGAGTACCTCGCCGTCGTCACCGACGAGGTGCAGCAGGACCTGCGGGCCGCCCGCATCAAGGCCACCGTCACCGGCCGCCCCAAGCACTACTACAGCGTCTACCAGAAGATGATCGTCCGCGGCCGGGACTTCGCGGAGATCTACGACCTGGTGGGCATCCGCGTCCTCGTGGACACCGTCCGTGACTGCTACGCGGCCCTCGGCACGGTGCACGCGCGATGGAACCCGGTCCCCGGCCGGTTCAAGGACTACATCGCGATGCCCAAGTTCAACATGTACCAGTCGCTGCACACGACGGTGATCGGACCGGGCGGCAAGCCCGTCGAGCTGCAGATCCGCACCTTCGACATGCACCGCCGCGCCGAGTACGGCATCGCCGCGCACTGGAAGTACAAGCAGGAGGCCGTGGCCGGCGCCTCCAAGATCCGCACCGACGCGCCCAAGTCGTCCGGCAAGAGCAAGGACGACCACCTCAACGACATGGCGTGGCTGCGGCAGCTGCTGGACTGGCAGAAGGAGACCGAGGACCCGGGCGAGTTCCTGGAGTCCCTGCGCTTCGACCTCTCCCGCAACGAGGTCTTCGTCTTCACGCCGAAGGGCGACGTCATAGCGCTGCCCGCCGGTGCCACCCCCGTGGACTTCGCCTACGCGGTGCACACCGAGGTCGGCCACCGCACCATAGGGGCACGCGTCAACGGCCGCCTCGTCCCGCTGGAGTCCACCCTCGACAACGGCGACCTGGTGGAGGTCTTCACCTCCAAGGCGGCCGGCGCCGGACCCTCCCGGGACTGGCTCGGCTTCGTCAAGTCGCCCCGCGCCCGCAACAAGATCCGCGGCTGGTTCTCCAAGGAGCGCCGCGACGAGGCGATCGAGCAGGGCAAGGACTCCATCGTCCGCGCCATGCGCAAGCAGAACCTGCCCATCCAGCGCATCCTCACCGGCGACTCCCTGGTGACCCTGGCGCACGAGATGCGCTACTCGGACATCTCCGCCCTGTACGCGGCGATCGGCGAGGGCCACGTCTCCGCGCAGAACATCGTGCAGAAGCTGGTGCAGGCCCTCGGCGGCGAGGAGGCGGCCACCGAGGAGATCGACGAGTCGGTCCCGCCGGCCCGCAGCCGCCGCAAGCGCCGCTCCAGCGCCGACCCCGGCGTCGTCGTCAAGGGCGTCGAGGACGTGTGGGTGAAGCTGGCCCGCTGCTGCACCCCGGTGCCCGGCGACCCGATCATCGGCTTCGTCACCCGCGGCAGCGGCGTCTCGGTGCACCGCAGCGACTGCGTCAACGTCGACTCGCTGTCCCGGGAGCCCGAACGCATCCTCGACGTGGAGTGGGCGCCCACCCAGTCGTCGGTCTTCCTGGTCGCCATCCAGGTCGAGGCGCTGGACCGCTCCCGGCTGCTCTCGGACGTCACCCGGGTGCTCTCCGACCAGCACGTCAACATCCTGTCCGCGGCCGTGCAGACGTCCCGCGACCGGGTCGCCACCTCCCGCTTCACCTTCGAGATGGGCGACCCCAAGCACCTGGGACACGTCCTGAAGGCGGTCCGGGGCGTGGAGGGCGTCTACGACGTCTACCGGGTCACCTCGGCCCGCAACCGCACCTGAGGGCCGGGCAACCGCACCCCGGGGGACTGGACACGGAAGGGGGGCTGCCGCACCGGCCGGTGCGGCAGCCCCCCCCTTCCGTGTGTCCCGGGCGGACCGGCGGCTCAGCCGCCGAACTCCTGCAGTCCCTTCAGCGCCTGGTCGAGCAGCGCCTGACGGCCCTCGAGCTCCCGCTCCAGCTTCTGCGCCTTCGCGTCGTTGCCCTGCGCGCGGGCCTGCTCGATCTGCCCCCGCAGCTTGTCGACCGCCGCCTGCAGCTGACCGGTCAGCCCCGCGGCACGCGCGCGTGCCTCCGGGTTGGTCCGGCGCCACTCGGTCTCCTCGGCCTCCTGGAGCGCCCGCTCCACGGCCTGCATCCGGCCCTCGACCTTCGGGCGGGCGTCCCGCGGCACGTGGCCGATGGCCTCCCAGCGCTCGTTGAGCGTCCGGAACGCGGCCCGGGCGGCCTTCAGGTCGGTGATCGGCAGGAGCTTCTCGGCCTCCCCGGCCAGTTCCTCCTTCAGCTTCAGGTTCTCCGCCTGCTCGGCGTCCCGCTCGGCGAACACCGAACTGCGGGCGGCGAAGAAGACGTCCTGCGCGCCGCGGAAGCGGTTCCACAGGTCGTCCTCGTGCTCGCGCTGCGCCCGGCCGGCCGCCTTCCACTGCGCCATCAGGTCGCGGTAGCGCGCGGCCGTCGCACCCCAGTCCGTCGAGTTCGACAGCGACTCGGCCTCGGCGACCAGCTGCTCCTTGGTCCGGCGGGCCTCCTCGCGCTGCGCGTCGAGCTGCGCGAAGTGCTGCTTGCGCCGCTTGGAGAACGCCGAGCGCGCGTGCGAGAACCGGTGCCACAGCTCGTCGTCGGACTTGCGGTCCAGCCGCGGCAGGCCCTTCCAGGTGTCCACCAGGGCCCGCAGCCGCTCCCCGGCCGCCCGCCACTGGTCGGACTGCGCCAGCTCCTCGGCCTCCGCGACCAGGGCCTCCTTGGACCGGCGGGCCTCCTCGGCCTGCCGGGCCCGCTGCGCCTTGCGCTCCTCGCGCCGCGCCTCCACCAGCTCCACCAGCTTGTCCAGCCGGGCCCGCAGGGCGTCCAGGTCGCCCACCGCGTGGTGCGCGTCGACCTGCTCGCGCAGGTGGTCGATGGCCGTCCGGGCGTCCTTGGAGGACAGGTCGGTGGTCTTCACTCGCTTCTCGAGGAGGCCGATCTCGACAACCAGGCCCTCGTACTTGCGCTCGAAGTAGGCCAGGGCTTCCTCGGGGGAACCCGCCTGCCAGGAACCGACGACCTTCTCACCGTCGGCCGTACGCACGTACACGGTGCCCGTCTCGTCGACGCGGCCCCACGGGTCGCTGCTCACAGCGCCTCCTCCACATGATGCCGTCGAGGGGCAAGGAAGCTCCCCCGGGCATCGTCCACAGTTTCGTCACGGCCAACATAAGCGACCGACGGGACCCCTGTCCGCATCCCGCGCGACCGGGATTGCCCAGTTGACGGTCAGGATTCCGTCACCGTGGCCTTGTTGATCACGACCGTCGCGTGGGGCGCGGTGTTGCCGGTGGTGGGGTCGGGTCCGGAGGCGCCCGCGGCGGCGATCTTCTTGAGCACCTTCATGCCCGCGTCGGAGACGGTGCCGAACGGGGTGTAGTTGGGCGGGAGCTGGCTGTCCTGGTAGACCAGGAAGAACTGGCTGCCGCCACTGTCCTTCTGCCCGGTGTTGGCCATCGCGACCGTGCCCGCCGGGTACGTGTTGTCCTTGAGGCTCTTGTCCTTGAGGTTCTCGTCCGGGATCGTGTAGCCCGGCCCGCCGGTGCCGGTGGCCGTCGGGTCACCGCACTGCAGCACGTAGATGCCCTCGGTGGTGAGCCGGTGGCACTTGGTGTGGTCCAGGTAGCCCTGGTCCAGCAGGAAGCGGAACGAGTTCACCGTGTGCGGGGCGGCCTTCGCCTTGAGGTCCACGTCGATGTCGCCGCAGGTGGTCTCCAGCTTCATCGTGTACGACGCCGACGTGTCGAGCTCGAGCGCCGGCTCCTTCTTCCACGTCTTCGTCTTCGGCTCGCCCGGCGCGGGCTTCTCGCACGGGTCGGGCGCCTTGCTCGTCGGGGCCGCGCTCGGGGTGACCTCCGAGCCCGCGGTGGCGTCGGCGTCGTCGTCCTGCTGGAAGGCCCCGGCCGTGTACAGCGCCCCGCTGCCGATCAGCACCACGCCGAGCACCGACGCGATCACCGCGTTGCGCGTGCGCGCCTTGCGCCGTGCCTCGGTGCGCCGCTGCTGCTGGCGCAAGAACTTCTCCCGGGCGAGCTGACGCCGCCGCTGTTCCTGGCTGACCACCGGGTTGTCTCCTCATGCGTCTCGTGTGCCGGCCGGTACGCGTGCGTGCGGTGAAGCCGACCGCCTGCGTCTGCCCCGTACCGTATATGGGTTCGCTGAGGAATCGGCAGCGCCGGTAGGCTCTGACCACGGGCGCAGCCCGCCGAAAGCCTCCCGTAACCCACACAACGAAGGACGATCGTGCTCATTGCCGGGTTCCCCGCCGGGGCCTGGGGGACGAACTGTTATCTCGTCGCCCCCGCCGCCGGTGAGGAGTGCGTGATCATCGACCCCGGCCACCAGGCCGCCGACGGCGTCGCGGAGGCGGTCCGCAAGCACCGGCTGAAGCCGGTCGCCGTCGTCCTGACCCACGGCCACATCGACCACGTCGCCTCGGTCGTCCCGGTCTGCGGAGCGCACGACGTGCCGGCCTGGATCCACCCCGAGGACCGCTACATGATGAGCGACCCGGAGAAGGGCATCGGCCGCGCCATCGGCATGCCGCTGATGGGCGAGCTGACCGTGGGCGAGCCGGACGACCTCCGCGAACTCACCGACGGCACGCGGCTGGAGCTGGCGGGGCTGGACTTCTCCGTCGCCCACGCGCCGGGCCATACCAAGGGGTCGGTGACCTTCGGCCTGCCCGAGGCGGCGGACATCCCGCCCATCATGTTCTCGGGCGACCTGCTGTTCGCCGGCTCCATCGGACGCACCGACCTGCCCGGCGGTGACATGGCCGAGATGCTCGACTCGCTGGCACGCGTCTGCCTGCCGCTCGACGACTCGACCGTGGTGCTGTCCGGACACGGCCCCCAGACGACCATCGGCCGGGAGCGCGCCACCAACCCGTATCTGCGGCAGGTGGCGGACGCCGGCCAGGGAGCGGACCTGGACGCTCCCCGACGAGGAATGTGACGACTACTTCCGTGAGCACCTTCAAGGCCCCCAAGGGCACCTACGACCTGATCCCGCCGGACAGCGCCACCTACCTCGCCGTGCGCGAGGCCATCGCCGCCCCGTTGCGCGGCTCCGGCTACGGCTACATCGAGACGCCGGGCTTCGAGAACGTCGAGCTGTTCGCGCGCGGTGTCGGCGAGTCCACCGACATCGTCACCAAGGAGATGTACGCCTTCGAGACCAAGGGCGGCGACCGGCTCGCCCTGCGCCCCGAGGGCACCGCCTCCGTGCTGCGCGCCGCCCTGGAGGCCAACCTGCACAAGGCGGGCAACCTCCCGGTCAAGCTCTGGTACTCCGGCTCGTACTACCGCTACGAGCGCCCGCAGAAGGGCCGTTACCGCCACTTCTCGCAGGTCGGCGCCGAGGCGATCGGCGCGGAGGACCCGGCGCTGGACGCCGAGCTGATCATCCTCGCCGACCAGGCGTACCGTTCGCTGGGCCTGCGCACCTTCCGCATCCTGCTCAACAGCCTCGGTGACCAGGAGTGCCGGCCGGTGTACCGGGCCGCGCTGCAGGACTTCCTGCGCGGCCTCGACCTGGACGAGGACACCCTGCGCCGGGCGGAGATCAACCCGCTGCGCGTGCTGGACGACAAGCGGGAGTCGGTGCAGAAGCAGCTCTCCGGCGCCCCGCTGCTGCGCGACTACCTCTGCGACGCCTGCAAGGCGTACCACGAGGAGGTCCGCGAGCTGATCACGGCGGCGGGCGTGGCCTTCGAGGACGACCCCCGGCTGGTGCGCGGCCTGGACTACTACACGCGCACCACCTTCGAGTTCGTCCACGACGGCCTCGGCTCCCAGTCCGCGGTGGGCGGCGGCGGCCGTTACGACGGGCTGTCCGAGATGATCGGCGGACCCGCCCTGCCGTCCGTCGGCTGGGCGCTCGGCGTCGACCGCACCGTGCTGGCCCTCCAGGCCGAGGGTGTCGAGCTCGAACTCCCCGCCACCACCAGCGTCTTCGCCGTACCGCTCGGCGAGGAGGCCCGCCGGGTGCTGTTCACCAAGGTCACCGAGCTGCGCAAGAACGGCGTCGCCGCCGACTTCGCGTACGGCGGCAAGGGTCTCAAGGCTGCCATGAAGGCCGCCCACCGCTCCGGCGCCCGCTACGCGCTGGTGCTCGGCGAGCGCGACCTCGCCGAGGGCGTCGTCCAGCTCAAGGACATGGAGTCCGGTGAGCAGAGCGCGGTCGGGGTCAACGAGATCGTCGCCGAGCTGGAGTCACGGCTCGGCTGACACGGCGTCCCGGCGCCGGGTGCCGGCGGGTACCCGGCGCCCTCGTCAACCCGGGGGCCGTCGTCGCCCGCCGGAGTGGTCCGCGGCGAGCGGGTGTGCGATCCGGGTACGGACGTTGGCCGGAACCGCACGCTCCGGGCGGGTGTCCGTAGGTTCATGTGCTCGCGGGGTCGGGTGTTCACAGGGGGGTGCGGCACAATGGCCGTGCCCGAAGCAGGTCCACCACCCAGTGACGGAATCGGCGTGATGAGCAAGACGACAGTCAAGGACGTCTCGATGGAGCCCCAGTCCTCGCCGGAACGCGCCGGAGCACCCCGCAGGGAGGGCGCCGGCCGGGCCCTCGCCCTGCTCCTGGTGATCACCGGCGCCGCGGGCGTGCTCGCGGCCTGGGTCATCACGCTGGACAAGTTCAAGCTGCTCGAGGCGGAGGTCAGGGGCGAGAAGTTCGTCCCCGGGTGCAGCCTCAACCCGATCGTCTCCTGCGGCAGCGTGATGGAGAGCGACCAGGCCTCGGTGTTCGGCTTCCCGAACCCGATGCTCGGCCTCGTCACCTACGGCATCGTGGTCTGCGTCGGCATGAGCCTGCTGGCCGGCGCCCGCTTCCCCCGCTGGTACTGGCTCACCCTCAACGCCGGCATGCTCTTCGGCACGGTGTTCTGCGCCTGGCTGATGTACCAGTCCCTGTACCGGATCAACGCCCTGTGCCTGTGGTGCTGCCTGGCCTGGGTCGCCACGATCATCATGTTCTGGTACGTCACCTCCTTCAACGTCCGCAAGGGCTTCCTGCCCGCCCCCGCCGGGCTGAAGGGCTTCTTCGGCGAGTTCACCTGGGTCCTGCCAGTGCTGCACATCGGTGTGATCGGCATGCTGATCCTGACCCGCTGGTGGACCTTCTGGACGGGCTGACCGCCCCGCCGCACTGTCGGTGCGGTCCTTTAGGGTTGCCGACGTGGAGCCCGACCTGTTCACCGCCGCCGCAGAAGAACGCCAGGAGAAGGACCCCGCCGGCAGTCCCCTGGCGGTCCGGATGCGCCCCCGCACCCTCGACGAGGTGGTGGGGCAGCAGCACCTGCTCAAGCCCGGCTCGCCCCTGCGCCGGCTGGTCGGCGAGGGTTCCGGAGGCCCGGCCGGCCCCTCCTCGGTGATCCTCTGGGGCCCGCCCGGCACCGGCAAGACCACCCTGGCCTACGTCGTCTCCAAGGCGACCAACAAGCGCTTCGTCGAACTGTCCGCGATCACCGCCGGGGTCAAGGAGGTCCGCACGGTCATCGACGGCGCCCGCCGCGCCTCCGGCGGGTACGGCCAGGAGACCGTCCTGTTCCTGGACGAGATCCACCGCTTCAGCAAGGCCCAGCAGGACTCCCTGCTGCCCGCCGTCGAGAACCGCTGGGTCACCCTGATCGCGGCCACCACCGAGAACCCCTACTTCTCGGTCATCTCCCCGCTGCTGTCCCGGTCGCTCCTGCTCACCCTGGAGCCCCTCACCGACGACGACCTGCGGGGCCTGCTGGCCCGCGCCCTGACCGACGACCGCGGCCTGAAGGGCTCCCTCACCCTCCCCGAGGACACCGCCGAACACCTGCTCCGGATCGCCGGCGGCGACGCCCGCCGCGCGCTCACCGCCCTGGAGGCCGCCGCCGGGGCCGCGCTCGACAAGGGCGAGCCGGAGATCTCCCTGACCACGCTGGAGGAGACCGTCGACCGGGCGGCGGTGACCTACGACCGGGACGGCGACCAGCACTACGACGTCGCCAGCGCCCTGATCAAGTCCATCCGCGGCTCCGACGTGGACGCCGCCCTGCACTACCTGGCCCGGATGATCGAGGCCGGCGAGGACCCCCGCTTCATCGCCCGCCGGCTGATGATCTCCGCCAGCGAGGACATCGGCCTCGCCGACCCGAACGCGCTGCCCCTCGCGGTCGCCGCCGCCCAGGCCGTCGCCATGATCGGCTTCCCCGAGGCCGCGCTCACCCTCAGCCACGCCACCATCGCCCTCGCCCTCGCGCCCAAGTCCAACGCCGCCACCACGGCCATCGGCGCCGCTCTGGAGGACGTGCGCAAGGGGCTGGCCGGCCCCGTGCCGCAGCACCTGCGCGACGGGCACTACAAGGGCGCCGCCAAGCTGGGCCACGCCCAGGGCTACGTCTACCCGCACGACCTGCCCGAGGGCATCGCCGAGCAGCAGTACGCCCCGGACGCCCTGAAGGACCGCGCCTACTACGCACCCACCCGGCACGGTGCCGAGGCGCGGTACGCGGACGCCGTCGAATGGACCAGGAAGCACCTCGGTCGGAAGCGGTCCTGAGCACCCTGTAGAATCTCCTGAGCGCTGCGTCCCGTTGTCCGGTCCCGTCAGGAGAGCCGGCGTCACCAGAGCGGGACATCCAGCCGGAGACCCGGCCCCCGGGCGGGGATCTCCAGGAGCGTCGCGCACCGGCGAACGGTGTCGCGGGCAGCCCACCACCACCCGGAACCCGGGAGCGGTCGGTGGGCCACTCGCGTGCTGCACGTATGTGCCCAGACCAGGGGAGCGGCTGCCCGGCAGGTCCACACCCGGACCCGCGGGGTTTCCCCGGCTGCGGATGCGACCTCCCTCAACCCTGGTGAGCCGACGCAACGGAAAGCGAAAAGAGACAGTGGCGAATCAGTCCCGCCCCAAGGTCAAGAAGTCGCGTGCCCTCGGTATCGCGCTGACCCCGAAGGCCGTCAAGTACTTCGAGGCCCGCCCCTACCCGCCGGGCGAGCACGGCCGCGGCCGCAAGCAGAACTCGGACTACAAGGTCCGTCTGCTGGAGAAGCAGCGTCTGCGCGCGCAGTACGACGTGAGCGAGCGCCAGCTCGTCCGCGCCTACGAGCGGGCCGCCAAGACCACCATCAAGACCGGTGACGCCCTCGTCATCGAGCTGGAGCGCCGCCTCGACGCGCTGGTCCTGCGTTCGGGCATCGCCCGCACGATCTACCAGGCCCGCCAGATGGTCACGCACGGCCACATCCAGGTCAACGGCAAGAAGGTCGACAAGCCCTCCTTCCGTGTCCGCCCGGACGACGTCGTGCAGGTCCGTGAGCGCAGCAAGGACAAGACGCTCTTCACGATCGCTCGTGAGGGTGGCTTCGCCCCCGAGGGTGAGACGCCGCGCTACCTCCAGGTGAACCTCAAGGCCCTGGCGTTCCGCCTGGACCGCGAGCCGAACCGCAAGGAGATCCCGGTGATCTGCGACGAGCAGCTCGTCGTCGAGTACTACGCCCGCTGACCCCAGCAGGCACGCGGTACCTCAGCCCGCCGTCTCCCCACCCCCACGGGTGGGCGAGGCGGCGGGTTCGTGCGTCCCGGAGGCCGCGGGTGCGGGCGGTGCCGGCCGGTGGGCGGCCCGCACCGCCGGCGGGGTCCGCGGCCGGCCGAGCGCCCGGGACACCGCCGCGTCCCGGTCCAGCAGCGCCCCCCGGCGCACGCACTCCTCGTACACGGCATCGCCGAGCTCCCGCCGGGCCCGCGCCTCGCACATCGCCCGCGGCGCCCCGTAGTGGGCCGAACCGAACAGCCGCAGCCCCACCGGACGCCACATCGCGCCCGCCGCCCCCTGGAGCACCGCCGCCTCGGCGGCGTCCCCCTCGGACAGCGTCACCAGCGCCAGCAGCTCCAGCGCCAGCACCGACCCGAGCAGGTCACGGAACCGGTGCGCCCCGGCCAGGCTGTCCCCGAGCAGCGCGCGCGCCGACGCGCAGTCGCCGTCCCGCCAGGCCGCGTACGCCAGCACGTACAGGGCGTAGCCGCGGGCCCACCGCTCGCCGTGGTCGTCGCACACCCGCCGGATCTCCTCGCACCGGCGCACCGCCTCCGCCAGGTGCCCCTGGAAGGCCCGGGCCATGGCCAGCTCCACCTGCCCCATCAGCACGTTGCTGTTGAGCTCCCCGGCCTCCCCGTAGCGTTCCAGCGCCGACCCCAGCAGCCGCTCCGCCCGGGACAGGTCGTCCGTGACCAGCGCCACGCACCCCCTGCGGTGCTCCGCGTAGGCCGCCGCGAGGGGGTTCGCGGTCCGGTCCGCCTCCCGGCCGCACTCCTGCAGCGCGGCCAGCGCCGGCCCGGTGTCGCCCTGGAGGATCGCCACGTGCCCGAGCACCCACAGGGCCTTCAGCCGCGGCGGCTCGTGACCGGAGTCGACGCGCGCGGCCTGCTCCAGCCAGTGCCGCCCCTCCGCGAGCCGCCCGCAGCCGACCCAGTAGAACCACAGCGCACCCGCCAGGTGCTGGCCCAGGTGCGCCTCCTCCGGATCGGTGAGCGCCAGCTCCAGCGCGCCGCGCAGATTCGGCAGCTCCGCCTCCGCCCGGGCGGCGATCTCCGCCTGGCGCGGGGAGAACCAGTCCAGCTCCCACCAGGTGGCCAGCCCCACGTACCAGTCCCGGTGCCGCCTGCGCAGCCGTTCCTCGTCGCCCGTCCCGGCCAGCCACTCGGCGCCGTACTCCCGCAGGGTGTCCAGCATCCGGTAGCGCACCCCGGCGGGCGACTCCTCGCGGACCACCACCGACTGGGCCAGCAGGGCGGACAGCACCTCCAGCACGTCCTGGGCGGGCAGACCGTCCCCGCCGCACACGTACTCGGCCGCCTCCAGGTCGAACCCGCCCGCGAACACCGACAGCCGCGACCACAGCAACCGCTCCGGGGGCGTGCACAGTTCGTGACTCCACCCGATCGCGGTGCGCAGCGCCCGGTGCCGGGGCAGGGCGTCCCGGTTCCCTCCGCTCAGCAGCCGGAACCGGTCGTCGAGCCGCTCCAGCAACTGTCCGGCCGACAGCGTGCCCAGCCGCCCCGCGGCCAGTTCCACGGCCAGCGGGAACCCCTCCAGCCGCCGGCACAGCTCCCGCGCCACCGCCTCGTCCCCGACCGGGGCTCCCCGCCGCTCCGCCCGCTCGGCCAGCAGCCGCACCGCCTCGTCCTCGTCCATCGGCGCCAGCGCGAACAGCCGCTCCCCGGCCACCGCCAGGGGCCGCCGCCCCACCGCCAGCACCCGCAGCCCCGGCGCCCGGGCGAGCAGGTGGGCCACCAACTCGGCGCAGGCGTCCACCAGGTGCTCGAAGCCGTCCAGCACCAGCAGCAGGCGACGGTCCGCGAGGTGGGCGGCCAGCACCTCGCGGGGCGGGCTACAGGTGTGGTCGGTGACGCCCAGCGCCGCCACCGTCTCGTGGTCGACGCAGTCCGGGTCCCGCAGGGCGGCCAGATCCACCCGCCACACCCCGTCCGGGGGCGCCCCGAGCGCGGCGGCCCGGGCGGCCAGCCGGGACTTGCCGATCCCGCCGGGTCCGGTCACCGTCACCAGGCGCGAGGCCCCCAGGGCGCGGGACAGGGAGGCGAGTTCGGCCGAGCGCCCGACGAAGACGTCCGGTTCCAGGGGCAGATTGCCGTTCACCGGGGTACCGGACCACCGAATCGACTGCATGGAACACGGAGCGTACTGGCCCGTATTCACCGCGTACAATCGCTTCCCGCGTTTCCCCCGGCCGCCCCACGGTAATGCGGTACGGAGTCGCACCACCGGCGCGATAGGCTCGGTGCCACGACTTTCTCGATGTCCAGGCAGGTTAAGGGAGCGGGTGCACAGTGTCCGGTGGAGAGGTGGCCGGCATTCTGGTGGCCGTGTTCTGGGCGATCCTGGTGTCCTTCCTCGCGGTGGCTCTCGCGAGGCTGGCCCAGACGCTCAGGGCGACCACCAAGCTGGTCGCGGACGTGACCGACCAGGCCGTTCCGCTGCTCGCCGACGCCTCCGCCGCGGTGCGGTCCGCGCAGACCCAGATCGAGCGGGTCGACGCGATCGCGTCCGACGTCCAGGAGGTCACCTCCAACGCCTCCGCCCTGTCCACCACCGTCGCCTCCACCTTCGGCGGCCCCCTGGTGAAGGTCGCCGCCTTCGGCTACGGCGTGCGCCGCGCCCTCGGCGGCCGCACCGAGGAGGACGCGCCGGCCCGGGCGTCACGGCGCACCGTGATCGTGGGCCGCACCGTCCCCGGTGCGCGACGGGCCAAGCGCACCCGCGGAAAGAGGGACTGACCCAGCGATGTTCCGCCGTACCTTCTGGTTCAGCACCGGCGTCGCCGCCGGCGTGTGGGCCACCACCAAGGTCAACCGCAAGCTGAGGCAGCTCACCCCCGAGCACCTCGCCGTCACCGTGACGAACAAGGCGCTGGAGGCGGGCGGCCGGCTGCGCGAGAGGGCCGCCGACTTCGCCGTCGAGGTCCGCGACAACATGGCCCGCCGGGAGGCCGAACTGGGCGACGCCCTCGGCCTCTCCGCCCCCGTGGACGGCGAACTGCCCCCGCCCCGGCACCGCGCCGCCATCGAGAACCGCAACACCGCCCCGTACGTCGAGGGTTCGGCGATCCGGCCGACCCACCGGACGTACACGACGTACCCGTACAACCGGAATGAGGACCACTGATGGAGTCGGCCGAGATCCGCCGCCGCTGGCTGAGCTTCTTCGAGGAGCGCGGGCACACCGTCGTCCCTTCGGCGTCGCTCATCGCGGACGACCCGACTCTGCTGCTCGTCCCGGCCGGCATGGTCCCGTTCAAGCCCTACTTCCTGGGCGAGGTCAAGCCGCCCTTCGCCCGCGCCACCAGCGTGCAGAAGTGCGTGCGCACCCCGGACATCGAAGAGGTCGGCAAGACCACCCGGCACGGCACGTTCTTCCAGATGTGCGGCAACTTCTCCTTCGGCGACTACTTCAAGCAGGGCGCCGTCGAGCTGGCCTGGGAACTGCTCACCAGCCCCCAGGACAAGGGCGGTTACGGCCTCGACCCGGAGCGCCTGTGGATCACCGTCTACGAGGAGGACGACGAGGCCGAGCGCCTGTGGCGGGACGTCGTCGGCGTGCCCGCCGAGCGGATCCAGCGCCTGGGCAAGAAGGACAACTACTGGGACATGGGCGTCCCCGGCCCCTGCGGGCCGTGCTCCGAGATCAACTACGACCGCGGCCCCGAGTTCGGCCCCGAGGGCGGCCCCGCCGTCAACGACGAGCGGTACGTGGAGATCTGGAACCTCGTCTTCATGCAGTACGAGCGGGGCGAGGGGTCCGGCAAGGACTACCCGATCCTCGGCGAGCTGCCCAGCAAGAACATCGACACCGGCCTCGGCCTGGAACGCCTCGCCATGATTCTGCAGGGCGTGCAGAACATGTACGAGATCGACACCTCCATGGCCGTCATCGACAAGGCCACAGAGCTGACCGGCGTCCGCTACGGCGACGCCCAGCACTCCGACGTGTCGCTGCGCGTGGTCACCGACCACATGCGCACCTCGGTCATGCTCATCGGCGACGGCGTCACCCCGGGCAACGAGGGCCGCGGCTACGTGCTGCGCCGCATCATGCGCCGCGCCATCCGCAACATGCGGCTGCTCGGTGCCACCGGCCCGGTCGTCAAGGACCTGGTCGACGTCGTCATCGCCATGATGGGACAGCAGTACCCCGAGCTGATCACCGACCGCGAGCGCATCGAGAAGGTCGCCCTCGCCGAGGAGAACGCCTTCCTCAAGACGCTCAAGGCCGGCACCAACATCCTGGACACGGCCGTCAGCGAGACCAAGGCCGCCGGCTCCACCGTGCTGCCCGGCGACAAGGCGTTCCTGCTCCACGACACCTGGGGCTTCCCCATCGACCTCACCCTGGAGATGGCCGCCGAGCAGGGCCTCTCGGTGGACGAGGACGGGTTCCGCCGCCTGATGAAGGAGCAGCGGGAGCGCGCCAAGGCCGACGCCAAGGCCAAGAAGACCGGCCACGCCGACCTCGGCGCCTACCGCGAGATCGCCGACCGCGCCGGGGCCACCGACTTCATCGGCTACACCGACACCGAGGGCGAGACCACGGTCGTCGGCATCCTCGTCGACGGCGTCTCCTCCCCGGCCGCGACCGAGGGCGACGAGGTCGAGATCGTCCTCGACCGCACCCCGTTCTACGCCGAGGGCGGCGGCCAGATCGGCGACACCGGCCGGATCCGCACCGACTCCGGCGCCGTCGTCGAGGTCCGCGACTGCCAGACGCCGGTCCCGGGCGTCCACGTGCACAAGGGCGTCGTCCAGGTCGGCGAGGTCACCGTCGGCTCCCGGGCCCACGCCTCCATCGACGACCGCCGCCGCAAGGCCATCGCCCGCGCCCACTCGGCCACCCACCTCACCCACCAGGCCCTGCGCGACGCGCTCGGCCCGACGGCCGCCCAGGCCGGTTCGGAGAACCAGCCGGGCCGCTTCCGCTTCGACTTCGGCTCGCCGTCCGCCGTGCCGCAGACGGTGATGCTGGACGTCGAGCAGAAGATCAACGAGGTGCTGGCCCGCGACCTCGACGTGCGCGCGGACATCATGGGCATCGACGAGGCCAAGAAGCAGGGCGCCATCGCCGAGTTCGGCGAGAAGTACGGCGAGCGGGTCCGCGTGGTCACCATCGGTGACTTCTCCAAGGAGCTGTGCGGTGGCACCCACGTCCACAACACCGCCCAGCTGGGCCTGGTGAAGCTGCTCGGCGAGTCCTCCATCGGGTCCGGCGTGCGCCGCATCGAGGCCCTGGTCGGGGTCGACGCCTACACCTTCCTGGCCCGCGAGCACACGGTCGTCAACCAGCTCACCGAGCTGCTGAAGGGCCGCCCGGAGGAGCTGCCGGAGAAGGTGTCCGCCATGCTCGGCAAGCTGAAGGACGCCGAGAAGGAGATCGAGAAGTTCCGCGCCGAGAAGGTGCTCCAGGCCGCCGCCGGTCTCGCCGAGTCGGCCAAGGACGTGCGCGGGGTCGCCGTGGTGACCGGCCGGGTGCCGGACGGCACGACCGCCGACGACCTGCGCAAGCTGGTCCTCGACGTGCGCGGCCGGATCCAGGGCGGCCGGGCCGCCGTCGTGGCCCTCTTCACCGTGAACAACGGCCGGCCGCTGACGGTGATCGCCACCAACGAGGCGGCCCGCGAGCGCGGCCTCAAGGCCGGCGACCTGGTCCGTACGGCCGCCAAGACCCTCGGCGGCGGCGGTGGCGGCAAGCCGGACGTGGCCCAGGGCGGCGGCCAGAACCCGGCCGCCGTCGGTGAGGCCGTCGAGGCCGTCGAGCGGCTCGTCGCCGACACGGCCAAGTAGGGCGGCCGGGCCATGCGCAGAGGACGCCGGCTCGCGATCGACGTCGGGGACGCCCGGATCGGGGTCGCCTCGTGCGACCCCGACGGCATCCTCGCCACGCCCGTCGAGACCGTCCCCGGCCGGGACGTGCCGGCCGCCCACCGGCGGCTGAGGCAGCTGGTCGAGGAGTACGAGCCGATCGAGGTCGTCGTCGGTCTCCCTCGCTCCCTCAAGGGGGGCGAGGGCCCGGCCGCGGCCAAGGTGCGGGGCTTCGCCCGGGAACTCGCGGGCATGATCGCCCCGATTCCGGTGAGGCTCCTCGACGAGCGCATGACGACCGTGACAGCCAGTCAAGGGCTGCGGGCGTCGGGCGTGAAGTCCAGAAAGGGACGTTCCGTCATCGATCAGGCGGCCGCTGTGATCATCCTCCAGCAGGCCCTCGAATCCGAACGGGTGTCAGGTACACCACCCGGTGAGGGCGTCGAAGTGGTCACCTGATCGCGATACGGTAACGTTCCGCGCGATGCGGCGGTGTTCGAACAGCCGCCGCACAGAAAGAGGCGGGGCGGACGCCGGAACCAGAGCCGCGCGACCGCCACCTCGCGGCTCTAGGGGATCGATGACTGAGTATGGCCGGGGCCGGGGCTCCGAACCGTGGCATCCGGACGACCCGTTGTACGGGGACGGCGGATGGGCAGGGCAGCAGGCCCCGGAGGGACCGCCCTCCTACGGCGGCCGGCAGCAGTACCCGCAGCAGCCGCAGGCGCAGCAGCAGTACGGCGAGTGGGGCGCGGGCGAGCAGGGTGGTCACGGCGGGCAGCAGCAGTACCCGCAGCAGTACGACGAGTACGGCCGGCCCTACGAGCAGCAGCAGTACGGACAGCAGTCCCAGCACGACCCCTACGGCAGGCCCTACGCCGCACAGCAACAGCAGTCCCAGCAACCTCACCAGCACCAACAGCCGTACGACAGCGGCAGTTGGCCGGCCGCCTCGCACCCGCAGGACCCGTACGCCGTCGGCCCCGACCCCTACGGGCAGCAGGCCGGGGCCTACGCGGCCCAGCAGGCCGACTACTACGGCACCTCCGAGGCCTACCCGCCGCCCGAACCTCCCGGCCGCCGAGGCGCCCGCCCCGAGCCCGAACCGGAACCGGAAGCGGAAGCGGAACCGGAGGCGGAGGGCCGCACCGACTGGGACCCGGGACCGGACCGGGGCGAGCACGCCTTCTTCGCCGGCGGTGATGACGACGGCGACGACGGCGACGACGGCGACGACGCCGATGACGGCCGGGGACGCGACGAGCGCCGGGGCCGGGGCGGCAAGGAGAAGAAGAAGCGCGCCGGCTGCGCCTGCCTCGTGGTGGCCCTGGTCCTCGGCGGCGGTCTGGCCGGGGTGACCTATGTCGGCTGGCAGTTCTACCAGGATCGTTTCGGCGGCGCCGAGGACTTCGCGGGTGACGGCAACGGCCAGCAGGTCACCGTGTCGATCCCCAAGGGCGCCTTCGGCAACCGCATCGGCCAGCTGCTCAAGGACGCCGGCGTGGTCGCCAGCGTGGACGCCTTCGTCGCCGCCCAGGCGGGCAATCCGGAGGGCAAGTCGATCCAGGACGGCGTGTACACCCTGGAGAAGCAGATGTCGGCCGAGAGTGCCGTCGCCCTGATGCTCAGCCCCAAGAGCCGCAACAACCTGGTCATCGCCGAGGGCAAGCGGAACGCCGAGATCTACAAGCTCATCGACCAGCGCCTGGAGGTCGAGCCGGGCACCACCGCCGAGGTGGCCGAGGAGGACTGGGAGAAGCTGGGCCTGCCGGACTGGGCGCAGGGCCACGAGAACGTCAAGGACCCGCTGGAGGGCTTCCTCTTCCCGTCCAGCTACGGCGTCTCCAAGGGCCAGAAGCCCGAGGACGTCCTCAAGCGCATGGTCGAGCAGGGCACCAAGACCTACGAGAAGCTGGGCGTCGAGAAGAAGGCCGAGAGCCTCGGCCTGGAGAACCCCTGGCAGCTGATCACCATCGCCAGCCTCGTCCAGGCGGAGGGCACCAGCCACAGCGACTTCCGCAAGATGGCCGAGGTCATCTACAACCGGCTGGAACCCGGCAACACCGAGACCAACGGGATGCTGGAGTTCGACTCGACGTACAACTACATCAAGAACCAGAGCAAGATCGACCTCTCGCTCAAGGAACTCCGCAACTACGACAACCCGTACAACACCTACTTCCACAAGGGCCTGCCGCCCGGCCCCATCGGCAACCCGGGCGAGGACGCGGTCAAGGGCGCCCTCAAGCCCACCGACGACGGCTGGTTCTACTTCATCTCGATGGACGGCAAGACCAGCCAGTTCACCAAGACCAACGCCGAGCACCAGAAACTGGTCGACCAGTGGAACGCCTCCAGGAAGAACGGATGACCGCGCCCCGCCGGGCCGCCGTGCTCGGCTCCCCGATCGCCCACTCCCTCTCCCCGGTGCTGCACCGCGCCGCGTACGCGGAGCTGGGGCTGGAGGGCTGGCGGTACGACCGCTTCGAGGTCGACGAGAAGGCGCTGCCGGGATTCTTCGAGACGCTCGGCCGTGAGTGGGCGGGGCTGTCGCTGACCATGCCGCTGAAGCGGGCGGTGATCCCGTTGCTGGACGACGTCAGTGCCACCGCCGCCTCCGTCGACGCGGTCAACACCGTCGTGTTCGCCGAGGACGGCCGCCGCACCGGCGACAACACCGACATCCCGGGCATGGTCGCCGCGCTGCGCGAGCACGGCATCGAGAAGGTCGACACCGCGGCGATCCTCGGCGCCGGGGCCACCGCCTCCTCCGCCCTGGCCGCGCTGTCCCGGATCTGCACCGGTGAGGTGGCGGTCTACGTGCGCAGTGAGGCCCGCGCCGCCGAGATGCGCGAGTGGGCCGAGCGGCTGGAGGTCACCGTGCGCATCGCCGCCTGGGACGACGCCGAGGAGGCCCTGCACGCCCCGCTGGTGGTCACCACGACCCCGGCCGGCGTCACGGACCCGCTGGCGGCGAAGGTCCCGGAGCGCCCGGCGGCCCTCTTCGACGTGCTCTACGACCCCTGGCCCACCATCCTCGCCGCCCGCTGGTCGGCGTACGGCGGCGCCGTGGTCGGCGGGCTCGACCTGCTGGTGCACCAGGCGGTGCTCCAGGTCGAGCAGATGACCGGGCGCGCCCCGGCCCCGCTGGGCGCCATGCGCGCGGCGGGCGAGCGGGCCCTCGCGGCCCGCTGACGCCCGCCCCGCCCCGGGGCCCGTACGGTCTCCGCCGCGCGCGCTGCGGCCCACGGGTGTGTGCGGTCCTCGCGCCCGGGACGCTCCCGCCCGCCCCGGTCTCGCGTCCCGGTCGCACGTCCGCCTGATGGACCGACGGCCGGGACCGACGCCCGGACGTGGGAGGATCGGACCTGGCGGACCGGGGCCCGCGCACCCCGTCCGCGTCGCAGCCGCACGCGACCGCGCGTGTGCGCAGGGCAGTACCGGGGCGCGAGCACGGAGGAGCACACCGTTGAGCAGGTTGCGCTGGCTGACCGCGGGGGAGTCCCACGGTCCCGCACTCGTCGCGACGCTGGAGGGTCTGCCCGCCGGCGTGCCGATCACCACGGAGATGGTGGCGGACCACCTGGCGCGGCGGCGGCTGGGCTACGGACGCGGTGCCCGGATGAAGTTCGAGCGCGACGAGATCACCTTCCTCGGCGGTGTCCGGCACGGCCTGACGCTGGGCTCCCCGGTCGCGATCATGGTGGGCAACACCGAGTGGCCGAAGTGGGAGCAGGTCATGGCGGCCGATCCGGTGGACCCGGAGGTGCTGGCCGGCCTCGCCCGCAACGCCCCGCTGACCCGCCCCCGCCCCGGCCACGCCGACCTGGCGGGCATGCAGAAGTACGGGTTCGACGAGGCGCGTCCGGTGCTGGAGCGGGCCTCGGCCCGTGAGACGGCGGCCCGGGTGGCGCTCGGCGCGGTGGCCCGGTCGTACCTGAAGGAGACCGCCGGGATCGAGATCGTCTCGCACGTGGTGGAGCTGGCGGCGGCGAAGGCCCCCTACGGGGTGTACCCGAAGCCCGAGGACGTGGAGCGGCTGGACGCGGACCCGGTGCGCTGCCTGGACGCGGACGCCTCCGAGGCGATGGTCGCCGAGATCGACCAGGCCCACAAGGACGGCGACACCCTCGGCGGTGTGGTGGAGGTCCTGGCCTACGGGGTGCCGGTGGGGCTCGGCTCGCACGTGCACTGGGACCGGCGCCTGGACGCGCGGCTGGCCGCGGCCCTGATGGGCATCCAGGCCATCAAGGGCGTGGAGGTCGGCGACGGCTTCGACCTGGCCCGGGTGCCCGGCTCGAAGGCGCACGACGAGATCCTCGCCACCGACGACGGCATCAAGCGCGCCACCGGCCGGTCCGGCGGCACCGAGGGCGGGCTGAGCACCGGCGAGCTGCTGCGGGTGCGCGCGGCGATGAAGCCGATCGCGACCGTGCCCCGGGCGCTGCGCACGGTGGACGTGGCCACCGGCGAGGAGGCGGCGGCCCACCACCAGCGCTCCGACGTGTGCGCGGTGCCGGCCGCCGGGATCGTCGCCGAGGCGATGGTGGCGCTGGTGCTGGCGGACGCGGTCGCGGAGAAGTTCGGCGGCGACAGCGTCCCCGAGACCCGCCGCAACGTGCGCTCCTACCTCGACGCGCTGGCCGTCCGGTGAGCCCGCGGATCGTCCTGGTCGGCCCGATGGGCGTGGGCAAGTCCACCGTGGGCCGGCTGCTGGCCGACCGTCTCGGCGTCGGTCACCGCGACACCGACGACGACATCGTCGCCGCGCAGGGCCGCAGCATCGCCGACATCTTCGTCGACGAGGGCGAGGACGCCTTCCGCGCCCTGGAGAAGGACGCCGTGCGGGCGGCCCTGGAGGGCCACGACGGTGTGCTGTCGCTCGGCGGCGGTGCCGTCCTCGACCCCGGCACCCGCGCCCTGCTCGCCGCGCAGCGGGTCGTCTACCTCTCGATGGACGTCGAGGAGGCGGTCCGGCGCACCGGCCTGAACACCGCCCGCCCGCTGCTCGCGGTCAACCCGCGCAAGCAGTGGCGGGAGCTGATGGAGGCCCGGCGGCATTTGTACGAGGAGGTCGCCACGGCCGTCGTCCCGACCGACGGCCGTACGCCCGAAGAGGTCACCGAAGCCGTCCTGGACGCACTGGAGTTGAAGCAAGCATGAGCAGCGAGGCCGTGACCCGCATCGCCATCGGCGGCACCGCCGGAACCGAACCCTACGACGTCCTGGTGGGCCGGCAGCTCCTCGGCGAACTCGCCGGGCTGGTCGGCGACCGGGCCAAGCGGGTCGCCGTGCTGCACCCCGAGGCCCTCGACGAGACCGGGGAGGCGCTCCGCGCCGACCTGGCGGAGCAGGGCTACGAGGCGATCGCGATCCAGGTGCCCAACGCCGAGGAGGCCAAGACCGCCGAGGTCGCCGCCTACTGCTGGAAGGCACTGGGCCAGTCCGGGTTCACCCGCACCGACGTCATCGTCGGCGTGGGCGGCGGGGCCACCACCGACCTGGCCGGGTTCGTCGCCGCCACCTGGCTGCGCGGCGTGCGCTGGATCGCCGTCCCCACCACGGTGCTCGCCATGGTCGACGCCGCCGTCGGCGGGAAGACCGGCATCAACACCGCCGAGGGCAAGAACCTCGTGGGCGCCTTCCACCCGCCCGCCGGTGTGCTGTGCGACCTGGCCGCGCTGGACTCGCTCTCCGTCAACGACTACGTCTCGGGCCTGGCCGAGGTCATCAAGGCCGGCTTCATCGCCGACCCGGTGATCCTGGACCTCATCGAGGCCGACCCGCAGGCCGCCCGCACCCCCGCCGGTCCGCACACCGCCGAACTCATCGAGCGGTCCATCCGGGTCAAGGCCGACGTCGTCTCCGAGGACCTCAAGGAGTCCGGCCGCCGGGAGATCCTCAACTACGGCCACACGCTCGGCCACGCCATCGAGAAGAACGAGCGCTACAAGTGGCGCCACGGCGCCGCGGTCTCGGTCGGCATGCACTTCGCCGCCGAACTCGGCCGCCTCGCCGGCCGCCTGGACGACGCCACCGCCGACCGCCACCGCACGGTCCTCCAGTCCGTCGGACTGCCGCTGCACTACCGCCACGACCAGTGGCCGCGGCTGCTGGAGACCATGAAGGTCGACAAGAAGTCCCGCGGCGACCTGCTGCGCTTCATCGTCCTCGACGGCCTCGCCAAGCCCACCGTCCTGGAGGGGCCCGACCCGGCCGTCCTGCTCGCCGCCTACGGCGAGGTGGGGGAGTAGCACCCGCGGAACCCGCGGAGCAGCATCCGCCGGGCCGCGGAGCAGCATCCGCCGGGCCGCGGAGCAGCACCCGCCGGCTCCGCCGTCCGCGCCCACCCGGACGGCGGGCCCGGCAGCCCCGGCGGGCCCCGCCGCCCACCGGAACATCTCCCACGGGAAGCGGGCACTCCGGACCGCCCCCGGCCGTTGCCACAACAACGGCTGGGGGCGGTCCTGTTCGAACGGCGGTGCCCATGCCTTTAGTCTGTGGGCCAGCGGGGTACCCCCTGCTGTCAGCGCCCATCGCCTGTACGAGACGGAGTGGCACCGGATGCAGCACGCAGTGGGTTCTCCGCTGCCGCCGCCCCATCATCAGGGGCACGGACCGGCCGGCGGCTGGTCACCGGCCGCACACCACCCCGGGCCCCACCCGGGAGCGCACCAGGGCCCCCCGCCCGCCCCCGCGCCGCCCCCGCCGCCGGGCTACCCCGTGCCCCCGCCGGGACCGGCCCCGCACGCCCCGGCCCCCCAGCCCGCCCCGGGCCCCCGGCACGCCTCCGTCGCGCCGCCGCCGGACACCACGGGCCACATGCAGCTGCCCCCCGGCGCCCCGGTCGCCGTCCCGCCGCAGACCGCCGCGGCGCCCGCCGATCCCTCGGCGACGGCCATCGCGGTCCTGCTCATAGGCCCCGCGGGGGCCGGCAAGACCAGCGTGGCCAAGTACTGGGCGGACCACCGCCGGGTGCCGACCGCCCACATCAGCCTGGACGACGTACGGGAATGGGTCCGCTCCGGGTTCGCCGACCCGCAGACCGGGTGGAACGACAACTCCGAGGCCCAGTACCGCCTGGCCCGCCGCACCTGCGGCTTCGCCGCGCGCAACTTCCTCGCCAACGGCATCTCCTGCATCCTCGACGACGCCGTCTTCCCCGACCGCCCCGTGGTGGGCCTCGGCGGCTGGAAGCGGCACGTGGGTCCCGGACTGCTGCCCGTCGTCCTGCTGCCCGGGCTGGACGTCGTCCTGGAGCGCAACGCCGAGCGCAGCGGGAACCGCCGCCTCAGCGACGAGGAGGTCGCCCGCATCCACGGCCGCATGGCCGGCTGGTACGGCTCCGGGCTGCCCATCATCGACAACTCCCAGCTCGGCATCCCGGAGACCGCCAAGCTCCTGGACGACGTCCTCGCCCGCTCCCTCGCCAGCCCGCCGGCCTGGTGACCTCGACCGCGTAGCGGGCCCCGGGGGCCGCACCTCACCCGGACGGTCGGCCGCCCCGGCCGCCCCACCTGGGGGCCCGCCCCGGCGGCCCCCGCACGGCCCCTCCCGACCGGCGGCATCCGGCCCGCGCTCATAGGCTCGGGGCATGTCAGAGGTGTACGCGGCCCGCCGGGCGCGGCTCAGGGATTGCTGCAACGCGGGGGGCAGCGCGGCGGCGCTCGTCTCCCGGCCCGCCAATGTGCGCTACCTCGCGGGTGCCGCGCCCGCGGGCGCGGTGCTCCTGCTGGGCCCGGCCGAGGACCTCCTGGTCTGCGCCGGCCCGCCCGAGGACCGGTCCCCGCAGGCCCGGCCGGACGAGTCGCTGCGCCGGCACGTGGTGCCCGGCGGCGCGGGCGACCCCGCGGTCGCGGCCACCGCGCTCGCGGCCGGCCAGGGCGCCGACGCCCTCGCCGTGGAGGAGCACCACCTCACCGTCGCCCGCCACCGCGCCCTCGGATCCGCCGCACCCGGCCTGCGCCTGGCCGACGTGGGCGGTGCCGTGGAACAGCTGCGCGTGATCAAGGACGAGGAGGAGATCTCCTGCCTGCGCATCGGCGCCGAGATCACCGACCAGGCCCTCGGCGAGCTGCTGGAGTCCATCCTCGTCGGCCGCACCGAACGGCACCTCGCCCTGGAGCTGGAGCGCCGCCTCGTCGACCACGGGGCCGACGGCCCGGCCTTCCCCACCTCGGTCGCCACCGGCCCGCACGCCGGACGGCGCGGCCACCGGCCCACCGACCGCCGGGTGGAGGAGGGCGACTTCCTCTCCGTCTGCCTGGGCGCCGCCTACCGCGGCTACCGCTGCGAGATCGGCCGCACGTTCGTCATCGGCACCGCTCCGGCGGCCTGGCAGATCGAGCTGTACGACCTCGTGTTCGCAGCCCAGCGGGCGGGCCGGGAGGCCCTCGTGCCCGGTGCCGCCTGCCGCGACGTGGACCACGCCGCACGCCAGGTCCTGGACGCCGCCGGGTACGCGGAGGCCCTCCCCGAGCTCACCGGTCACGGGGTCGGACTGGAAATCGACGAGGACCCTCAGTTGGGCCCCGCGGCCATGGGTAAACTGGACGCTTGCGTGCCGGTCACCGTCGAACCGGGGGTCCACCTCCCCGGCCGGGGCGGTGTCCGGATCGATGACACGCTCGTCGTGCGCCCCGAGGCGGACGGCGGACCCGAGCTACTCACCATCACGACCAAGGAGCTGCTCGCGCTGTAGCCGCGTCGAGTGCCTGCCCCGGGTCGTCTCACGTCAGTCCAGGAGATTCCGCAACGTGGCTTCCACGAACGACCTCAAGAACGGCATGGTGCTCAAGCTGGAAGGCGGCCAGCTCTGGTCCGTCGTCGAGTTCCAGCACGTCAAGCCCGGCAAGGGCCCGGCCTTCGTGCGCACCAAGCTGAAGAACGTGCTGTCCGGCAAGACCGTCGACAAGACCTTCAACGCCGGCGTCAAGGTCGAAACGGCCACCGTCGACAAGCGCGACATGCAGTTCTCCTACATGGACGGCGACTACTTCGTCTTCATGGACATGGAGACCTACGACCAGCTGCACATCGACCGCAAGGTCGTCGGCGACGCCGCCCACTTCCTCGTCGAGGGCTTCGAGGCCACCGTGGCCACGCACGAGGGCGAGGTGCTCTCCGTCGAGCTGCCGGCCGCCGTCGAGCTGACCGTCAAGGAGACCGAGCCCGGCGTGCAGGGCGACCGCTCCACCGGCGGCACCAAGCCCGCCACGCTGGAGACCGGCCACCAGATCCAGGTCCCGCTCTTCATCGTCACCGGCGAGAAGATCAAGGTCGACACCCGCAGCAGCGACTACCTCGGCCGGGTGAACGGCTAACCGTGGCTGCCCGCAACACGGCCCGCAAGCGCGCCTTCCAGATCATCTTCGAGGGCGACCAGCGCGGTGCCGACGTCCTGACGGTCCTCGCGGACTGGATCCGGCACTCCCGGACCGACACCCGGCAGCCGCCGGTGAGCGAGTACACGATGCAGCTGGTCGAGGGCTACGCGGAGCACGCGCAGCGCATCGACGAGCTGATCTCCCAGTACTCGGTCGGCTGGACGCTCGACCGCATGCCCGTCGTCGACCGCAGCATCCTCCGCCTCGGCGCCTACGAGCTGCTCTGGGTCGACGGGACGCCGGACGCGGTGGTCCTGGACGAGATGGTGCAGCTGGCCAAGGAGTTCTCCACCGACGAGTCGCCGTCGTTCGTCAACGGCCTGCTCGGCCGGCTCAAGGAACTCAAGCCCTCGCTGCGCCGCGACTAGGCGGTACCGGCAGCCGGAGCGGGTTTCCCACCCGGCGTCGGGCACCGCCCGCTCAGCCATCGACGGCCCGCGGCCCGGCAGGGCGCCGCGGGCCGTTCGCATGCCGGGGGCGCGGGCGCGGCCGGTCGGGTACACGCCCTGCGAGGGCCCAGGGTGTGGCCGGGGCAGGGGCAGGGGCGCTTCCGGCCCCTCCGCGCCTGCTGCGGGCCCCGGGGCCGCACCCCGTCACGAAAACCGCCGGGGCGGCTGGAACCCTGTGAGAGGGTTCCAGCCGCCCCGGCGGTACGTTTCTCCTCAACGCGCGCGGCGCGTCGCCGATCAGTTCTCCTCGTGCACCGCGACCGCGCGCCGCGCGTCCGCGTCCAGCACGCCCCAGCTGATCAGCTGCTCGGTGAGGACCGACGGCGACTGGTCGTAGATGACGGCGAGGGTGCGCAGGTCGTCCTGGCGGATCGAGAGCACCTTGCCGTTGTAGTCGCCGCGCTGCGACTGGATCGTCGCCGCGTAGCGCTGCAGGGGACCCGCCTTCTCGGCCGGCACCGTGGCCAGCCGCTCCAGGTCCAGGACCAGCTTGGGCGGCGGCTCGGCGGCACCGCCGGGGGTGGTACCGGGCAGCAGCTCCTGCACCGGCACGCCGTAGAAGTCCGCCAGCTCCGCGAGGCGCTGCACGGTCACGGCGCGGTCACCGCGCTCGTAGGACCCGACCACGACCGCCTTCCAGCGTCCCTGGGACTTCTCCTCGACACCGTGGAGGGAAAGGCCCTGCTGGGTGCGGATCGCCCGGAGCTTGGCCCCGAGCTGTTTGGCGTATTCGCTGGACATATAGCTCCCCGGCACTGTGTCTACGCGTCCGGTCTGGATTCCGGGCCGCGCGGCTGGTAACTCACTGTGAGGTTACGCAGCGTTACTCTCGCCCGTCAAGCCGAATGGTCCACCCCGACGCTTCCGTGGTAATCGTCGCCGGTTGCTCCGAACGGGTGATTCAGGGGCGGCCCGGGGGTGATCGCGGCGGGATCGGGGCGCGTGACGGCCCGCGAGCGGCACCTGATAGCGTAGGGCCGCACATCCGACGTCCTTTAAGGTCCGTCCCGTGAGGCGGAGAAGGAGGTCCGTTTCCCATGGACGAACAGCAGGACGCGCCCCCCGGCGGGCGGCCCGTTCTCGAAGGCCCCGACATCGCGCGGGTCCTGACCCGCATCGCCCACGAGATCGTCGAGCGCGCCAAGGGCGCCGACGACGTGGTGCTCCTCGGCATCCCGACGCGGGGTGTCTTCCTCGCCCAGCGGCTGGCCGCCAAGCTGGAGCAGATCACCGAGCGCAAGGTCCCGGTCGGCTCGCTCGACATCACCATGTACCGCGACGACCTGCGCATGCACCCCCCGCGCGCGCTGGCTCGCACCGAGATCCCCGCGGACGGCATCGACGGCCGCCTGGTCGTCCTCGTCGACGACGTGCTCTTCTCCGGCCGCACCATCCGCGCCGCCCTCGACGCGCTGAACGACATCGGGCGCCCGCGCGCGGTGCAGCTCGCCGTGCTCGTCGACCGCGGCCACCGCGAACTGCCCATTCGCGCCGACTACGTCGGCAAGAACCTCCCCACGTCGCTGCGGGAGACGGTCAAGGTCCTGGTCGCCGAGGAGGACGGTCGCGACACCGTGCTGCTCGGCGCGAAGCAGACCGCCCAGTAGCGCTTCGGCACGCCCGTCGGCGCGCGTGCGGGCACATGCCGCCCTCCCGCGCCCCCGGCTGCCCGAATCGCCTGACTTCCCCGCCTTTTCCGCATGAACTGTCTTACGGAGCCTGACAGATGCAGCGTCATCTCATCTCGGCCGCCGACCTCTCCCGCGACGACGCCGTCCTGATCCTCGACACCGCCGAGGAGATGGCCCGGGTCGCCGACCGGCCGATCAAGAAACTCCCCACCCTGCGCGGTCGCACCGTCGTCAACCTCTTCTTCGAGGACTCCACCCGGACCCGGATCTCCTTCGAGGCCGCCGAGAAGCGGCTGTCCGCGGACGTCATCAACTTCACCGCCAAGGGCTCCAGCGTCTCCAAGGGCGAGTCCCTCAAGGACACCGCCCAGACCCTGGAGGCCATGGGCGTCGACGCGGTCGTCATCCGGCACAGCGCCTCCGGCGCCCCCTACCGGCTGGCCACCTCCGGCTGGATCGACGCCACCGTCGTCAACGCCGGCGACGGCACCCACCAGCACCCCACCCAGGCCCTGCTGGACGCCTTCACCATGCGCCGCCGCCTGGTCGGCCGGGACGCCGGACTGGGCAAGGACCTCGGCGGACGTCGCATCACCCTGGTCGGCGACATCCTGCACAGCAGGGTCGCCCGCTCCAACGTCGACCTGCTGCACACCCTCGGCGCCGAGGTCACCCTCGTCGCGCCGCCCACCCTGCTCCCGGTCGGCGTCGAGACCTGGCCCTGCGAGGTCTCCTACGACCTCGACTCCACGCTCACCAAGTCCGACGCCGTGATGCTGCTGCGCGTGCAGCGGGAGCGGATGAACGCCGCGTTCTTCCCGACCGAGCGCGAGTACTCCCGGCGCTACGGCCTCGACGGCGACCGCATGCGCCGGATGCCCGACCACGCCATCGTGATGCACCCCGGCCCGATGGTCCGCGGCATGGAGATCACCGCCGACGTCGCCGACTCCGACCGCTGCACCGTCGTGGAGCAGGTCGCCAACGGCGTGTCCATCCGGATGGCCGTCCTCTACCTGCTGCTCGGCGGCAACGAACCCGCCCTCACCCACGCCCGCGCGACGGAGGAGAAGTAAGACCATGAGCAAGACCCTGATCCGCGGTGCGAAGGTGCTCGGCGGCCCGCCCCAGGACGTCCTGATCGACGGCGGCACCGTCGCCGAGGTCGGCACCGGACTGTCCGCCGAGGGCGCCGAGACCGTGGACGCCGACGGCAAGGTGCTGCTGCCCGGCCTCGTCGACCTGCACACCCACCTGCGCGAGCCCGGCCGCGAGGACTCCGAGACCGTCCTCACCGGCACCCGGGCCGCCGCGAGCGGCGGCTACACCGCCGTGTTCGCCATGGCCAACACCTTCCCCGTCGCCGACACCGCCGGTGTCGTCGAGCAGGTCTGGCGGCTCGGCAAGGAGCACGGCTACTGCGACGTGCGGCCGGTCGGCGCCGTCACCGTCGGCCTGGAGGGGAAGCAGCTGGCCGAGCTGGGCGCCATGCACGAGTCGGCGGCCGGCGTCACCGTCTTCTCCGACGACGGCAAGTGCGTCCACGACGCCGTGATCATGCGCCGCGCCCTGGAGTACGTGAAGGCCTTCGACGGCGTCGTCGCCCAGCACGCCCAGGAGCCCCGGCTCACCGAGGGCGCCGAGATGAACGAGGGTGTCGTCTCCGCCGAACTCGGGCTCGGCGGCTGGCCCGCGGTCGCCGAGGAGGCGATCATCGCCCGGGACGTGCTGCTCGCCGACCACGTCGGCTCCCGCGTGCACATCTGCCACCTGTCGACCGCCGGCTCCGTCGAGATCGTCCGCTGGGCCAAGGCCCGCGGCATCCGCGTCACCGCCGAGGTCACCCCGCACCACCTGCTCCTCACCGACGAGCTGGTGCGCACCTACAACCCGGTCTACAAGGTCAACCCGCCGCTGCGCACCGAGCGGGACGTGCTCGCCCTGCGCGAGGCGCTGGCCGACGGCACCATCGACATCGTCGCCACCGACCACGCCCCGCACCCGCACGAGGACAAGGACTGCGAGTGGGCCGCCGCCGCCATGGGCATGGTCGGCCTGGAGACCGCCCTGTCGGTGGTGCAGGAGACCATGGTCGACACCGGCCTGCTGGACTGGGCCGGCGTCGCCGACCGGATGTCCTTCGCCCCCGCCCGGATCGGCCGGGCCGCCGGACACGGCCGCCCCGTCTCGGTCGGTGAGCCCGCCAACCTCGTCCTCGTCGACTCGGCATACCGTGGATCCGTGGACCCCGCGGGCTTCGCCTCGCGCAGCCGCAACACCCCCTACGAGGGTCGTGAGCTGCCGGGCCGTGTCACCCACACCTGGCTCCGGGGCAAGGCCACGCTCGTCGACGGGAAGCTCACGTGACCTCTGTAATCCTGCTGGCCGCCGAGAAGCAATCGGCGGAAGTGACCGACTGGGCCGCCCGCATCGGCTGGATCGTCGGCCTCGCCCTCTTCGTCGCCTTCCTCTACTGGCTGATGCGCGAGGGCTGGAAGTGGCGCGGCACCCTCCAGGGCGACCTGCCCGAACTGCCGGAGACACCGGACGACCCCGGCGCTGCGCTGCTGACCATGAGCGGCCGCTACCACGGCTCCACCACCGCCGGCCAGTGGCTCGACCGCATCGTGGCCCGCGGCCTGGGCGCCCGCAGCCGGGCCGAGCTCACGCTCACCGAGGCGGGGCTGGACGTCGTCCGCCCCGGGGCAGGCGACTTCTTCGTCCCCGCCGCGGCCCTGCGCGGCGCCCGCCTCGACAAGGGCATCGCCGGCAAGGTCCTCACCGAGGGCGGCCTGCTCGTGGTGACCTGGGCCCACGGCGAACGGGTCATCGACTCCGGGTTCCGCTCCGACCGGGCGGCCGAGCACACCGAGTGGGTCGAGGCCCTCAACACCATGATCTCCAAGACGGAAGGCGCACGATGACAACCTCCACCAGGGGAGCCGCCAGGGTTCCCGCCGTACTCGTCCTGGAGGACGGCCGGATCTTCCGCGGCCGTGCCTACGGGGCGGTGGGGGAGACCTTCGGCGAAGCGGTGTTCTCCACCGGCATGACCGGTTACCAGGAGACCCTCACCGACCCGTCCTACCACCGCCAGGTCGTCGTGATGACTGCCCCGCACGTCGGCAACACCGGCGTCAACGACGACGACCCCGAGTCCCAGCGCATCTGGGTCGCCGGCTACGTCGTGCGCGACCCCGCCCGGGTGCCCTCCAACTGGCGCTCCCGCCGCACCCTGGACGACGAGCTGTCCGCCCAGGGCATCGTCGGCATCAGCGGCATCGACACCCGCGCCCTCACCCGCCACCTGCGCGAGCGGGGCGCCATGCGCGTCGGCATCTTCAGCGGCGACGCCGTGCGCGACGACGCCGCGCTGCTCGCCGGCGTGCGGGAGGTGCCCGCGATGGAGGGCGCCGACCTGGCCGCCGAGGTCGCCACCAGCGAGCCGTACGTGGTCCCCGCGGAGGGCGAGAAGCGGTTCACCGTCGCCGCGATCGACCTCGGCATCAAGGGCATGACCGCGCAGCGCATGACCCAGCGCGGCATCGAGGTGCACATCCTGCCCCCGACCGCCACCGTCGAGGACGTGTACGCCGTCGACCCCGACGGCGTGTTCTTCTCCAACGGTCCCGGCGACCCCGCCACCGCCGACCACGCCGTCTCCGTCATGCGGGGCGTGCTGGAGCGCGGCACCCCGCTGTTCGGGATCTGCTTCGGCAACCAGATCCTCGGCCGCGCCCTCGGCTTCGGCACCTACAAGCTGAAGTACGGCCACCGCGGCATCAACCAGCCCGTGCAGGACCGCGCCACCGGCAAGGTCGAGGTCACCTCGCACAACCACGGCTTCGCCGTCGACGCCCCGCTCGACACGGTCTCCGACACCCCGTTCGGCCGTGCCGAGGTGTCCCACGTGTGTCTCAACGACAACGTGGTGGAGGGGCTGCGCCTGCTCGACCGGCCGGCCTTCAGCGTCCAGTACCACCCCGAAGCGGCGGCGGGCCCGCACGACGCCGCCTACCTGTTCGACCGCTTCGTCTCCCTGATGGAGGGCCAGCGTGCCTAAGCGCACCGATATCCAGTCCGTCCTGGTCATCGGCTCCGGCCCGATCGTCATCGGTCAGGCCGCCGAGTTCGACTACTCCGGCACCCAGGCGTGCCGCGTCCTCAAGGCCGAGGGCCTGCGGGTCGTCCTGGTGAACTCCAACCCGGCGACGATCATGACCGACCCGGAGATCGCCGACGCCACCTACGTCGAGCCGATCACCCCCGAGTTCGTCGAGAAGATCATCGCCAAGGAGCGGCCGGACGCCCTGCTGCCCACCCTGGGCGGCCAGACGGCCCTCAACACGGCCATCTCCCTGCACGACAACGGCGTCCTGGAGAAGTACGGCGTCGAGCTGATCGGCGCCAACGTGGAGGCGATCCACAAGGGCGAGGACCGCGACCTGTTCAAGGAGGTCGTGGAGGAGGTCCGCCGTAAGATCGGCCACGGCGAGTCCGCCCGCTCCTACATCTGCCACTCCATGGACGACGTCCTCAAGGGCGTCGAGGAACTCGGCGGCTACCCGGTCGTGGTCCGCCCCTCCTTCACCATGGGCGGCGCCGGATCCGGCTTCGCCCACGACGAGGACGAGCTGCGCCGCATCGCCGGCCAGGGCCTCACCCTCTCGCCGACCACCGAGGTGCTCCTGGAGGAGTCCATCCTCGGCTGGAAGGAGTACGAGCTGGAGCTGATGCGCGACAAGCACGACAACGTCGTGGTCGTCTGCTCCATCGAGAACTTCGACCCCATGGGCGTGCACACCGGCGACTCCATCACCGTCGCCCCCGCCATGACGCTCACCGACCGCGAGTACCAGACCCTGCGGGACATCGGCATCGCCGTCATCCGCGAGGTCGGCGTCGACACCGGCGGCTGCAACATCCAGTTCGCGGTGAACCCCGAGGACGGGCGGATCATCGTCATCGAGATGAACCCCCGGGTCTCCCGCTCCTCCGCGCTCGCCTCCAAGGCCACCGGCTTCCCGATCGCCAAGATCGCCGCCAAGCTGGCCGTCGGCTACACCCTGGACGAGATCCCCAACGACATCACGCGCGAGACGCCGGCCTCCTTCGAGCCGACCCTCGACTACGTCGTCGTCAAGGCCCCCCGGTTCGCCTTCGAGAAGTTCCCCAGCGCCGACTCCACCCTCACCACCACCATGAAGTCGGTCGGCGAGGCCATGGCCATCGGCCGCAACTTCACCGAGGCGTTCCAGAAGGCGCTGCGCTCGCTGGAGAAGAAGGGCAGCCAGTTCACCTTCGTCGGCGAGCCCGGCGACAAGGACGAACTGCTGCGCGAGGCGGTCCGCCCCACCGACGGCCGGATCAACGCCGTCATGGGAGCCATCCGCGCGGGCGCCACGCCCGAGGAGGTCTTCGAGGCCACCCGGATCGACCCGTGGTTCGTCGACCAGCTCTTCCTCCTCAAGGAGATCGCCGACGACCTGGCCGCCGCCCCCGAACTGAACCGCGAGCTGATCGCCGAGGCCAAGCGGCACGGCTTCTCCGACCAGCAGATCGGCGAGATCCGCGGACTGCGCGAGGACGTCGTGCGCGAGGTCCGCCAGGTGCTGGGCATCCGGCCCGTCTACAAGACGGTCGACACCTGCGCCGCCGAGTTCGCCGCGCGGACCCCGTACTTCTACTCCTCCTACGACGAGGAGAGCGAGGTCGCGCCCCGCGAGAAGCCCGCCGTCATCATCCTGGGCTCCGGCCCGAACCGCATCGGCCAGGGCATCGAGTTCGACTACTCCTGCGTCCACGCCTCCTTCGCGCTGTCCGACGCCGGGTACGAGACCGTGATGGTCAACTGCAACCCGGAGACCGTCTCCACCGACTACGACACCTCCGACCGGCTCTACTTCGAGCCGCTCACCCTGGAGGACGTCCTGGAGATCGTCCACGCCGAGCAGCAGGCCGGCCCGGTCGCGGGCGTCGTCGTCCAGCTCGGCGGGCAGACCCCGCTCGGCCTCGCCCAGGCGCTCAAGGACAACGGCGTGCCCATCGTCGGCACCCCGCCGGAGGCCATCCACGCCGCCGAGGACCGCGGCGCCTTCGGCCGCGTGCTGAAGGAGGCCGGCCTGCCCGCCCCCAAGCACGGCACCGCCACCGCCTTCGCCGAGGCCAAGGCCATCGCCGACGAGATCGGCTACCCGGTCCTCGTGCGGCCGTCCTACGTGCTCGGCGGACGCGGCATGGAGATCGTCTACGACGAGACCCGGCTGGAGTCCTACATCGCCGAGTCGACGGAGATCAGCCCCGACCGGCCGGTACTGGTCGACCGCTTCCTCGACGACGCCGTCGAGATCGACGTGGACGCCCTGTACGACGGCGAGGAGCTGTACCTCGGCGGTGTCATGGAGCACATCGAGGAGGCCGGCATCCACTCCGGCGACTCGGCGTGCGCCCTGCCCCCGATCACCCTCGGCGGCTACGACATCAAGCGGCTGCGCGCCTCCACCGAGGGCATCGCGCGCGGCGTCGGCGTGCGCGGGCTGATCAACATCCAGTTCGCCCTCTCCGGCGACATCCTGTACGTCCTGGAGGCCAACCCGCGCGCCTCGCGCACCGTCCCCTTCACCTCGAAGGCGACCGCGGTGCCGCTCGCCAAGGCCGCCGCGCGGATCTCGCTGGGCGCCACCATCGCCGAACTGCGCGCCGAGGGCCTGCTCCCGGCCACCGGCGACGGCGGCGAACTCCCGCTGGACGCGCCGATCTCCGTCAAGGAGGCCGTGCTGCCCTGGACCCGCTTCCGGGACATCCACGGCCGGGGCGTCGACACCGTCCTCGGCCCGGAGATGCGCTCCACCGGCGAGGTCATGGGCATCGACTCGGTCTTCGGCACCGCCTACGCCAAGTCGCAGGCGGGCGCCTACGGGCCGCTGCCCACCAAGGGCCGGGCGTTCATCTCGGTCGCCAACCGCGACAAGCGGTCGATGATCTTCCCGGCGCGCGAGCTGGTCGCCCACGGCTTCGAACTGCTCGCCACCTCCGGCACCGCCGAGGTCCTCAAGCGCAACGGCATCCACGCCACCGTCGTGCGCAAGCAGTCCGAGGGCACCGGACCGAACGGCGAGAAGACCATCGTCCAGCTCATCCACGACGGCGAGGTCGACCTCATCGTCAACACCCCCTACGGCACCGGCGGCCGCCTCGACGGCTACGACATCCGCACCGCGGCCGTGGCGCGCTCGGTGCCCTGCCTGACCACGGTGCAGGCGCTCGCCGCCGCCGTCCAGGGCATCGACGCCCTGCACCGGGGCGAGGTGGGCGTCCGTTCCCTCCAGGAACACGCGGAACACCTGACCGCCGCCCGCGACTAGCCGGAAGAGGGGGACACCGTCCACACGGTGTCCCCCTCCTCATGAGGACACCTGGGACACCCACGACGATGTACGACCTCTTCTTCCGCCTCCTCTTCCAGCGCATGGACCCGGAGCGGGCGCACCACCTGGCCTTCCGCTGGATCCGCCGGGTGGCGGGCGTGCCGGTGCTGCGCACCCTGGTGGCCGCCGTGCTCGCCCCCCGCCACCGGGAGCTGCGCACCGAGGCCCTCGGGCTGCGCCTGCACAGCCCCGTGGGGCTCGCGGCCGGGTTCGACAAGAACGCCGTCGGGATCGACGGCATGGCCATGCTCGGCTTCGACCACGTCGAGATCGGCACGGTGACGGGCGAGCCGCAGCCCGGCAACCCGCCGCAGCGGCTGTTCCGGCTGGTGCCGGACCGGGCCCTGATCAACCGCATGGGCTTCAACAACGAGGGCTCGCTGGCCGTGGCCGCCCGGCTGGCCTCCCGCACCCCCGTCTTCCGCACGGTCGTCGGGGTCAACATCGGCAAGACCAAGGTGGTCCCCGAGGCCGAGGCCGTCGCCGACTACGTGACGTCGGCCGAGCGCCTGGCACCGCACGCGGACTACCTGGTGGTCAACGTCTCCTCGCCGAACACGCCCGGTCTGCGCGACCTCCAGGCCGTCGGCCACCTGCGCCCGCTGCTGACCGCCGTCCGCGAGGCCGCCGACCGGGCGGTCCCGGCCCGCCGGGTGCCGCTGCTGGTCAAGATCGCGCCGGACCTCGCCGACGAGGACATCGACGCGGTCGCCGACCTGGCCGTGGAGCTCGGCCTGGACGGGATCATCGCCACCAACACCACCATCGCCCGCGACGGCCTCGGCCTGCGCTCCGACGAGACGCTCGTGCAGGAGACCGGCGGCCTGTCCGGCGCGCCGCTGAAGGAGCGCTCCCTCCAGGTGCTGCGACGGCTCTACGCGCGCGTGGGCGACCGCATCACCCTGGTGGGCGTCGGCGGCATCGAGACCGCCGAGGACGCCTGGCAGCGCATCCTGGCCGGCGCCACGCTGGTCCAGGGCTACAGCGCGCTCGTCTACCGGGGCCCCTTCTGGTGCCGCGGCCTGACCAGGGGGCTGGCCGCACGGCTGCGCACGAGCCCCTACGACACGCTCGCCGACGCGGTGGGCGCCGACGTGAGGAGGACCGCATGAGCGGACTCGAGCCCTTCGGCGCGCGGCTGCGCCGGGCGATGGACGAGCGCGGCCCGCTGTGCGTCGGCATCGACCCGCACGCCTCCCTGCTGGCCCAGTGGGGACTGAACGACGACGTCGGCGGCCTGGAGCGGTTCAGCCGCACCGTCGTCGAGGCGGTCGCGGACCGGGTGGCCGTGCTGAAGCCGCAGAGCGCGTTCTTCGAGCGGTTCGGCTCCCGGGGCGTGGCCGTGCTGGAGCGGACGGTGCGCGAGGCCCGGGAGGCCGGCGCGCTGGTCGTCATGGACGCCAAGCGCGGTGACATCGGCTCCACCATGGCCGCCTACGCCGAGTCGTTCCTGGCGAAGGGCGCCCCGCTGTTCTCCGACGCGCTCACCGTCTCCCCGTACCTCGGCTACGGCTCCCTCGCCCCGGCGGTCGCGCTGGCCCGGGAGAACGGCACCGGCCTGTTCGTGCTCGCGCTCACCTCCAACCCGGAGGGCCAGGAGGTGCAGCACGCGGTGCGCGCCGACGGCCGGACGGTCGCGGCCACCGTGCTGGGGCACCTCGCCGCCGAGAACGCCGGTCAGGAGCCGCTGGGCTCCTTCGGCGCGGTGGTCGGCGCCACCCTCGGCGATCTCGCCGCTTACGACCTGGACGTCAACGGCCCGCTGCTGGCCCCCGGCATCGGCGCGCAGGGGGCCACGGCGGCCGACCTGCCGGCGGTGTTCGGGAGCGCGGTGCGCAACGTCGTGCCGAACGTCAGCCGGGGCGTGCTGCGCCACGGTGCCGACGTGGTCGCGCTGCGTGACGCCGCGGACCGTTTCGCGGAGGAGATCAGGACCGCGGTCGCGTCCGGCCGGGCTCCCGACGAGGGGTTCCGTGAGGGGCAGTGACCTGGAGACATCCACAAATCCCGTGCGTTTTGCCCGAAATGTCGGCTCTCGCGAGAGCTGACCTGGACTTTTCCGCTGTTCTCGCTGACTCTGGCCGAGTTGGCCGCTAGTCTCCGACGCAGAGTGAACGGGCAAGCGTGTTGCTCGTGGCTCCCCAGGTGTGGGGCGACTAGGTTCCTCACCGGTCCGTATCCGACAGTTCGACATCCGAGGTGACGTAGGCGTGGCTCTTCCGCCCCTTACCCCTGAACAGCGCGCAGCCGCGCTCGAAAAGGCCGCCGCGGCTCGCCGGGAGCGGGCCGAGGTCAAGAATCGACTCAAGCACTCCGGCGCCTCCCTCCACGAGGTCATCAAGCAGGGCCAGGAGAACGACGTCATCGGCAAGATGAAGGTCTCCGCCCTGCTCGAGTCCCTGCCCGGCGTCGGGAAAGTCCGTGCCAAGCAGATCATGGAGCGTCTGGGCATCTCCGAGAGCCGCCGCGTGCGGGGTCTCGGCTCCAACCAGATCGCGTCCCTGGAGCGGGAGTTCGGCAGCACCGGCTCCTGAGTCCCGGGCAGTGGGGGACAGCTGGAATAATCGCCGTATGGCAGCAACACCCCGGGGGACCACCCCCGAACCCCCGGACGCAGGTCCGCGGCTGACCGTGCTCTCCGGCCCCTCCGGGGTCGGCAAGAGCACGGTCGTCGCCCATATGCGCAACGAACACCCCGAGGTCTGGCTCTCGGTCTCGGCGACGACCCGCAAGCCCCGCCCCGGCGAACAGCACGGCGTCCAGTACTACTTCGTCAGCGACGAGGAGATGGACAAGCTGATCGCCAACGGCGAGCTGCTGGAGTGGGCCGAGTTCGCCGGCAACCGCTACGGCACGCCCCGCGCGGCCGTGCTGGAGCGCCTGGAGGCGGGCGTGCCCGTCCTGCTGGAGATCGACCTCCAGGGCGCCCGGCAGGTCCGCGAGACGATGCGCGAGGCCCGGCTGGTCTTCCTGGCCCCTCCCTCCTGGGAGGAGCTGGTGCGCCGGCTCACCGGCCGGGGCACCGAGTCGCCCGAGGTCATCGAGCGCCGCCTGCTGGCCGCGAAGACCGAGCTGGCGGCGGAACCGGAGTTCGACGCGACCCTGGTCAACACCTCCGTCGAGGACGTGGCCCGCGAGCTGCTAGCCTTGATGAACGTCGAGTGATCCTGAGCGATCGTTCAGTGATCATCCAGTGATCACCCGTACAGCATCTTTCCCATCCATCGGAAGGTAGAGCGTGTCCTCTTCCATCTCCGCGCCCGAGGGCATCATCAACCCGCCGATCGACGAGCTCCTCGAGGCCACCGACTCGAAGTACAGCCTCGTGATCTACGCGGCCAAGCGGGCCCGCCAGATCAACGCGTACTACTCGCAGCTCGGCGAGGGCCTCCTCGAGTACGTCGGTCCCCTCGTCGACACCCACGTCCACGAGAAGCCGCTCTCGATCGCGCTGCGCGAGATCAACGCGGGACTGCTGACCTCCGAGGCCGTCGAGGGCCCCGGTCAGTAAGCGGGCGGTGCCGCATTCAGTAGGCGTCACCACAGACCCGGCAGGGTGCCTGCCGGGTCTGTGGTGTGTCATGGGGTCGTACGTTTTCCAGATCGGGGAGAGACGGTGGACAAGCCGAAGGTCGTCCTGGGCGTCAGCGGCGGCATCGCCGCCTACAAGGCGTGCGAGCTGCTGCGGAGGCTGACCGAGTCCGGGCACGACGTCCGGGTCGTGCCCACCGCCTCCGCCCTGCACTTCGTCGGCGCCGCCACCTGGTCCGCGCTGTCCGGCAACCCGGTGTCCACCGAGGTGTGGGACGACGTGCACGAGGTGCCGCACGTCCGCATCGGCCAGCACGCCGACCTGGTGGTCGTCGCCCCGGCCACGGCCGACACGCTGGCCCGGGCCGCCCACGGCCTGGCCGACGACCTGCTCACCAACACCCTGCTCACCGCCCGCTGCCCGGTGGTCTTCGCCCCCGCCATGCACACCGAGATGTGGGAGCACCCCGCCACCCAGGACAACGTGGCGACCCTCCGCGCGCGCGGCGCCGTCGTCATCGAGCCGGCCGTCGGCCGCCTCACCGGCGTCGACACCGGCAAGGGCCGGCTGCCCGACCCCGGCGAGATCTTCGAGGTCTGCCGCCGGGTCCTCGCCCGCGGCACCGTCGGCCCCGACCTCGCCGGCCGGCACGTCGTCGTCAGCGCCGGCGGCACCCGGGAGCCGCTCGACCCCGTCCGCTTCCTCGGCAACCGCTCCTCCGGCAAGCAGGGCTACGCCCTCGCCCGCACCGCCGCCGCCCGGGGCGCCCGGGTGACGCTCGTCGCCGCCAACGCCGCCCTGCCCGACCCGGCCGGGGTGGACGTGGTGCCGGTCGGCACGGCCCTGGAACTGCGCGAGGCGGTGCTCCGGGCGGCCGCGGACGCCGACGCGGTGGTGATGGCGGCGGCGGTCGCCGACTTCCGCCCGGCCGCCTACGCCGCCGGAAAGATCAAGAAGCAGGACGGCCGGGAGCCGGAACCCGTCGCCCTGGTCCGCAACCCCGACGTGCTCGCCGAGATCGCCGCCGACCGGGCCCGCCCCGGCCAGGTGGTCGTGGGCTTCGCCGCCGAGACCGACGACGTCCTCGCCAACGGCCGCGCCAAGCTGAAGCGCAAGGGCTGCGACCTGCTGGTGGTCAACGAGGTGGGCGAGCGCCGCACCTTCGGCTCGGAGGAGAACGAGGCCGTGGTGCTCGGCGCCGACGGCAGCGAGACGCCCGTGGCACACGGACCCAAGGAGGCCCTGGCCGACACCGTGTGGGACCTCGTGGCCCGCCGGCTCGCCTGAGGGCGCTCCGGCGCCCGGGGCTGTCTCGAAAGGCCCCGTGCGCGGGCGTGGCGCATCTGGTCAACCGCCCCCGGCTGCGGGCAGAATGCCCGTGCCGCAGGTCACAGCACTCCCGAGAGGCGAGACGGCATGACCCGCGGCCGAGTGCGACCGATAAACTGTCCGACGGACGGCGCCGGGTGCAGCCCCCGCCGTCCGCCCATGATCAGCCAGCAGCCGCTGCAACCCCAGGGAGCATCGTGTCCCGTCGTCTGTTCACCTCGGAGTCCGTGACCGAGGGTCACCCCGACAAGATCGCTGACCAGATCAGCGACACCATCCTCGACGCCCTCCTGCGTGAGGACCCCACCTCCCGCGTCGCCGTCGAGACCCTGATCACGACCGGACTGGTGCACGTCGCCGGCGAGGTCACGACCAAGACGTACGCGGACATCGCGACGCTGGTCCGCAACAAGATCCTCGAGATCGGCTACGACTCGTCGAAGAAGGGCTTCGACGGGGCCTCCTGCGGCGTCTCGGTGTCGATCGGCTCGCAGTCCCCGGACATTGCGCAGGGCGTCGACACGGCCTACGAGACCCGCGTAGAGGGCGACGACGACGAACTCGACCGGCAGGGCGCCGGCGACCAGGGCCTGATGTTCGGCTACGCGACGGACGAGACGCCGACGCTGATGCCGCTGCCCGTCTTCCTCGCGCACCGCCTGGCCAAGCGCCTGTCCGACGTGCGCAAGAACGGCACGATCCCCTACCTCCGCCCCGACGGCAAGACCCAGGTCACCATCGAGTACGACGGCGACAAGGCCGTCCGCCTGGACACCGTCGTGGTCTCCTCCCAGCACGCCAGCGACATCGACCTGGAGTCGCTGCTGGCCCCCGACATCCGCGAGTTCGTCGTGGAGCCGGAGCTGAAGGCGCTGCTCGACGAGGGCATCAAGCTGGACACGGAGAACTACCGGCTGCTGGTCAACCCCACCGGCCGCTTCGAGATCGGCGGCCCGATGGGCGACGCCGGCCTGACCGGCCGCAAGATCATCATCGACACCTACGGCGGCATGGCCCGCCACGGCGGCGGCGCCTTCTCCGGCAAGGACCCGTCCAAGGTGGACCGCTCCGCGGCGTACGCCATGCGCTGGGTCGCCAAGAACGTGGTCGCGGCCGGCCTGGCGGCGCGCTGCGAGGTCCAGGTGGCGTACGCCATCGGCAAGGCGGAGCCGGTCGGCCTGTTCGTGGAGACCTTCGGCACCGCCAAGGTCGACACCGACCGCATCGAGCGGGCCATCGACGAGGTCTTCGACCTGCGCCCGGCCGCGATCATCCGCGACCTGAACCTGCTCCGCCCGATCTACTCCCAGACCGCCGCCTACGGCCACTTCGGCCGTGAGCTGCCCGACTTCACCTGGGAGCGCACCGACCGCGTCGACGAGCTGCGCAAGGCCGCGGGGCTCTAGCCCTCGCCCGCCCGCCGCGTCCGCCGCGTCCGCCGGGGCCCGGCATCCCACCGCAGGGGTGCCGGGCCCCGGCGCGTCGGCCCGGGGCGCTCGGTCCGGCGCTCGGCCCGGCGCGTCGGCCCGGCGCTCGGCATGGCGGTGGCGCCCCGGCCGGGAGGGCGGGCCGGTGACGGGGCGGCCTCGGGGCCGCCGACTGTCAGTGCCGTTTGGTAAGAATGCAAGCGTGAGCAGCGAGAACGGCCGGCCGGACGGCGATGCGCGGGACGCACCGCCGGAACAGCTCGCGCTCATCCGGGAGACCGTGCGCACGGCCCGCGTGCCCCGCGCCAAGCCCCGGACCTGGCGGGGCGCCGCGCTCGCCGCGTCGCTGCCGGTCGCCCGGGTCCTCGTCGACAAGGGCGTCCTGCACCTCGACCGCTACTTCGACTACGCCGTGCCCGAGGAACTGGACGCCGACGCGCAGCCGGGCGTCCGCGTCCGCGTGCGCTTCGGCGCCGGACGGCACCGGGTCCGCGACGGGCGGCGCGAGGGCGGCGGACTGATCGACGGCTTCCTCGTCGAGCGGCGCGCCGACTCCGACTACTCCGGTCCCCTCGCGGCGCTCGCCCAGGTGGTCTCGCCCGAGCCCGTCCTCAGCGAGGAACTGCTCGGCCTCGCCCGCTCCGTCGCCGACCGCTACGCCGGCAGCGTCGCCGACGTCCTCCAGCTCGCGGTGCCCCCGCGCAACGCCCGCGCCGAGAAGCGCCCCTCGCCCGACCCGCTGCCGCCCCCCGAGGCGCCCGCGCCGGGCTCCTGGGCGCGCTACGAGCAGGGGCCCGGGTTCCTGCGGGCGCTGGCCGCCGGGGGCGCCCCACGGGCCGTGTGGAACGCGCTGCCCGGACCGGAGTGGAGCGAGGAACTCGCCCGGGCCGTCGCCGCGACCCTGTCCTCCGGACGCGGCGCCCTCGTCGTCCTGCCGGACGGCCGCGCCGTCGCCCGCCTCGACGCCGCGCTCACCGCCCTGCTCGGGGACGGCCGGCACGCGGTGCTCACCGCCGACGCCGGGCCCGAGAAGCGGTACGCGCGCTGGCTCGCCGTCCGCCGCGGCGCCGTGCGGGCGGTCATCGGGACCCGGGCCGCGATGTTCGCCCCCGTGGCCGACCTGGGGCTGGTCGCCCTGTGGGACGACGGCGACGACAGCCACAGCGAGTCGCACGCCCCGCAGCCGCACGCCCGCGAGGTCCTGCTGCTGCGCGCCGCCCAGGACGGTTGCGGCTTCCTGCTGGGCGGCTGGAGCTGCACGGTGGAGGCCGCCCAGCTGGTCGAGACGGGCTGGGCCGGACCCCTCGTCGCCGGGCGGGAGCGGGCCCGCGAGGCGGCCCCGCTGGTACGGACCGTCGGCGACGGCGACCTCGCGCGCGACGAGGCCGCCCGCGCCGCCCGGCTGCCGACGCTCGCCTGGCAGGCGGTGCGGGAGGGCCTGCGGCACGGGCCGGTGCTGGTGCAGGTGCCCCGGCGCGGCTACGTGCCGCGCATGGCCTGCGCCCGCTGCCGGGAACCGGCGCGCTGCCGCCACTGCGCGGGGCCGCTGGAGGCGCCCGGAGCAGGTGACCTGCGCTGCGGCTGGTGCGGGCGCGAGGAGGGCGGCTGGCACTGCCCGGAGTGCGGCGGCTTCCGCCTGCGGGCCCAGGTGGTCGGGGCGCGGCGCACCGCCGAGGAACTGGGCCGGGCCTTCCCGGCCGTCCCGGTGCGCACCTCGGGGCGCGAACACGTGCTGGACACGGTGCCGGGGACGCCCGCGCTGGTGGTGAGCACCCCGGGCGCCGAACCGGTCGCCGAGGGCGGCTACGCGGCGGCCCTGCTGCTCGACGGCTGGGCCATGCTGAGCCGTCCCGACCTGAGGGCCGGCGAGGACGCCCTGCGGCGCTGGATCGCCGCCGCCGCGCTGGTCCGGCCGCAGTCGGCGGGCGGCACGGTGGTCGTCGTCGCCGAGCCGACGCTGCGGCCGGTGCAGGCGCTGGTGCGCTGGGACCCGGTGGGGCACGCGCTGCGGGAGCTGGCCGAGCGCGCCGAGCTGGGCTTCCCCCCGGTCTCCCGGATGGCGGCGGTCGCCGGTCCCCCCGAGGCGGTGGCGGCCTTCCTGACCGCCGTCGAGCTCCCCGCCGAGGCCGAGGTCCTCGGCCCCGTCCCGCTCCCGGTCACCCCGCCCGGGCGCCCGCGCCGCCCCGGTGCGCCACCGCCCGGTGAGCACTGGGAACGGGCCCTTATCCGCGTCCCCCCGGGCCGCGGCGCCGCCCTGGCCCGCGCCCTGAAGACCGCCCAGGCCGCCCGCACGGCCCGCCCGGGCGGCGATCCGGTCTGGGTCCGCATCGACCCGCCGGACATCGGCTGAGGGCCACCGAGGCGGCCGCCTCGGTGGCCACCGCTCGTGGCCATCGGCCACCGGCCTACGAGCGGTGGCGGTGGAGCCGCGCGGTGGTGGTCCCCGGCGGTGGTCCGCGGTGGTGGTCCGCCCCGGGGCGGCCGGGAGCCGTCCTGGGCCGGGCTCCGTGATGACCTCCCCGGTGGCTTCCTGACCCCGGGAGCTACCGGGAGGCACCGGACAGGTCGACTTGTCGCCTTGTCGGTATCTCGTCTCGTCGTCACGACGTGTCGTCACGGGCCCGCCCTTTCCACGGACGCGCCGGGTGGGTCGGCGCCGGGGCGACCGGCCGTGACCGGCCGCTGACCACGACGTGGCGGACGGCGACGTGGCTGACGACGACGTGCAGGAGGGCGCGGACGAAGCCCCGAGGCCGACGTGCGGGAGCGGGGGCGACGGGGCGGGGGTGCAGAGGCGACGGGGCGCAGAGGCGCTCGGGTGGCCGAGCGGGTGCCGCGTGCGCCGGTGGCGCCACCCGCAGCCGGGACCGCGCCGGCTCGTCTGCCGGAGCGCGTGCTCCCCGCTCCGGCGCGCCCGCGCAACCGGACACGCCCGCGCCACGGTGCACTCCCGTGCCACGGTGCCCGCCCGGCGCCGGATGCGATGTGAGGCGTGTCCCCGTGCTCGCGGCCTCCCCGGCGGGCGGCGGCGGCCCCGGACACGCCGCCGCCCTCCCGGCGCTGGGGGCGGGGAGGGCGGTGTGTCGTCCGGAGGCGGCGTCAGCCGTTGCGGGGGCCGGGGAAGGCGGTCGGGCGGGGCTCCTCCCGCAGCGACGGGCTGCCCGCCGTGGGCTGGGTCGGCATGGAGCGGGCGGCGGGGACGGAGGGCACGGCGGTGCCCACGTTGACCGTCCGGGTGCCGGACGGCTCCGCGCCGCGCTCGGCCGGCTCGGCGGCCGGGGCCTGCGCCGGGGTCCTGCGGGCGCCGTAACGGCGGTGCACCGCCTGCTTGGTGACGCCGAGGGCGGAGCCGACCGCGTCCCACGAGAAGCCCAGGGAGCGGTCGAAGTCGACGGCCGCCGTCACCAGCGTCTCGACGCTGTCCCGCAGTTCCTGGGCGAGCCGGACGGTGGGCGCGGGCGCGCGTCCGTAGACGACGAAGCCCGTGGAGGGACCGGGGCGGCGCGGGCGGTAGACGTTGCCCAGCTGGGCGGTGAGGGTGCGCAGTGCGTCCACCTGCCGGCGGACCCGCTCGATGTCCCGCACCAGCAAGTGCAGGCTGGCCCGAGCCTGGGCGTCGTGGGTTGCGTGGTCGGCCATGAACAAGCCTCTCGAACCGGCGTTGAAAGGGAGGGGCCCGCTCCGGGCCCGGTGGGGTCAACTCTCTCTTGACCAACGCCGATCCGGTCCGCGGGTCACGGGGGCCCCGGTCTTCGGCCCAGGAAATTTTGCCCGCCCGTGTCCCGCCCGCCTCCCGCGCGCACCGCGGCCCGCGTCCCGTCCGCCCTGCCACGGGACCGCGGGGCGCGCCTTCTGCCGGGGTTTCTCCCGGTCCGGTTCACTCGTCTCGGTGAGGGACGCGGACCGGGCCCGCCATAGACTGGTGCGCTGCCCGCACCGTCCCCGCCCGAGAGGCCCGAACCACCCCATGAAGCTGGTCTTCGCCGGCACCCCCGAGGTCGCCGTTCCCGCCCTGGACGCCCTCCTCGCCTCCGGACGGCACGAGGTGGCCGCCGTCGTCACCCGGCCCGACGCCCCGGCGGGGCGGGGACGCAGGCTCGTCGCCTCGCCCGTCGCCGAACGGGCGGCCGACGCGGGGATCGAGGTGCTGAAGCCCGCCCGGCCGAAGGACCCGGAGTTCCTGGACCGGCTCGCCGCGATCGCCCCCGACTGCTGCCCCGTCGTCGCCTACGGCGCCCTGCTGCCCCGCGCCGCCCTCGACATCCCCGCCCGGGGCTGGGTCAACCTGCACTTCTCGCTGCTGCCCGCCTGGCGCGGCGCCGCGCCCGTGCAGCACGCCATCATGGCGGGCGACGAGATCACCGGCGCCTCGACCTTCCTCATCGAGGAGGGCCTCGACTCGGGGCCGGTGTACGGCACGGTCACCGAGGAGATCCGCCCCACCGACACCAGCGGGGACCTGCTCACCCGGCTGGCGTTCGCCGGGTCCGGACTGCTCGCCGCCACCATGGACGGCATCGAGGACGGCACCCTGCAGGCCGTGCCGCAGCCCGCCGACGGCGTCACCCACGCCCCCAAGGTGACCGTCGAGGACGCCCGCGTCGACTGGCGCGCTCCGGCGCTGCGCGTCGACCGGGTGGTGCGCGGCTGCACACCCGCCCCCGGCGCCTGGACCACCTTCCGCGGCGAGCGGCTCAAGCTGGTCCAGGTCGCACCCGTTCCCGGCCGCACCGGCCTGGCGCCGGGCGAGCTCTCCGCGGGCAAGAACGACGTGCACGTCGGCACGGGTTCGCACGCCGTGGAACTGCTCTGGGTGCAGGCCCAGGGCAAGAAGCCGATGCGGGCGGCGGACTGGGCGCGCGGCGTGCGCATCAGCCCGGGGGAGACCCTCGGCACCTGACCCGCCCGCACCGCCTCCGGACGGTGACGGCGAAGCCTGCCGGGGGAGGCCCCTTGCCGGATCCGCGCCGACGCCCCCGTACCGCGACGGCGAGGGCTGCCGGGGAACGCCTTGCCCGACCCGTGAGGACCGCCCCCGGACCCCGGCAGCGAAGCCTGCCGGGGGAGAGCCCTCGCCGGATCTGCTCGCACCGCCCTCGTACCGCCACGGCGTGCGCCTCCTGTGCACGCCCTCGCCGGACTCGTGCGGGACCGCCTCCTTCCCGCGACGGCGAAGGCGGCTGGGGGAGGCCCTAGCCGGATCCGCTCGCACCGCCCCGTACCGCGACGGCGCAGGCCCTCGCGAAGAAGCGGACGCAAGCGGACGCCCCTCGCCCCACCCGCGCGGACCGCCCGCCGACCGTGACGACGTACGCTGGAGCGCACGTCATCCCACACCCGGAGCACCTTTTCGTGAGCGACCAGCCCCGTCGGCCCCGCACGACCGGCAAGCCGTACCGTCGGCCCCAGAAGGATCCCGTCCGCGTCCTCGCCTTCGAGGCCCTGCGGGCCGTCGACGAGCGGGACGCCTACGCCAACCTGGTGCTGCCGCCGCTGCTGCGCGCGGCGCGCGAGAAGGGGGAACTGGACGCCCGGGACGCCGCCCTCGCCACCGAGCTGGTGTACGGCACCCTGCGCCGCCAGGGCACCTACGACGCGGTCGTCGCGGCCTGCGTCGACCGGCCGCTGCGCGAGGTCGACCCGCCGGTGCTGGACGTGCTGACGCTCGGCGCGCACCAGCTGCTCGGCACCCGGATCCCGGCGCACGCCGCCGTGTCCGCGTCCGTCGAGCTGGCCCGTGTGGTGCTCGGCGACGGACGGGCCAAGTTCGTCAACGCCGTGCTGCGCAAGGTCGCCCGGCAGGACCTCGACGCCTGGCTGGAGCAGGTCGCCCCGCCCTACGACGAGGACCCCGAGGACCACCTCGCCGTCGTCCACTCGCACCCGCGCTGGATCGTCTCGGCGCTGTGGGACTCCCTCGGCGGCGGACGCGACGGCATCGAGGACCTGCTGCGCGCCGACAACGAGCGTCCCGAGGTGACCCTGGTGGCCCGGCCCGGCCGTGCCACCCCCGCCGAGCTGCTCGACGAGCAGGCCGCCGTGCCGGGACGCTGGTCCCCGTACGCGGTGCGCCTGTCCGAGGGCGGCGAACCCGGTGCCGTGCCGGCCGTCGCGGAGGGCCGGGCCGGCGTGCAGGACGAGGGCAGCCAGCTGGTCGCCCTCGCGCTCGCCGCCGCCCCCCTGGACGGCCCCGACCGGCTCTGGCTGGACGGCTGCGCGGGCCCCGGCGGCAAGGCCGCGCTGCTGGGCGCGCTCGCCGCGCAACGCGGAGCCGTGCTGCTCGCCTCCGAGAAGCAGCCGCACCGGGCCGGGCTGGTCGCCCGGGCGCTGGCCGGGAACCCCGGGCCGTACCAGGTGATCGCCGCCGACGGCACCCGTCCGCCGTGGCGGCCGGGCAGCTTCGACCGGGTCCTGGTCGACGTGCCGTGCACCGGGCTCGGGGCCCTGCGCCGCCGCCCCGAGGCGCGCTGGCGGCGCCGCCCGGACGACCTGGACGGCTTCGCGCCCCTCCAGCGCGGGCTGCTGCGCAGCGCCCTGGAATCCGTGCGGGTCGGGGGAGTGGTCGGCTACGCGACCTGCTCGCCGCACCTGGCCGAGACCCGGGCCGTGGTCGCCGACCTGCTCAAGCAGTTCCCGGACACCGAGCTGATCGACGCCCGGCCACTGCTCCCGGACGTGCCGGACCTGGGCGAGGGCCCCGACATCCAGCTCTGGCCGCACCTGCACGGGACGGACGCCATGTACCTGGCGCTGATCCGCCGGACCGGCTGACACCGCCCGCGCTCCGCCCGTGGCGGCCCGCCGCGGGCGGCCGGAGGTCACGAAGCGGCGGCAGTGGTCTGGACCGGCGCGGGGCGGCGGCACCGGGCATGGCAGTCTTGGTGCATGGCCGCGCAGATCAACCCCAGCATCCTGTCCGCCGATTTCGCCCGTCTCGCGGACGAGGCGAGGGCGGTCGAGGGAGCCGACTGGCTCCACGTCGACGTCATGGACAACCACTTCGTCCCGAACCTCACGCTCGGCGTGCCGGTCGTGGAGTCGCTCGCCCGCGCGACGGACACCCCGCTGGACTGCCACCTGATGATCGAGGCCCCCGACCGGTGGGCGCCCCAGTACGTGGAGGCGGGTGCCGGGTCGGTCACCTTCCACGTCGAGGCCGCCGCCGCCCCGGTCCGCCTCGCCCGGGAGATCCGGGCCAAGGGCGCCCGCGCCTCGATGGCGCTCAAGCCGGCCACGCCGATCGAGCCGTACGAGGACCTGCTCCCCGAGCTCGACATGCTCCTGATCATGACGGTCGAGCCGGGCTTCGGCGGGCAGGCGTTCCTCGACATCATGCTGCCGAAGATCCGCCGGACGCGGGAGCTGATCCGCAAGCACGGTCTGGAGCTGTGGCTGCAGGTCGACGGCGGGGTCTCGGCGTCCACCGTCGAGCGGTGCGCGGACGCGGGCGCCGACGTCTTCGTGGCCGGCTCCGCCGTGTACGGGGCCGAGGACCCGGCCGAGGCGGTCCGTGCCCTGCGCGGCCAGGCGGAGGCCGCCACGGCCAAGGCGTCCTGGGCGTGCGACCACTGAGCGTCCGGGACGTGAACGGCGCCCGACAGGGCTGATCGACAGCGCCGCATCTGCAAGGATGAACGGCGAACCCAGAGTGTGAACAAGCAGTGAGGAGATCGCCGTGTCGGGTATGTCGGCGGGCCGGTCAGCCATGCGGATGGGACCCGCTGAGCTGGTGCAGGCGGCGGCCATGGCCCGCCGCTTCTACCTCGAGGGGAAGTCCAAGATCCAGATCGCGGAGGAGTTCGGCGTCAGCCGCTTCAAGGTGGCCCGGGTCCTGGAGACCGCCCTCGAACGGGATCTGGTGCGCATCGAGATCCGGGTGCCGGCCGAACTGGACGCGGACCGCTCGGACGCGCTGCGGGCCCGCTACGGCCTCAGGCACGCCGTGGTGGTCGAGTCCCCGGCCGACGCCGAGGAGACGCCCGACCCCGAGAACCTGGGAGAGGTGGCCGCCGACCTGCTCGGCGAGCTGGTCGACGAGGGGGACGTGCTGGGCCTGGCCTGGGGCCGTTCCACCATCCACATGGCCGCGGCCCTGGACCGGCTGCCCCCGTGCACCGTCGTGCAGCTGACGGGCGTCTACGACGCCGGGACCGCGGAGCGCGGGTCGGTGGAGGCCGTGCGCCGGGCCGCCCAGGTGTCGGGCGGCGACGCCCACCCCATCTACGCGCCGATGCTGCTCCCGGACGCGGCCACCGCCCAGGCGCTGCGGCACCAGACCGGCATCGCGCGGGCCTTCGAGTACTTCGACAAGGTCACCGTGGCGTGCGTGTCCATCGGCTCCTGGGAGCCGGGGATCTCCACGGTGCACGACATGCTCAGCGACGAGGAGCGGGCGCACTACGCCTCCCTCGGCGTCGCCGCCGAGATGTCCGCCCACCTCTTCGACTCCGCGGGGCGCCGGGTCGGGCGCGACCTGGGGGAGCGGTGCATCACCGTCAAGGCCGACCAGCTCCGCCGCATCCCCGAGGTGGTCGCCATCGCGGGCGGGCAGCGCAAGGGCCCGGCGATCGACGCGGTGCTCCGCTCCGGTCTCGTCACCAGCCTGGTGACCGACACCTCGGCCGCCGATCACCTGCTGGCGGCCGGTCCGGCACCGAAGCCGGCGCTCAACCGGACGGATCCGGACGGCATCTGACATCCCGTCACCCGGGCGCGGCGGGTCCCCACCGGACCCACCGCGCCCGGGTGTTCCCGTGACCGTCGGCGGTTCCTCCAAGGCGGTGCCGGGCGGGCTGGACGATGCGACCAGGTGGGCGCGGGCGCCGGGCGTGCGAGAATGAAGTACGTGCTCTTTCCCCCTGGCAGACCTGTCCGGGGGCCACCTCTGATCGACTGGGATGTGCAGCACGTGCGTTTCCTCAACGACATCCAGCCCCCGTACGACCTGACGTACGACGACGTCTTCATGGTGCCGAGCCGCTCCGCGGTCGGCTCGCGGCAGGGCGTGGACCTCAGTTCCCCGGACGGCACGGGCACCACCATCCCGCTCGTCGTCGCCAACATGACCGCCATCGCCGGGCGCCGCATGGCCGAGACCGTGGCCCGCCGCGGCGGGCTGGTGGTCATCCCGCAGGACATCCCGATCGAGGTCGTCACCGAGGTCGTGGCCTGGGTCAAGAGCCGTCACCTGGTGCTCGACACCCCCATCGTGCTCGCCCCGCACCAGACCGTGGCCGACGCCCTGTCCCTGCTGCCCAAGCGGGCGCACGACGCCGGTGTCGTGGTGGACGACGAGGGGCGCCCGGTCGGCGTCGTCACCGACCGGGACCTGTCCGGCGTGGACCGCTTCACCCAGCTCGCCGAGGTCATGTCCCGGGACCTGCTGCTCATCGACGCCGCCATGGACCCCCGTGAGGCCTTCAACACCCTCGACGGCGCCAACCGGCGCTACGCCCCGGCCGTCGACTCCGCCGGGCGCCTCGCGGGCATCCTGACCCGCAAGGGCGCCCTGCGCGCCACCCTGTACACGCCGGCCACCGACGCCCGCGGGCGGCTGCGCATCGCCGCCGCCGTCGGCATCAACGGCGACGTGGCGGGCAGGGCCCGGCAACTGCTGGAGGCGGGCGTCGACACCCTCGTCATCGACACCGCGCACGGCCACCAGGAGTCGATGATCAACGCGCTGAAGCTGGTGCGCGACCTCGACCCGCAGGTCCCGGTCGTCGCGGGCAACGTCGTCGCCGCGGCCGGTGTGCGCGACCTGATCGAGGCCGGCGCGGACATCGTCAAGGTCGGGGTCGGTCCCGGCGCCATGTGCACCACCCGCATGATGACCGGCGTCGGCCGGCCGCAGTTCTCCGCCGTGCTGGAGTGCGCCGCGGAGGCGGCGAGGCACGGCAAGCACGTCTGGGCCGACGGCGGCATCCGCCACCCGCGCGACGTGGCGATGGCCCTCGCGGCCGGCGCGTCCAACGTGATGGTCGGCTCCTGGTTCGCCGGGACCTACGAGTCCCCCGGCGACCTCCAGCACGACGCGAACGGCCGCCCCTACAAGGAGTCCTTCGGCATGGCCTCCGCGCGGGCCGTGCGCAACCGCACCTCGGAGGAGTCGGCCTACGACCGCGCCCGCAAGGCACTGTTCGAGGAGGGCATCTCCACCTCGCGGATGTTCCTGGACCCCGACCGCCCCGGCGTCGAGGACCTCATCGACTCGATCATCGCGGGCGTCCGCTCCTCCTGCACCTACGCCGGCGCCGGCTCGCTGGAGGAGTTCGCCGAGCGGGCCGTGATCGGCGTCCAGAGCGCCGCCGGCTACGCCGAGGGCAAGCCGCTGCACGCCAGCTGGACCTGACCGGCCCCCGCCCCCCTCTTCAGGCTCCTCCGTCCCGCCCCGTCCCACGGGCCGGAGGAGCCCCTTTCGCGCGCCCGGAACCGGCCGCGGGAGCGCTGTGGCGCGTGCCCGGGACTGGCTGCGGGAGCCCCGTAGCGGGTGCCCGGAGCCAGCCGTGGGAGCGCTGTGGTGCGCGCCCGGAACCGGCCGCGGGAGCGCTGTGGTGCGCGCCCGGAGTTGGCCGTAGGAGTTCCGTGGTGCGTGCCCGGAACTGGCCGCGGGAGCCCCGTAGCGCGTGCCCGGAGCCAGCCGTGGGATCTCCGTGGCGCGCGCCCCGAACCGGCCGCAGGAGTCCCGTCGCGCGCGCCCGGAACCGGCCGGTCGGCAGCGGCGCGCAACGAACATCCGTCCCGCACCGGCGAACGCAATGATCTTGCGGAGGTGCGCAAGGTTGCTGCATTTCAAAGGCAACGCGCGAACTCGTAGGGTTACGCGCTGTACGTGGTGCGGCGGGGACCCGCTCGACGGGTCCCCGGCTGCCGCCGGAGCCGTCGGTCCCTGGCGCGGCAGACCGGCAGTGACGAAGGAGTCAGCGCGTGCTCGACCAAGGCGCACCCCCGCTCAACCCGCCTTCCCCGACCCCGCCCGGCCGGGGCGTCGGCGCGCGCCTGATGCGCCGCAAGCCGGTGGAACGCCTGGTCGCGGAGGGCGGTCAGGGGGAGGGCGGGTCGCTGCGCCGCTCCCTGGGGCTGTGGCAGCTCACCATGATCAGCATCGGTGCCACCCTGGGCACCGGCATCTTCGTGGTGCTCGGCGAGGCCGTCCCCAAGGCCGGTCCGGCCGTCACCCTGTCCTTCGTGATCGCGGGATTCACCGCCCTGTTCTCCGCCCTCTCCTACGCGGAACTGGCGGGCACCATCCCCGTCTCCGGCTCCTCCTACTCGTACGCGTACGCAACGATGGGCGAACTCGTCGCCTGGGTGTGCGGCTGGTGCCTGATGCTGGAGTACGGCGTCTCGGTCGCCGCCGTCGCCGTCGGCTGGGGCGAGTACCTCAACGAACTGCTCGACGGCACCATCGGCGTCACCCTGCCCGCCGCGCTGTCGGCGCCCCCCGGCGACGGCGGCATCTTCAACCTGCCGGCGCTGATCGTCGTCCTGCTCGCCATGGCCTTCCTGATGGGCGGCGCCCGCGAGTCCGCCCGGGCCAACACCATCATGGTCGTGGTGAAGGTCGGCGCCCTCGTCCTGTTCTGCGCCATCGGCGTCCAGGGCTTCCGGTCCGGCAACTACGACAACTTCATGCCGCTCGGCATGGCCGGCGTCAGCGCCGCCGGAGCGACCCTGTTCTTCTCCTACATCGGCTTCGACGCCGCCTCCACGGCCGGTGAGGAGGCCAGGAACGCCCAGCGCGACCTGCCCCGCGCCATCCTGCTGTCGCTCGCCATCATCACCGCGCTGTACGTGATGGTCGCCGCCGTCGCGGTGGGCGCCAAGCCCTGGCAGAAGTTCACCGACTCGGAGGCCGACCTCGCCCAGATCATGAGCGAGGTCACCGGCCAGACCTTCTGGGGCACCCTGCTGGCGTTCTGCGCCGTCATCGCCATCGCCAGCGTCGTCCTCACCGTGCTCTACGGCCAGACCCGCATCCTGTTCGCGATGTCCCGCGACGGGCTCGTGCCGAAGGTGTTCGGCAAGGTCAGCCGGAAGACCGGCACGCCCCGCCGCAACACCCTGATCGTCTCCCTGTTCTGCGGAGTGCTCGCCGCGGCCGTCCCGCTCGGCCAGCTCGCCGACGCCACCAGCATCGGTACCCTGTTCGCGTTCGCCCTGGTCAACGTGGCCGTCGTGGTGCTGCGCCGGACCCGCCCCGACATGCCGCGCACCTTCCGGGTGCCGCTGTCGCCGGTGCTGCCCGCCGTCGGCCTCGGCTTCTGCCTGTGGATGATGGGCAGCCTGTCCACCGTCACCTGGGTGGTCTTCGGCGTCTGGATGGCCGCCGGGCTCGTGTTCTACTTCGGGTACGGCTACCGCCGCTCCCGGCTCGCCGCATCGGACCCCTCGGAAGCAAAGTGAACCACCCGCAGTGCTGAACGATCTCGACGAACGCATCGTGCACGCCCTCGCCGAGGACGCCCGCCGGTCCTACGCGGACATCGGCCAGCTCGTCGGCCTGTCCGCACCCGCCGTCAAGCGGCGCGTGGACCGGCTGCGCGCCACCGGGGCCATCACCGGATTCACCGTCCGGGTCGACCCGGCCGCCCTCGGCTGGGAGACCGAGGGGTTCGTCGAGATCTACTGCCGCGGCAACACCTCCCCGGAGACCATCCAGCGCGGACTGGAGCGCTACCAGGAGGTCGTGTCCGCCTCCACCGTCACCGGGGAGGCGGACGCGGTCGCCCAGGTCTTCGCCTCCGACATGCGCCACTTCGAACGGGTGCTGGAACGCATCGCCGGGGAGCCCTTCGTCGAGCGGACCAAGTCCGTGCTGGTGCTGTCCCCGCTGCTGCGCCGCTTCTCCTCCGGCTCGCCCACCTGAACCCGAGGAGCGCCGGACGCCGGGGTGCTCCATCGCCCTCCGGGAGAACGCCCGGACGGCAGCGGGCCCGGCCGACTACCATCGGTCCCATGACCTGGCGACATTGATCCACCCGCCGCGCCTCCCGAGGGCCGCCGCGGGCGCCTGACGTCCTCCACGTCCGGTGTCCGCATCGCCCCCTCGGGAAGGCCCCATGACCTCCACGTCCACGCGTGCGCCCCGCGGCCCCGTCCGCCGGCTGACCCGCACGCTGTACGGCTACGCGTTCCTCGAGGAATGCGTCCTGCTCTACCCGGTGTACGCCCTGCTGTTCAGCGACACCGGCCTCTCCGTCGCCCAGATCTCGTCCCTGTTCGCCCTCTGGTCGATCACCGGCATCCTGCTGGAGATCCCCTCCGGCGCCTGGGCCGACACTGTCTCCCGCCGCCTGCTGCTGTGGGCCGGACCGCTGTGCACCGCCGCCGGGTTCGCCCTCTGGATCCTCCTGCCCTCCTACGGGGCGTTCGCGGCCGGCTTCGTGCTGTGGGGCGTCGGCGGGGCGCTGGTCTCCGGCGCCCTGGAGGCGCTGGTCCACGACGAGCTGGACCGCCTCGGCGCCGCCGGGAGCTACGCCCGCGTCATGGGCCGGGCCCGTGCGGCCGGGCTGGCCGCCGTGATGACGGCGATGCTGCTCGCCGGCCCGGTCCTCACCCGGGGCGGCCACGGCGCCGTCGGCGCGGCCAGCGTCCTGGCGTGCCTGCTGGCGGCGGCCACGGCCACCCGGTTCCCCGAACACCGCACCCCGGCCCACGACCGCACCGGCTGGACCGCCGCCCTGCGCACCGGGCTCGCCGAGGCGCGGGCCGACCGGTCCGTGCGGGGTGCCCTGCTGCTGGTCCCGGCGGTCGGCGCGGTCTGGGGCGCCCTGGACGAGTACACCCCCCTGCTGGTCCGCGACACCGGCGTGGCGGACGGCACCGTGCCCCTCCTGCTGACGCTGATCTGGGCCGGAGCCACCGCCGGGAGCCTGCTGGCCGGGGAGGGCGAACGCCTCGGCACCCCCGGTCTCGCCCTCCTGCTGGCGGGCGGCGGACTCGCCCTGGCCGTCGGGTCCGCCGCCGGGACCCCGGCCGCCCTGCTCCTCGTGGCCGTCGCCTTCGGCTGTTTCCAGGCGGCCACCGTCCTCGTCGACGCCCGGCTCCAGCACCGCATCGGCAGCACCGGACGGGCCACCCTGACCTCGGTGGCGGGACTGGGCACCGAACTGGCCACGGTCGCCGTCTTCGGCTGCTACGCCCTGCTCGCCGCCCACGCCCCGCACGGCACCGTCTTCGCGGTCCTCGCCGTGCCGTACCTGGCGACGGCGGTGCTCCTGGTCCTGCCGAGGCCCCGACGCCGGCGCCCCGGCCCGCCCGCACGGAGGCCGCCCGCACCGGCCGTCACGGATGCCGACGGCTGACGGCCCACACCCGGGCCGGGTCCGCGCCGCCCGCACCCCAGGGCGGTCCGGACCCGGCCGCGGGCACCTCGCCCTCCTCCGCCACGGCGTCGCAGTACCCGCCGGTACCCCCGCCCTGACCTGCGGATCCGCCCTCCGGGCGGCCCATCGGCGGCCCGTGCAACGAATCACCGCGGACCGCCCCCGACACGCAACGAACCGCTCACCGGCGCGCAACGGCTCCGCCTTGTCCGGGCGAGCGGGCCGACCGTACGGTCTAGCTGACCCCCTTGGGGGTGTTTCGAGAGTCCCGCACAGCACCCACGGCACCCGGCACGCACTCTCGCCGCACCGGCCGAAAGCCCAAGTACGTCCAGTACGAGGGCTTCCGTCCGGCGCGCCGAGAGCACGCACCGGACACCGCGGGCACCGCACAGGGCTTTCGAAACACCCCCAAAGCCCGCGTACCCGTGAGGAACACGCATGCGCACCGCCCTGCTCCAGAGCTCCGGACGGCCCGGATCCGTCGCCGGGAACCTCAAGGTCCTCGACGAGGCCGCCGGCCGTGCCGCCGCCGCGGGAGCCGGGCTGCTCGTGACCTCGGAGCTGTTCCTCACCGGCTACGCCATCGGCGACGACATCGCGCGGCTGGCCGAGCCCGCCGACGGCGACGCCGCCGACGCGGTCGCGGAGACGGCCGTCCGGCACGGCCTGGCCATCGCCTACTCCTACCCCGAGCGCGCCGGCGACGTGGTGCACAACTCCGTCCAGCTCATCCGCGCCGACGGGACCCGCCTGGCGAACTACCGCAAGACGCACCTCTACGGCAGCTTCGAGCGGGAGCACTTCACCCCGGGCGACCGCCCCGTCGTGCAGGCCGAACTCGACGGCCTCACCGTCGGCCTGGTGATCTGCTACGACGTCGAGTTCCCGGAGTACGTGCGGGCCCACGCCCTGGCCGGGACGGACCTGCTGCTGGTGCCCACCGCCGTGATGCACCCGTACCAGTTCGTCGCCGAATCGGTCGTGCCGGTGCGCGCCTTCGAGAACCAGATGTACATCGCCTACGCCAACCGGGTCGGCACGGAAGGCGAGTTCGAGTTCGCCGGCCTGTCCGTGCTCGCCGGTCCGGACGGAGTCGCCCGCGCCCGGGCGGGCCGCGGCGAGGAACTCGTCTGGGCCGACACCGACCCGGAGTTCCTGGCCGCCTCCCGCCAGGCCAACCCGTACCTGAGCGACCGCCGTCCGGAGCTCTACGGGCCGCCGCCCGCCTGAACCGCCGCAGCCCGCCCCATCCCGGCCGCACCCCGGCCGCCCCCCACCCGCCGTACCCCGGTCCCACCCGTGCAAGGAGTCCGCACCCCATGACGTCCACGGTGCCCAACGCCGTCGAGCACGCCGACGAGAACCAGCCGCCGATCACCATGTTCGGACCGGACTTCCCGTACGCCTACGACGACTTCCTCGCCCACCCGGCCGGTCTCGGGCAGGTGCCCGCGACCGAGCACGGCACCGAGGTCGCCGTCATCGGCGGCGGCCTGTCCGGCATCGTCGCCGCGTACGAACTGATGAAGATGGGCCTCAAGCCGGTCGTCTACGAGGCCGACCGGATCGGCGGACGGCTGCGCACCGTGGGCTTCGACGGGTGCGACCCCTCCCTCACCGCCGAGATGGGCGCGATGCGCTTCCCGCCCTCCTCCACGGCGCTCCAGCACTACATCGACCTCGTGGGGCTGGAGACCCGCCCCTTCCCCAACCCGCTCGCCGAGGCCACCCCGTCGACCGTCGTCGACCTCAAGGGCGAGTCCCACTACGCCGAGACGATCGACGACCTGCCGCAGGTCTACCGGGACGTGGCCGACGCCTGGGCGAGGTGCCTGGAGGAGGGCGCCGACTTCTCCGACATGAACCGCGCGCTGCGCGAGCGGGACGTCCCGCGCATCCGGGAGATCTGGTCCCGGCTGGTGGAGAAGCTGGACCACCAGACCTTCTACGGCTTCCTCTGCGAGTCCGAGGCCTTCAGGTCCTTCCGGCACCGCGAGATCTTCGGCCAGGTCGGCTTCGGCACCGGCGGCTGGGACACCGACTTCCCCAACTCCATCCTGGAGATCCTCCGCGTCGTCTACACCGAGGCCGACGACCACCACCGCGGCATCGTCGGCGGCTCCCAGCAGCTGCCGCTGCGCCTGTGGGAGCGGGAACCGCAGAAGATCGTCCACTGGCCCCACGGCACCTCGCTGAAGTCCCTGCACGGGGACGGCGAGCCGCGCCCGGCGGTGACCCGGCTGCACCGCACCGCGGGCAACCGCATCACGGTGACCGACGCCGACGGCGACATCCGCACCTACCGGGCCGCGATCTTCACCGCCCAGTCCTGGATGCTGCTGTCCAAGGTGGACTGCGACGACGCGCTGTTCCCCATCGACCACTGGACCGCGATCGAGCGCACCCACTACATGGAGAGCTCCAAGCTGTTCGTGCCCGTCGACCGGCCCTTCTGGCTGGACAAGGACGAGGAGACGGGCCGGGACGTCATGTCGATGACGCTCACCGACCGGATGACCCGCGGCACCTACCTGCTCGACGACGGCCCGGACCGGCCCGCCGTCATCTGCCTCTCCTACACCTGGTGCGACGACAGCCTGAAGTGGCTGCCGCTGTCCGCCAACGAGCGGATGGAGGTCATGCTGAAGTCGCTCGGCGAGATCTACCCGAAGGTCGACATCCGCAAGCACATCATCGGCAACCCGGTCACCGTCTCCTGGGAGAACGAGCCCTACTTCATGGGCGCGTTCAAGGCCAACCTGCCGGGCCACTACCGCTACCAGCGGCGCCTGTTCACCCACTTCATGCAGGACCGGCTGCCCGAGGACAAGCGGGGCATCTTCCTCGCCGGCGACGACATCTCCTGGACGGCCGGCTGGGCGGAGGGCGCCGTGCAGACCGCGCTCAACGCCGTCTGGGGCGTCATGCACCACCTCGGCGGGGAGACCGACCCGACCAACCCCGGCCCCGGCGACGTCTACGACGAGATCGCGCCGGTGGAACTCCCCGAGGACTGATACCCCCTGCCCGGCCGGCCGGTCTTCCCCTCCGGCCCGCCGGGCAGCGGTGTGAGCAGCATGCGGCCCGCGAAGCCCACCGCCGTGTCCAGCCGGACGGTGAGATCGGCCGCGACCTCCGGCAGCCCGCGCAGCGCCCACAGGGCACGGGCCGCGGTCCACGCCGCGTCACGGGCCCGCTCCAGGCTCCAGGCACCCAGCAGATGGGTCAGCGGGTCCGCGAGCTCCAGCAGGTCGGGGCCCGGCATCAGCTCTTCGCGGATCTGCTCCTCCAGCGAGACGAGCAGGTCGCCCACGCGGTCGAAGTCGTCCTCCAGGCGCGCCGGTTCGCAGTCGAGCGTACGGCAGGTGTCCACCACGGCGAGCGCCAGGTCGTGGCCGATGTGCGCGTTGATGCCCGCCAGCGCGAACTGCAGCGGGCGTACCCCGGGATGGCGGCGGAACTGGAACAGCGGGCGCCAGCAGGCCGGCGGACGGCGGTCCTCGGACACCGCGTCGAGGGCCGCCAGGTAGCGCTCCGCGAACCGCACGTCCAGGGTCGTCGCGGCGGGGGCGTCGGCGAAGCGGCCCGCGTCGAGGTGCCGGTCCACCGACTCGGTGACGGTGAGGTAGACGCGGTTGAAGACCCCCACCCCGTCCCCCGGGGGCAGGGCGGCGTCGACGGCGCGCATCCGGGCGATGACGGTGTCCACCGGCGTCAGGACGTGTTCGCACTGCGGCATGGGCGCAGAGTCGCACGTTTAGGGTGGCTTCAGTGGCGGCGGGCCCGACGCTTCCCCGGAACGGGGGAACGCGCCCGCCGCGGGGGAGGGGGACACCACGATGTCGGGCACCCGCGCCCAGCGCCTGGCCGGCCGGCGGACCGAGCGGCGGCGTGCCGCCCGGCGCGGTGCCATGGTCGCCGCCGCCTCCGTCGTGGTCGCGATCGGCACCGCGGCCGGCCTGCTCTCCGCGGCCGGCGACGGCGGCTCCGACGCGGCGCGACCGGAGGTGACCGGCACCCCCAGGCTGCACCCGCTGCCCGCCGTGCCGTCGGCCTCCCCCTCGCCCACGTCCGCCTCGCCCTCCGCCACCCCGGCGAAGAAGCCGAGGGCGAAGGCGTCGCCCTCGCCCTCGCCCACGGCGCGGGAGCGGCGGGCGGCGCCGGCGTCCACCCGGCTCTACCGCCACCCGGAGTCCCGGGTGCTGGACTGGGTGCGGGCCAACCCGGACGACCCGCGGCGCGCGGTCATCGAGTCCCGGATCGGCGCGCAGCCGGCGGCGGTGTGGTTCGCCGACTACTCCCCGGACACCGTCACCGCACGGGTGCGGTCGGTCACCTCGGGCGGAGCCGCCCGGGGACGGGTGCCCGTGCTGGTGCCGTACGCGATACCCGACCGGGACTGCGGCGGGCACTCGCAGGGCGGCGCGCCCGACCTCGACGCCTACGACCGCTGGATCGACCGGTTCGCGGCCGGGCTGGGCAGCGGCGAGGTCGTCGTCGTCCTGGAGCCGGACTCGGTGGCGCAGGCCGAGTGCCTGTCGGCGGGGGCACGGGCCGACCGCTTCGCCTCGCTGGCCCGGGCGGGACGCGTGGTGAAGCAGGCCAACCCCCGGGCCCGGGTCTACTTCGACGCCGGACACTCGGGCTGGCACCCGCCGGCCCGGCAGGCCACCTGGCTGCGGCAGGCCGGTGCCGCCTCGGCCGCCTCCTCCGACGGCATCTTCAGCAACGTCTCCAACTTCCACAGCACCGCCGACGAGATCGCCTACGACCGCCGGGTGCTCGACGCCCTCGGCGGCTCGGGGCTCGGGGCGGTCATCGACACCAGCCGCAACGGCGCCGGTGCCCCCGCCGACGGCGAGTGGTGCGACCCGGCCGGACGCAAGCTCGGCCGGGCCCCCACCCTCGACACCGGCGAGGCCGGGATCGACGCCTACCTCTGGGTGAAGCTGCCGGGGGAGTCCGACGGGTGCCGGGGGACGCCCGGCACGTTCACGGCGTCGTACGCCTACGACTTGGCGCGCTGAGTGTCCCCGCCCCCGGCGTCCGGGTCGTCCCCGGACCCGCCGTCGGCGGTCTCCGTGTAGGAGGACGTGCCCTCGTCGAGCAGCGGCTCCTGCGTCTTCAGGTGCGGCGGGGCGAAGGCGCGCAGCGCGTGGTAGCCGGTGATGACGACGACGGTGCCCAGGGCGATGCCGCTCAGCGAGAAGGTGTCGGTGAACTCCATCGTCACGTTGCCGACGCCGATGATGATGCCCGCGGCGGCCGGGACCAGGTTCAGCGGATTGCGCAGGTCCACCTTGGCGTTGATCCAGATCTGGGCGCCGAGCAGACCGATCATGCCGTACAGGATGACGGTGATGCCGCCCAGCACCCCGCCCGGGATCGCCGCCACGACCGCGCCGAACTTCGGGCAGAGCCCGAACAGCAGGGCGAACAGGGCGGCGGCCCAGTAGGCGGCGGTGGAGTAGACGCGGGTCGCGGCCATCACGCCGATGTTCTCGGAGTAGGTGGTGGTCGGCGGGCCGCCGGCGGCGGTGGACAGCATCGAGCCGACGCCGTCGGCGGAGATGGCGGTGCCCAGCTTGTCGTCGAGGTCGTCGCCGGTCATCTCGCCGACCGCCTTGACGTGCCCGGCGTTCTCCGCGATCAGGGCGATCACCACCGGCAGCGCGACCAGGATCGCGGACCACTCGAAGGACGGGGCGTGCAGCGTGGGCAGCCCGATCCAGTCGGCCTGGCCGACCCCGGACAGGTCCAGCCGCCAGTGGTCGGTGACCTCGCCGCTCCCGTCGGCCGAGTGGATCTTCCCGAAGACGCGGTCCAGCGCCCAGGACAGGACGTAGCCGAAGACCAGGCCCAGGAAGATCGCGATCCGGGACCAGAAGCCGCGCAGGCACACCACCGCGAGCCCGGTGAACAGCATGACGAACAGGGCGGTCCACTGGTCCTGCGGCCAGTAGGTGGACGCGGTGACCGGCGCCAGGTTGAAGCCGATCAGCATCACCACCGCGCCCGTGACGACCGGCGGCATCGTCGCGTGGATGATCCGCGCCCCGAAGCGCTGCACGGCGAGCCCGACCAGGAACAGCGCGGCACCCACGACGAACACGGCACCCGTGACGGTGGCGCTGGAGCCGCCCTGCGCCCGGATCACCGCGGCGACGCCGACGAAGGACAGCGAGCACCCCAGGTAGCTGGGCACCCGGCCGCGGGTCGCCAGCAGGAAGACCATCGTCGCGACCCCGGACATCATGATGGCCAGGTTCGGGTCCAGCCCCATGAGGACCGGGGCGACGAACGACGCACCGAACATGGCGACGACGTGCTGGGCGCCGAGTCCGGCGGTGCGGGGCCAGGAGAGCCGTTCGTCGGGGCGGACCACCGCACCGGGGGCGGGGGTGCGCCCGTCACCGTGCAGTCTCCAGCGGACGCCGAGATCCATGGGGTGTCGCTTTCGTTCGTACGTACAGCGGGTCCGGACCATTGTGAGGGCCGGAAAGGAGTGCTCAGGACGGCGCGGCGGGGTTCTCGCAGCCAGGCTGAGCGTCTGCTTAGGATGGTCCGGTGCCGCTTATCGCTGTATGCGGCATTGATCCCGCACGCCCCAGGAGCACCACTGTGACTGTCGAAGCCCCGCCCGCCCCCACCGCTGTCCCCTACGGGCTGCTGATGCCCGCCACCGTCCACTTCGACGACCTCGACGCGCTGGGCCTGATGCACAACTCCCGCTACCCGCTGCTGGTCGAGCGGGCCTGGTCGGCGTACTGGGAGCGGCACGGCATCCGCTTCGCCGGTGACTGGACGGCGGCCGGTGACGCCTGCAACGCGGTCAAGGAACTGCGGATCACCTACGAGGCGCCGGTGGCCCGGGCCGGCACCTACGCCGTCCACCTGTGGCTGGAGCGGCTGGGCCGGACCGGACTGACCTACGGCTTCCGCGTCTGCTCGGCGGACGGCACGGTCACCTACGCGCGCGGCAGCCGCGTGCTGGTCCGGCTGGACGCGGCGACGCTCCGCCCGACGCCGTGGACCGGGGACTTCAGGGCCGCGGCCCGGGAACTGCTGCCGCCGGACGCGTGACCTTCGTGCGGTCGCCCGCCCGCAGCACGCCGGCGAGCCCCGCGACACCGCACGACAGGACCGTGACCACCGCGAACGACACCATCAGGCTGGTCGCCTGGGCCACCAGGCCGATCGCGCTGGGGGCGACCAGGCCCGAGGTGTAGGTGATGGTCGCGACGCCCGCGATGGCCAGGCTCGGGTTGCTGCCGCTGCGGCCCGCGGCGGCGAAGCACAAGGGGACCACGACCGCGATGCCCAGACCGGTCAGCGCGAAGCCCGCCATGGCCGTGGCGGGGTGGTCCGCCAGGACGATCAGCAGACCGCCGAGCACCGCGAGGGTCCCGCTCGCCCGGACCGTGCGCACCGCGCCGAAGCGGTCCACCACCCGGTCCCCGGCGATCCGCGCGATCGCCATGGTGAGCGTGAACCCCGTGGTGCAGGCGGCGGCCAGGCCCGCCGAGGCGTCCATCCGGTCGCGCAGGTAGACCGCCGACCAGTCCAGGCTCGCGCCCTCCGCGAACACCGCGCAGAAGCCGATCGCGCCGATCAGCAGGGCCGAGCGGGGCGGCAGCGCGAACCGCGGGGGCGGGTCCTCGTCCGCGGCCGGCTGCAGGTCGAGCACCCAGCGGCAGGCGGCGACGCCCAGCGCCGTCAGCACGGCGGCGGCCAGCAGGTGGTGCAGCCGGGCGTCCGCGCCGAGGTGGGCGGCGAGCGCCCCGGCCGCCGAGCCGACGAGGGCTCCGGCGCTCCACATCCCGTGCAGGCCCGACATGATCGACCGGTCCAGCCGGTTCTCCACCTCCACGCCGAGCGCGTTCATCGCCACATCGGACATGCCGGCCGTGGCGCCGTAGACGAACAGCGCCAGGCAGAGCGTGACCATGTCCGGGGCGAGGGACGGCAGCACGAGGGACACCGTCCACAGGGCGAGCAGCCCGCGCAGCGCGGCACGGGCGCCGAAGCGGTGGCTGACGCGCCCGGTGACCGGCATCGCGAGCGACGCCCCGAGGGCGGGGAAGGCGAGCGCCAGGCCCAACTGCCCGGCGCTCACCCCGGCGTGGTCCTGGATCCACGGCACGCGGGTGGCGAACGAGCCCGTGACCGCGCCGTGCACCGCGAACACCGCGGCCACGGCGTACCGGGCCCTCCTCAGCTCCTGCCCCCTGTGCTCTTTCCGCTGTCCGTGCACCCCTGGACCCATGTCATGCCCCCTCCGGCCGTTCCCGCGCCGTCTGCGCCGTCCACGCCGTCTCCGTCATCTGCGGTAAATTATCAGGAACCCTGCCTGATAGATAAGTGGGTTTCCGGAACGGCCGTCATCCCGAGGTCCGGCCGCCCCCGCCGATCTGGGAGGATCCCGGCATGGCCGCTTCACCGAGCACCGCTCGCGCCATCAACGACCGGCTCGCGCTGCGCCTGCTTCAGCGCGAGGGCCCGCTGACCGCGGGCCGGCTGAAGGAACTCACCGGGCTGTCCCGCCCGACCGTCGCCGACCTCGTCGAGCGCCTCACCGCCGCCGGACTGATCACGGTCACCGGGGAGGCCGGCGAACTGCGGCGCGGGCCGAAGGCCAAGCTCTACGGCATCGTCGCCGACCGGGCGCACCTGGCCGCGCTCGACGTGCGCACCGAGGGCCTCGCCGTGGTCGTCTCCGACCTCGTCGGGCAGGTCCTGGCCCGCGCCGCCGCCCCGATCACCGGCGACACCGCGACCGGACCGGCCGTGGAGCGGGCGGTGACGCTGGTCGAGCGGACCGTGAAGGAGGCGGGCGTCGAACGGCTGCACACGGTCGGCATCGGCGCCCCCGGCCTCATCGACCCCGCGACGGGCGAACTGCGCGACAGCACCGGTCTGCCCGCATGGCACCGCCGGCTGGTCGCCGCCCTCCAGGAGCGCCATCCCGGCACCCGGGTCAGCGTCGGCAACGAGACCAACCTCGCCGCCCTGGCCGAACAGCGCGAGGGCGCCGCCCGGGACCGGGACACCTTCGTCCTGCTGTGGCTCGGACACGGCACCGGCGCCGCCGTGATCCTCGACGGCGTACTGCGCCGGGGCGCCTCCGGCGGCACGGGGGAGATCGGCTTCCTGCCGGTCCCGGGCACCGACGGCCTCCCCTCGGCGACCGACTGCGCGGGCGGCTTCCACTCCCTGGCCGGGGCGTCGGCGGTCGCGGCCCTCGCCGCGGAGCACGGCGTGGTCGCGGAGCCGGGCGCCGAACCGGCCGCGGCGCCGGCGGTACGGGCGGCCGTGCGGCAGGTGGAGGCCACCGGGGGCCCGGCCCGGGAGTCGGGCGCCCACCGCTTCCTGGACGCCCTGGCCGACCGCGTCGTGGTGGGCGTGGCGTCCACCGTGGCGGTGCTGGACCCGGGGTGCGTGGTGCTGGGCGGCGAGATCGGGCAGGCGGGCGGCGAGCCGCTGGCCGCCCGGGTGCGGGACCGCCTGGCCCGGATGTCACCGCTGCCGACCGAGGTGCGCCCCGGAACGCTGGGCGACGAGGCCGTGCTCCAGGGTGCCCTGCTGACGGCGCGCGACCACGCCCAGGACGAACTGTTCGGCGCGCAGCCGGGGCAGGCGGCGGGGGAGCGCGGACCCGTCCGCCAGGGGAGGGCCTGACCGCGGGGGGAGCGCGGACCCGTCCGCCGGGGACGGTGCGAGCCGCGCGGTGACGACGGCGCCACCCCCCCGGCGGCGGATGCCGTCGCCGGCGGACCGCGGACACTGCCGGCGGCCCCGGGCGGCTCTCCCGGTGCTCCGGTCGCCCGGTGCCGGTGGCCCCGGCGGTCACGACGTGCCCTGTTCCGGGCGGCCGGGTGGCGGCCGGTCCGGACGCCATGTTCCGTCAACTACCAGCCCTGGTACGCGAGCTGACGCCCTGTCAGTCACGCAGTGCCGCCGCGCCCTCCCGCCGGGCAGCCAGGAACTCCTCGAAGGTGCGCGTGCCCACCGCGTGGTCCGGCGCCAGGTGTCCCCCCGCGCGGAACGCCCGGTAGGCGGCGCCCCGGAGCGGCACCTTCACCACCGCGCGGCGGCGGCCCGCGACGCGGAGGTAGGAGCGCAGGAGCGAGTCCATCGTCCGGATCTCCGGGCCGCCCATGTCGGCCACCCGCCCCGCCGGCGCCTCCTGGGCCAGCTCGCACAGCCGGTCCGCGACCTCGGTGACCTCGACCGGCTGGTCCTTCACCCGGGCCGGGAGCGGCACGACCGGCAGCCGGGACACCCCCTGGAAGACCGTGAGCAGCAGGTCGTGGAACTGGGTGGCCCGCAGCACCGTCCAGCCGATGCCGGACTCCTCGACGAGCCGTTCCACCGCCAGCTTCGACCGGTAGTAGCCGAACGGCACCCGGTCCACGCCCACGATCGAGATGTAGACGAGGTGCGCCACGCCGGCCCGCCGGGCCGCCGTGATCAGGTTCCGTGCGGCCTGCTCGTCCCCGCCGCGCGGGGAGGTGGCGCAGTGGACGACCGTCTCCACACCCGCGACCGCCGCGTCCAGGGAGCTGCCGCCCCGGCGCAGGTCGACGGAGTAGGGCACGGCGTGCCGGCTGAGCACCCGTACGTCGTGCCCCCGTGCGCGCAGCCGCTCGGTCACGGGCCGGCCGAGCGCTCCGGTCCCTCCGGTCACCAGGATCGTGGTCATGCTGTTCCGTCCTTTCGGAGACCGGGCGCCCCGTGCGGGGCACCCTCACCGGGGAGGACGGGCGGGTGCCACGGAAGGTGACACCGCCCGGCGGCGTACCGGGTCCAGCTTGAGGGACCGGGACCGCAGGCGCACACGCGGCCGGCCGGAACGCGCCCGCCGCGCGGCACCATGGGGTGCGCCGCGCGGCGGGCTGCGGCGGCGCCCAGGGTGTGTTTCGCTCCGGGGCGCGCCGTGGTGAGGCCCGGCGGCGGGCAAGGGCCGTCGTCACCGCCGCCGGGCCGGTCCGGTGGGCGGTCAGCAGGCTCCCTGGTCCCGCCAGGCGCCCCACTGGCCTGTGGTGCCGGGCTCCTCGCCCTGCGTCCACCACTGGGCCTTCCAGACGTGCCCGTCGTGCGCGACCACGCTGCCGCCGCCGTACGCCGTGGAAGCGTCCCAGGCCGGGTCGGTGCAGTCGCCGGGCTCACCGGGCTCCCCGGGCTCGCCGGGCGGGGTCGTGGGCGGGTCGGTGGGGGTGCCGCCGCCCGGTTCGACGACGGTGGTGCCGCGGGCCAGGTCACCGGCCAGGGCGTAGGTCTTCCCGCCGAACGTGACCGTCCAGTTCGACGGCGTGGACACCGGCAGGTAGTAGACGAAGTCCAGCTCCACCGAGTCGCCCGGTGCCAGCGACTGCCAGGCCGGCAGCTTCAGCGACACCCGGTGGTGGTCGCCCTTCAGGCCGCCCACGTTGTCCCCGGTGTGGTCCGAGCTGATCACCGTGGTGCCCCAGCCGGACTGGTCCTTGGCGTTGCCCGGCGCGGAGGTGGCGTAGTCGAACCGGAACTCCGTGCCGCCGGGCAGGGCCGTCGAGGTGTTGTTGGTGATCTTCAGCTTGGGGCTGATCGGGTAGTTGGAGTCGCCGAGCGGGAACTGGCCGAAGTCGACGTCGATGTCCAGAGCGTCCGACGGCATCTCGGTGGTGGCCCGGGTCGCCCCGTAGGGGGCGGCGGACCGGAACTTCTCGTACATCGCGGTGGTCAGCGTCGAGCCCGGCTCGTACTGGCCCGTGGCCGCGTTCCAGTCGTAGTCGCCGGCCAACTCCCACACCATGGTGCCGCCGATGCCGCGGTCCACGACGTAGTCGGCCTTGGCCTTCACGGACTGCTCGTCCTCGGTGGACAGGAAGACCTTCTTCTCGGCGTTCCACAGCCAGGGCGCGACCAGGGTGGAGTCGTACTTGCGGGCGTAGGTGCCGGTCAGCTGCGTGTCGGCGGGGAAGCCGTAGTCGGTGAGGTAGTCCCCGACGACGCCCTTCTCCAGGTTCTTGGCGTGCCACATCGGGTTGGACCCGGCGGGCGACTCCTCGCCGTCGTCGTCCAGGTCGTGCCAGAGGTTGTCGATGCCGGTGGCGCCGTCGCCGCACTTGGTCAGCCCGGATCCGGCGGGGCAGTCCGTCGAGGGGGCCTTGCCCCACAGGCCGTCGGTGCCGCCGGTGACGTTCTTGAACCCGCGGGTGTAGTACGGCAGGCCGATGTTGATGCGGCCGGCCGGCATCGAGCCCCGGAAGTAGTGGTAGGCCCAGTCGGTGTTGAGATAGCCGATCCCGCCGTACTGGGACGTCGTGTAGACGCCCGAGGCAGCCAGCTCGGCGTCCTTGCCGTCGTCGAAGAGCGAGGCGTTCGGACCGACGTACTCGTTCCAGGCGCCGTGCAGGTCGTAGGACATGATGTTGACGTAGTCCAGGTACTTCTGGACCTGGAAGGTCTCCATGCCGCGCAGCAGGTAGCCGGAGGAGGGGGCCGCCACCGTCAGCAGGTAGTGCCTGCCGTCCTCCTCGCCCGCGCGGTCCAGCTTCTCGCGCAGGGTCTTCATCAGCGCCGCGTAGCCCTTGACCAGGCCGGCCCGGCGGGCGTTGGCGAAGGACCAGTCGAGCGGATTGCCCGCGTCCTTCATCGTGGTCGGGTACTCGTAGTCGATGTCGAGCCCGTTGAAGCCGTACGTGCGCAGGAAGTCGACCGCCGAGTCGGCGAACGTGTCGATGCCGGCGTGGTTGACCGAGCCGTCGGCGTTGGTGGCCATGGAGTAGAAGCCGCCGGAGTCCACCCGGTCGCCGTCGGCGTCGAAGTAGCCGCCCGTCTCGGCCCAACCGCCCACCGAGATCAGCGTCTTGACGTCGGGGTGCTGCTTCTTGAACTTCGTCAGCAGGTTGAAGTGGCCCTTGTAGGGCAGCGCCGGGTCCATCTCGGCGCCGGACACGCCCGGCCAGGTCATCCCGGTCGCCGGGTTGGTGGCGCCGTCCGCACCGACGGAGAGCTTGTTGCCCTTGTCGACGTGGGCGAACGCGTAGTTGATGTGGGTGATCTTCTCCCACGGGATGTCGGACGCCAGGTACGAGGGCTTCCCGTCCTTGCCGGTGCGCCAGCCGGTGAAGTAGCCGATCACCCGGCGCTGGTGGTCGTCGCCCATGCGTTCCCGCCCGGCCGAGTCGTAGACCGAGCAGTAGGGGACGTCCACCCCGGGCGTCCGGTACAGCCCGTCGGGGCGACAGGACTCCTGGTCGGCGGCGTGGGAGACGGTGGCGGGAAGGGCGGCGAGCAGTAGGCCCGCGACGGCGGCCGCGGAGGCGAGCAGGGCAGGTCTCGCCCCGGGGCGTGAGGGGGACGGCACAGTCGGTTCCTCTCCACTGAAGGTGGCGCAGAATCTAAGAGGACTAGACCAAAGCGTCAATAGGTATGGACCAATTCGACGGGGTGTCAGGCGCGTGGACGGCGTGCGGAGTTCGCTTCCCCGTGCGCCCCTCTCCCGGCCCGGACCCGCCTCGGGCGCGGCGGGTCCGTCACGTTCGGCGCGCCGGAGACCACGGGTTGTGAGCCACTCCACACCGGCCGCCTGTATGGACCGCGGAGGGTCATGGCACACTGGCCCTGTACCAGTAGCAGCGCACTCCGGGGTCGGTGAAAGTCCGAACCGGCGGTTACAGTCCGCGACCCGGTCGCCTCCAGCGGCCGGTTGACCAGGTGAAATTCCTGGACCGACGGTTAAAGTCCGGATGGGAGGCAGTGCGCGGCGGGCGGGCATCCATGCGCGCCGCCGTACCGGTCCGTCCTCGCGGCGGACTCCGTCCGGCGTCGCCCCCGGTGTCCTCGCCCGTACGATCTGTCGTCATCGGCAGCCCCGGAGTCCGTGCCCGAAGAGGCAGGAGGACCCGGGAAGTGTTCACCGGAATCGTCGAAGAGCTGGGCGAGGTCACCGCCGTCGAGACCCTCGACGACGCCTGCCGCTTCCGGCTGCGCGGCCCCGTCGTCACCCAGGACGCGAAGCACGGGGACTCCATCGCCGTCAACGGCGTCTGCCTCACCGTCGTCGAGCACGAGGGCGACGAGTTCACCGCCGACGTGATGGCCGAGACCCTCAACCGCTCCAGCCTCGGCGCCCTCGCCGTCGGCTCCCGGGTGAACCTCGAACGCCCCATGGCCCTCGGCGCGCGCCTCGGCGGACACATCGTGCAGGGCCACGTCGACGGCACCGGCGAGATCCTCGAACGCAAGCCCTCCGAGAACTGGGAACTGGTCCGGATCTCGCTGCCCGCCGACCTCGCCCGCTACGTCGTCGAGAAGGGCTCCATCACCGTCGACGGCATCAGCCTCACCGTCGTCGACGCCGGACCCGACTTCTTCACGGTCAGCCTCATCCCGACCACCCTCGACCTGACCACGCTTGGCCTCAAGCAGCCCGGCGACCCCGTCAACCTCGAGGTGGACGTCATCGCCAAGTACGTCGAGCGCATGATCGGCGACCGGGCCCTCGGCAAGGAGGACGGGCGGTGAACTGGCTCAACTCCGAGGCGTTCACCGTCCTCGGCCAGCACATCAAGTGGTCCGACATGATCGGCAACGTGATCGGCCTGCTGGCCCTCGCGCTCGGCTGGCGCCGCTCCCTGTGGACCTGGCCCGCCCAGTTCCTCTCCGGCCTGATCCTCTTCGCCGCCTTCGCCACCGCCCACCTCTCCGGCAGCGCCGGCAAGCAGATCGTCGTCATGCTCGTCGCCGCCTGGGGGTTCGCGCAGTGGAACCGCGGCCGGCAGCAGGCCCAGGACGGCTCCATCGCCGTCCGCTTCGCCACCGGCCGCGAACGCCTCCTCCTGGCGGGCGCCGCCGCCGCCGGCACCCTGGCCGTCGGCGGACTGTTCACGCTCTACCCGTCCCTGTCCTGGGACCCCTGGCCGGACGCCTACATCTTCGTCGGCACCATCGTCGCCATGTACGCGCAGGCCCGCGGCATGGTCGAGTTCTGGTTCGCCTGGCTGCTGGTCGACCTCGTCGGCGTCCCGCTGAACTTCGCCAACGGCTTCGCCTTCTCCGGTTTCGTCTACATCATCTACGGCGCGCTGGTCCTGTGGGGCCTGCGCGACTGGTGGCTGCGGTCCCGCGAGGACGTGCGGCCCGCCCTGGAAGGAGCGCCGGCATGAGCGCCGTCCCGTCACGCGTCACCGCCCTCGACGAGGCCGCCCCGCCGCAGCGGACCCCGGCGGCCGGCCGCCGGACCGCACCGCCGGTCCTGCCCGGCCTCGACGGAGCCGAGGACCTCGCCCTCGACCCGGTCGAGCAGGCCGTCGCCGACATCGCGGCCGGCCGCCCGGTCGTCGTCGTCGACGACGAGGACCGCGAGAACGAGGGCGACCTCGTCATCGCCGCCGAGATGGCCACCCCCGAGATCGTCGCGTTCATGATGAGCGAGTGCCGCGGCCTGATCTGCGCTCCCATGGAGGGCGACGAACTGGACCGCCTGCGGCTGCCGCAGATGGTCGACGACAACACCGAGTCGATGAAGACCGCCTTCACGGTCTCCGTCGACGCCTCCGCCGCCCACGGCGTCACCACCGGCATCTCCGCCGCCGACCGCGCCACCACCCTCCGCCTCCTGGCGGGCGGCACCGCCGAACCGTCCGACCTGGTCCGTCCCGGGCACATCTTCCCGCTGCGCGCCCGCCCCGGCGGCGTCCTGGTCCGCAACGGCCACACCGAGGCCGCCGTCGACCTCGCCCGCCTCGCCGGACTGCGCCCGGCCGGCGCGATCGTCGAGATCGCCGGCGAGGACGGCAGCATGCTGCGGCTGCCCGAACTGGTCCCCTTCGCCCGCAAGCACGGACTGACGATCATCTCCATCGAGGACCTCATCGCCTACCGCCGCAGCGCCGAACCCGTCGTCCGCCGCGAGGCCGAGGTCCGCCTGCCCACCGCGCACGGCACGTTCACCGCGCACGGCTACCGCTCCACCGCCGACGGGGTCGAGCACGTCGCCCTGGTCCACGGCGACCTCGGCGACGGCGAGGACGTCCTGGTGCGGATCCACTCCGAATGCCTCACCGGAGACGTCTTCGGCTCCCAGCGCTGCGACTGCGGGCCCCAGCTGGACGCCTCCCTGGCCCGCATCCAGGCCGAGGGCCGGGGCGTCGTCGTCTACCTGCGCGGCCACGAGGGACGCGGCATCGGCCTGATGTCCAAGCTGCGCGCCTACGAACTCCAGGAACGCGGCCGGGACACCCTCGACGCCAACCTCGAACTCGGCCTGCCCGCCGACGCCCGCGACTACGGCGCCGGCGCCCAGATCCTCGCCGACCTCGGCGTGCGCCGGGTCCGCCTGATGACCAACAACCCCGACAAGGCCGACGCGCTCGTGCGCCACGGCATCGCCGTCACCGCCCGTGAGCCGATGCCCGTCACCGCGAGCGAGCACAACCTCCGCTACCTGCGCACCAAGCGGGACCGGATGGGCCACGACCTGCCCTGGCTGGACGCACCGACCGTGCCGGCCTGCGGCAACCAGTAAGCGAAACACCGAGGAGAGACGTGAGCGGCAAGGGTGCACCGGAACTGTCCGTACGCGACGTGGGGGACCTGCGGGTCGCCGTCATCGCCGCGCAGTGGCACGAGAAGGTGATGGACGGACTGGTCGACGGCGCCCTGCGCGCCCTGCACGACCTCGGCATCGACGAGCCGACCCTGCTGAGGGTCCCCGGCAGCTGGGAACTCCCGGTCGTCGCCAAGGTCCTCGCCGGACGCGGCTACGACGCGGTCGTCGCCCTCGGCGTCGTCATCCGGGGCGGCACCCCCCACTTCGACTACGTGTGCCAGGGCGTCACCCAGGGCCTGACCCAGGTCTCGGTCGACACCGGCGTGCCCGTCGGCTTCGGCGTCCTCACCTGCGACACCGAGGAGCAGGCCCTGGACCGTGCCGGACTGCCCGGGTCCAGCGAGGACAAGGGGCACGAGGCCGTCACCGCCGCGGTGGCGACCGCCGCCTGCTTGCGTTCGGTATCCGAACCCTGGCGGTGAGCAGGGCCCGACAGCGCGTAGGGTAAGGACCACCATGTCCAAGAAGACGTTCGAGGAGCTCTTCACCGAGCTCCAGCACAAGGCCGCCCACGGCGACCCCGCCACCTCCCGCACGGCCGAACTGGTGGACAAGGGCGTCCATGCCATCGGCAAGAAGGTCGTCGAAGAGGCCGCCGAGGTCTGGATGGCCGCCGAGTACGAGGGCAAGGAAGCGGCAGCCGAGGAGATCTCCCAGCTGCTGTACCACGTCCAGGTGATGATGGTCGCCCGCGGCATCTCCCTCGACGACGTCTACGCCCACCTCTGATCGCCCGCACGCCCCCACCACCCCGACACCGCGAAGGAAGCCGACCTCATGCTGCGCATCGCCCTCCCCAACAAGGGTTCACTGTCCGGCCCTGCGGCGGAGATGCTGCATGAGGCCGGCTACCAGCAGCGCCGCGAGACCAAGGAACTGCGGGTCGTCGACCCGACGAACGAGGTGGAGTTCTTCTACCTCCGCCCGCGCGACATCGCCATCTACGTCTCCTCCGGCCGCCTCGACATCGGCATCACCGGACGGGACCTGCTCGTCGACTCCGGCGCCCGCGCCGAGGAGATCCTGCCCCTCGGGTTCGCCCGTTCCACGTTCCGCTTCGCCACCCGCCCCGGCACCGCGAACGGCGTCACCGACCTGACCGGCATGACCATCGCCACCTCCTACGAGGGCATCGTCGCCCGGCACCTGGAGGAGAAGGGCATCGACGCCTCCGTCGTCCACCTCGACGGCGCCGTGGAGACCGCCATCGAACTCGGTGTCGCGGAGGTCATCGCCGACGTCGTGGAGACCGGCACCTCGCTGCGCAACGCGGGCCTGCAGGTCATCGGCGAGCCCATCATGACGTCCGAGGCGGTCGTCATCCGCCGTTCCGGGGCGGCCGACGAGCCCGACGGCACCGTCGAGCCCAAGGTGCAGCAGTTCCTGCGCCGCCTCCAGGGCGTCCTGGTGGCCCGCACCTACGTGATGATGGACTACGACTGCCGGGTCGAACAGCTGGAGAAGGCCGTGGCCCTGACCCCGGGCCTGGAGTCCCCGACGGTGTCCCCGCTGCACAACGAGGGCTGGGTCGCCGTCCGCGCCATGGTCCCCTCCAAGGAGGCCCAGCGCATCATGGACGACCTCTACGACATCGGGGCGCGGGCCATCCTGACCACGGCCATCCACGCCTGCCGCCTCTGACCGGGCCGGGAGCGAGACCATGTCGGCTGCCACCCCGTCCGGGACGCCCGCCCTGCCCGTCACCTTCCGCCCCGGCCGCACCCGCGCGGTGCTGCTCACCATGGGTGTGGCGATCTTCGTCGCCGTCAGCCTGATCGGCGTCCTCCTCACCCAGCTGGGGCCGGGCGAACGCCTCAGCTTCGTGTTCACCGGCGCCCTGCTGGGCGGCGTGCTGTACCTGCTGGCCCGCCCCCGGGTGGAGTGCGACGAGACGGGCGTCACCGTCGTCAACATCGTCACCCGCCGCCGCCTGGAGTGGCCGGAGATCATCCAGGTCCACCTCCGCCCCGGCGACCCCTGGGTCTTCCTCGACCTCAGCGACGGCACCAGCCTGCCCGCCCTCGGCATCCAGCCGGGCATCGCCAAGCAGCACGCCATCGCCGACGCCCGCGCGCTGCGCGCCCTGGCCGCCGCCCACTCCACGGCCGGCCCCGACGCGCCCCGCGGCTGACCGGGGCTCCCACCGCACACCCACGGGCGAGGCCCCGTGCCCGGCACCCGTGGGCACGGGACCGCGCCCACGGTCGGCGCGCCCGCACCACGGCCCGCCCGGTACCCCTTACGGGGGCGGCCCGCCCGCAGAGGAGGGACCCGTCCGGATGCCTGAGCCGGCACCCCTCCGGGGCGGGCCGTCCGCACATCCGGGACCCGTCCGGATCCCTGAGCCGGCACCCCTCCGGGACGGCCGCCCGCACATCGGGGACCCGTCCGGGTCCCTCACCCTGCCGCTGCCGCCCCGGTCCCGATTAATCTGGTGGACGCGGGCGTGACGACCACGCCCGCGCCCCTGCCGCCCGCCCGGCGCGCCAGGGGCTTCCTGCGACCCGAGGAGTGACTCCCTCCGGCGATGGACGGATCGTCTGGCAGTACCTGCGCCGCCCCCTCCCGACATAGCGCCGGCCGGCTCCGCCCGGTCCGCGTCCCACGGGAGGCGGTGGCATCGTGACCACCCCCCTGCTGCTTCTGGCAGCCGCCCTCCTGCTGATCCTCGCCAACGGCTTCTTCGTGGCCGCCGAGTTCGGCCTCGTCACCGTCGAGCGACCCGACGCCGAACGGGCCGCCGCGAACGGTGACCGGCGCGCCCGCCGCGTCGTCGCCTCGTTGAAGGAGCTGTCCTTCCAGCTCTCCGGCACCCAGCTCGGCATCACCCTCACCTCCCTGGTCGTCGGCATGCTCGCCGAACCGGCCCTCGCCCGGCTGCTGCACGGCCCGGTCACCTCCCTCGGCGTCCCCGCCGGCGCGGTGTCCGGCATCTGCGTGATCGTCGGCGTGCTGCTGGCCTCCGCCGTGCAGATGGTGATCGGTGAACTCGTGCCGAAGAACTGGGCCGTCTCCCGCCCGCTGCAGGTCGCCCGCTTCGTCGCCGGCCCGCAGTACGTCTTCGCCCGCCTCCTCCGCCCGGTCATCGCCGGACTGAACGCCGTGGCCAACCGCCTGGTGCGCCTCTTCGGCATCGAGCCGGCCCAGGAGCTGGCCTCCGCGCGCTCCCCGGGCGAACTGGTCTCCCTGGCGCGGCACTCCGCCCGGGCCGGCGCCCTGGAAGAGGACACCGCCGACCTCTTCGTCCGCACCCTGTCCCTGGCGGACCTGACCGCACAGCACGTGATGACGCCACGTGTGAAGGTGAGCGCCCTGCAGTCCTCGGCCACCGCCCAGGACGTCGTCAACCTCACCCGGGCCACCGGTCTGTCCCGCTTCCCGGTCTACCGCGAGCGGATCGACGAGGTGACCGGCCTGGTCCACCTCAAGGACGCGCTGGCCGTGCCCGCCCGCGACCGGCTCCGCACCCCCGTCGACACCCTCGCCCGTCCCCCGCTGCTCGTCCCCGAGACCCTGCCCGTGCCGGCCCTGCTGGCCCGGCTGCGCAGCGAGCAGCCCATCGCCGTGGTCGTCGACGAGTACGGCGGCACCGCCGGGGTCGTCACCCTGGAGGACATCGTGGAGGAGATCGTCGGCGAGGTCCGTGACGAGCACGACGACCCGGACGCCCCCCAGCTCACCGCGGCCCCGCCGCAGGACGGCAACCCCGCCTGGGACGTCGACGGCGGCGTCCGTGTCGACCTGCTGCGGCGCATCGGCCTGGAGACGCCCGACGGGCCCTACGAGACCGTCGCCGGACTGGTGGCCGACCGGCTCGGCCGCATCCCCGCCGTCGGGGACCACGTCGACCTGCCCGGCTGGCGGCTGTCCGTGCGCCGGGTCGGCCACTACCGCGCCGACCGCGTCCGCCTGGTCAGAACCGCGCCCCTGCCGCTGGTGGAGGCCGTGGGATGAGCGCCCTCCACCTCCTGTTCGCCGCCCTGCTGGTGCTCGCCAACGGCTTCTTCGTCGGCGCCGAGTTCGCCCTCGTCTCCGTACGGCGCAGCCAGATCGAACCGCTCGGCACGGCCCGCGCCCGCCGGGTCCTGCACGGGCTGGAACACCTGCCGCAGATGATGGCGGCGGCCCAGTTCGGCATCACGGTCTGCTCCCTGACGCTCGGTGCGATCGCCGAACCCACGGTGGCCCGCCTGCTGGAGCCCGTCTTCACCTGGATCCACCTGCCGGACGGCCTGGTGCACCCGCTCGGCTACGTCATCGCGCTCGCCGCGGTGGTCTTCTTCCACCTGGTCGTCGGGGAGATGCTGCCGAAGAACCTCGCACTGGCGGCCCCCGAGAAGGCCGCGCTGTGGCTCGGCCCCGGACTGGTCCGGTTCGCCCGCCTGTGCCGGCCGGTCACGGCCGCGCTCGGCGCCTGCTCGGCGGCCGTGCTGCGGCTGTTCCGCGTCGAGCCGAAGGACGAGGTGGAGGCCGTCTTCACCAGCGAGCAGCTCAACCGTCTGGTGAAGCACTCCGGCCGGGCCGGCCTGCTCGACCCGGAGGCGGCCGAACGCCTGGAGGACGCCCTCCGGCTGGGCTCCCGCCCGGTGACGGACGTCCTGCTGGAGTCCGCCTCACTGGTGACCGTGCCCCCGGCCGTCACCCCCGCCCGCGTGGTCGAGCTCACCGCCCGCACGGGCTACTCACGCTTCCCCGTCGCCGCCGAGGACGGGAGCGCCTTCCTGGGCTACCTGCACGTCAAGGACGTCCTCGACCTGGAGGACGACGAGCGTCCGGTGCCGCGCCGGCTGTGGCGGCCCATGACCACCCTGCGCTGCGACGTGCCGCTGGACGACGCCCTCACGGTGATGCGCCGCGCCGCCGGCCACCTGGCCCAGGTCGCCGACGCCTCCGGCCGGGTGCTGGGCCTGGTCGCCCTGGAGGACGTCCTGGAGGTGCTGGTCGGAGAGGTCCACGACCCCGCCCACCGGGGGCTGCCCGAGGTGCGGCTGACCGAGCCGCGCGTCGGCGGCGCACCGGAACAGGCCCTGGCGACCTAGCCCTGGTGACCAAGTGCCGCAACAGCACCAGGCGACGTCTGCCCCGTCGCGACGCCCGGCCCGCACGTCCCGCACCGCCCGACAGTCCGAGTACGTCCGGTACGAGGGCTCCCGTCCGGCACACCGGTAGCACGCACCGGCCGCCGCTCCTCGACGGGCAGACGTCGCCTGCCGCGGCACCAGCTGTGTTGATCAGCAGGGCGGCCTGCGGCCGGGCCGACCGGAACCACCGGGGTCCCGGACGGCGGTACGCGTCCCGCCGTCCGGGGGTGGGGCGCGGAGGAAGTGCGCCGCCGGCGGGACGTCACCGGCCCGGCGGGTCCTGCGGGCTGCGGCCCGACAGGACCTCCCCGTACGCCTGCATCAGGTCCGGCAGCCGCAGAGTCGCCAGGTCGTCGCGGGTCAGCGTGCCCGGCACGGTGGACAGCCGCAGGTCGCGGTAGGCGCAGCTCTTCTCGTACAGGGTGCGCAGGAAACGCCCGTTGCCCAGCTCGTCGATCCACTGCTGGTCGACCACGTGACCGGCGATGGAGCGCAGCTCCTCCAGCGCCTCCTCGTCCCACACGTCCCCGTTGTCGGCGGCGAGCACCTTGCCGATCTCGGTGAGCTCCAGCGGCCGGTACGACGGGAAATCGACACGGGTGGTGAAGCGGGAGGACAGCCCCGGGTTGGCCGTCAGCAGCCGGTCCATGCCCTCCGGGTAGCCGGCCAGGATCACCACCAGGTGGTCGCGGTTGTCCTCGGCGCGCTTGAGCAGCACCTGGAGGGCCTCGTCGCCGTACGCGTCGCCCTTGCCGTACCCGGAGTTGGACAGCGAGTACGCCTCGTCGACGAACAGGACGCCGCCGAGCGCGGAGTCGATCAGCTCGTTGGCCTTCACCGCCGTCTGCCCCAGGTACTCGCCGACCAGGTCGGCGCGCTGTGCCTCCACGAGGTGGTCGCCGCCGAGCAGCCCGAGGGCGTAGAACACCCGGCCCAGGATGCGGGCCACCGTGGTCTTGCCGGTGCCGGACGGGCCGGAGAAGACGAAGTGCCGTTTGGGCGGCTGCACCGGCAGCCCCTGCCCGGCCCGCAGCCGTGCCATGTTCAGCTGCGCCGACAGCGCCTTGACCTGGCGCTTGACCGGCTCCAGGCCCACCATGCGCTCCAGTTCGGCGAGGGCCTCCTCCAGTAACGCCGGGTCGGTGGGCCCCGTGGGCAGCGGCACCGGCGGCGCGCCGGCCCGCTCCCGCACCGGGGCGCCGGACAGCGGTGGCAGCGTGGCGGGCGGCGGCTCCGGGTCCGACAGCCGCAGGTCCCGGCCCTCCGCGCCGAACAGCGGGTCGAGGGTGTCGGGCAGGTCCACCGCGTCCTGTCCCGCGCCGGCGAGGGTGACGGCGGCCAGGCCCGCGTCGTCGTAGCCGTCCCCCTCGGAGATCGCCGCGAGCCGTGCCGAGGTGTCCATGAACGCCGGGTCGACCCGGTGCACCGCCCGGTACAGGGGGAGCGCGGCGGCGCTGCGGCCGGTCCCCTCGTGCGCCCGGGCCAGCCAGTAGCGCAGCTCCTTGCGCTGCGGCTGCTCGCTGCGGCAGCGCATCAGGGCCGCGGACAGCAGGGGCTCGGCCTGCCCGTACATCTCCAGCCGGACCCGGGCCATACCGCCGAACAGGCCCGCCTCGATGCCGAGCACGGGGTCGGCGAGCAGCGGATCGGTGTGCCGGACCAACTGCTCCCAGTCCTTGACCAGATAGGCCCGGCAGGCGTGCAGGAAACGGATCTGTGGCTCGGTGTCCACCGGAGGCAGTCCGGCGAGCGCCCGGTCCAGCTCGGGGACGTGGCGGCCGTCGAGCCAGTGGGAGGCGTGCGCCAGCAGCAGGTCACGCGGGCTCTCCAGCACCGGCTGCACCCACCACCCCAGCCAGTACCAGGAGTTGAGCGTGCGCCGGTGCCGGGTGCGCTGTTCGCCGAAGCGGTCCCGGTGGCGGAACATGCGCAGCAGGGCGGTCGTCGTGTCGATCCGGAGCGCGTGCAGCCCGAGCCAGCCGTCGGCCATCGCGGGGTCGATGCGCACCGCGTTCCGGAACTCCTCCTCCGCCTGCGGATACGCGCCCATGGTGTAGGCGTCCACGCCGCGCAGCCAGGCCAGGTCGGCCGGGGCCTGCGGGCCCTGCGTGCCGAAGTCCATCGCGTCCCCCACGAACCGTGCCCCCGTCGTGTGCCGGCCGGCCCCCGTCCGTCGGCTCCCGAAGGTCGAACCGCTGTGCCGCGGACCGGAGTTGCAGGTGCTCGAGGCAGCGTCCCCGGATCGCACCGAGGTGCATCGTACCCGCGGCGGGGCCCCGTCCGTAGAGTGCCGCCGGGCCGTCGGCGTGCGGAGCAGCGGTACGGGGAGAGGCCGAGCGGTGACGCAGGGTGATCACGAGGGGTGCTCGACGGCCGAAACGAGCCGGAGCGGGCAGAACGAAGCCCCCGATCACGGGGGAACAACCGGGGGCTTCGTGTCCGCGAGCGGCTCCGAAGGGCCGCACACGGAGAACGTAAGACCTGCACGGCCCGCAGGTCAAGCCGAGTCGGGGTCCCGTTGCGACGCGTCCGACGAGGCGTTTTCACGAGTTCACCACACTGCTGGCGACCCGTCACCGAGCGTGAACGGAAAGGGCGTTCACTCCGTCACGGCAGTACCCGCGAGCACCTCGTACCCCTCCTCGCGCTGCCGCACCAGCACGTCCGCGAACGGCCGCGACGGGTCCTCGGCGAAGTGGCGTCGCTCCGCCGGCACCCACCCGTCCCAGAACTCCCGTTGCTCCGCGCCGTCCCGGGCCCGGCCCCGCTTCCACGACTCCGGTGCCGGCAGGTCCATCCACGCCAGCAGCGCCAGGTGCGGGCGCAGCGCCCGGCGTCCGGCCCCGACGCCCTCCACGAGGATCACCGGAGCCGGCGGCAGGGGACGGGGCGGCCCGAAGCGGCGGGCGTGCCAGTCGTAGGGGCGGTAGCGCGCCGTGTCGCCCCGGCCGAGCGGTTCGACGACCTGGGCGAACAGTCGCCCGGTCCAGTCGAACAGCTCCTCGTGACGGGCGATGTCGTCGAGCCGCAGCACCGGGGCACCGCCGAGGGCCCCGGCCAGCCGGTCGGCGAACGTGGACTTCCCGGAGCCCGCGTGCCCGTCGACGCCGACGAGCCGGACCGGGCCGCAGGACGGCGGGAGATCGCGGATGCGGGAGGCGAGGGCCGGGACGCCGGGCTCCCGCGGCGGGGGAGAGGGTGCGGTGGACATGACGTCAGCACTGTAGGCGGTCAGGCGGTCCACGGGGCATCCATCGGCCGCTGACCGAGACGCGGCCGTGAACGGTGCGGCCCTTCCCTCCGCCCGGCCGGCCGCCAGTGGTCCGGTCCTCTGTCACCCGGCGCGGCACGGTCCCGGGTGCTGGCCGTACCGGCGCGGCTGCGTCCATAGTGGGCGCACAGCCTCACCCGCCGGTGGATCCACACGGTCCGACCGGCCGCGCACCGGACCTGAACCGACTCGGACCCCTGGGGGCCTTCACCCATGAGCAGAGCCGAACAGCCGTCCCGCAGGACCCTGTTGACGGCCGCCGTCGCCGTCGCCGTCGTCAGTGGCGCGAGCCCGGCGTCCGCCGCCCCCGGCCTACCCGGCGCCGTTCCCGCCGACGGCCGCCGCGCCCCGGGGCGTCACGTCGACAACCGCGCTTGGACCTCTGCCGCCGACTGGCGCGCCGGCACCGAGCGCGGCACCCGGGCGGTCGCGGGCCCCCGCCCCGGACTGGTGATCGCCCGCCCCGCCGGGACCACCGAGTACACCGACCCCCACACCGGCCGCACCGACGCCTGGGAGTACGCGACCTGGACCTCGCCCGTCCACCGGCTCGCCGTCCCCGCGACCGAGGCGATCGCCTCCTGGAACGCGCACACCCCGGAGGGCACCTGGCTGGGCATCGAACTGCGCGGCACCTACGACGACGGGACGCACACCCCCTGGTACGTGATGGGCCGCTGGGCGTCCGGCGACCAGGACATCCGGCGGACCTCGGTGGACGACCAGGGCGACGGCCGGAGCACCGTCTGGACCGACACCCTGGCCGTCGACGACCCGGCCTCCGGCCTGCGCCTGACCGCCCTCCGGCTGCGGCTCACCCTGTACCGCCGCCCCGGCACCCGGCTCAGCCCCACCGTGTGGCGGCTCGGCGCGATGGGCTCCGACGTCCCCGACCGCTTCACCGTCCCCGCCTCCACGCCCCGGGTGGCCCGGGAACTCGCCGTCCCGCGCTACTCCCAGGAGATCCACCGGGGCCGGTACCCGGAGTACGACAACGGGGGCGAGGCGTGGTGCAGCCCCACCTCCTCGCAGATGATCGTCGAGTACTGGGGCGGGCGGCTGACCGAGGAGGAACTCGCCTGGGTCGACCCGTCGTACGACGACCCGCAGGTGTGCCACGCGGCCCGCCACACCTACGACCACGCCTACGCCGGCTGCGGCAACTGGCCCTTCAACGCGGCCTACGCGGCCTCCTTCGAGGGCATCCGGGGCGTGGTCACCCGGCTCTCCTCCCTGACCGACCTGGAGACCCTGATCGCGGCGGGCATCCCGGCGATCACCTCCCAGTCCTTCCTGGAGGAGGAGCTGACCGGCGCCGGGTACGGCACCGCCGGCCACCTGATGACCGTCATCGGCTTCACCGCCGACGGCGACGTGATCGCCAACGACCCGGCCTCGCCGGACAACGAGGCGGTGCGGCGCGTCTACCGGCGGCGCGAGTGGGAGAACATCTGGCTGCGGACCAAGCGGTACAACGCCTCCGGCAAGGTCGTCTCCGGCACCGGCGGGATCTGCTACCTGTACTTCCCGGAACGCCCCGGAGCACGGCAGCGCAGGGCGCTGGCGGCGGTGGGCGTGCGCTGAGCCGGGGGTGCCGAGCTGAGCCGGGGCCGAGCCGAGCCGGGGGAGTGCCGAGCGGCGGGCCGTGCGCGTGACGGACCGCGCGCGGCCCCCGAGTACGGGCAGGGGCCCGAGGAGTGGCGGACCGGACGCGGCCCCCGGGCCGCAGGCCCGGAGCCGTGACGGACCGCACGGCCCGCGAGCCCGGGTCCGGGTCCGACCGGACCGGACCGGACCGGACCGGACCGGGCGCCCGATACCCCGTGACGCCGGTGCCAGTCACCGGTGTGACCAACGTCTCGGCCGCACCTGCCGTTTCCGGTGGCAAAGTGGACAACTCCGCACGGGGGATCCACCGCACCACCGAGACCAGCGAGATGCCATGACCGCCAGCGCAGCCACCGTCACCGCCACCCGCGTCCGTACCGGAGGTCCCCAGGAGGACGGCCCGAAGATCCTCGAGCACGTCATGGGATGGACCCTCGTCGTCGTCCTGGCGATGCTCGTCACCCGGCTCGGACTCCTCTGACCCGGTCACGGACCGACCTGCCATACTGCGGGGGTCCCGCCCCCCGCAGAAGACCAGGGTCACCTTGAGTGTCAGCAGGCAACCGGCCCCGCCGCCCCGAGTGCGCGGTACCGAGCGCTCCCTGACGCGCCGGGCCGAGCTCATCGCCATCGGGCGGCGCCTGTTCGCCGACACGTCCTACGACGCGCTGTCCATGGACGACATCGCGCGCCAGGCGAACGTCGCCAAGGGGCTGATCTACTACTACTTCCACTCCAAGCGGGGCTACTACCTGGCGATCATCGAGGACTCGGTCGCCGAGCTGGTGACCTTCGCGGCGAGCGGGACGGACCGGCCGCCGGTGGACCGGGTGCACCGCACCATCGACGGCTACCTGCGCTACGCCGAGCACAACCAGGCCGCCTACCGCACGATCGTCAGCGGCGGCGTCGGGTTCGACACCGAGGTGCAGGCCGTCCGCGACGGGGTGCGCGAGGCGATCGTGTCGACCATCGCCGAGGGCGCCTACGGGCCCGGCGACGTGATCGGCCCGGTGGCCCGGATGGGTCTGCTGTCCTGGGTGTGCAGCGTCGAGGGCGCCACCCTCGCCTGGATCGAACGGCCGGAACTTCCCCGCGACGTCATGACCGAGCTGCTGGTCAAGACGCTCGGCGGCGCCCTGCGGGCCATCGCGGAACTGGACCCCGCCCACCCCGCCCCGGAGCCCGCCCGCCGGGACCCGTGACCGCCCGCCGGGCCCCCTCATCCGCGCCTGGCGCGACGCCCCGGCGCCCCGGCCGCGACGCGGGGCCGGAGGCGGCGGCGCGGACGAGGGCGGCCCGGGGACGCGGACGGGGCGGAGGTCCCCCCGTGGAAACCCCCGCCCCGGTGTCCCGCGCGGACCGGCGCCGTGCGGTCAGCGAACGGCCCGGATGAGTTCGCCGTCGGCGGTGTCGCCGCTCAGCTCCCAGAAGAACGTGCCCGCCAGGCCCTCGCGGTCCTTGTAGGCCATCTTCTCCGCGACGGTCGCCGGGGTGTCGTAACTCCACCACTCGTCGCCGCACTTGGCGTAGGCGGTGCCGCCGACGGTGCCGGTGGCCGGGCACTTCTCCTTCAGGACCTTGTAGTCGTCGATACCGGGCTCGTAGGTGCCGGGGGCCGGTCCGGTGGCCGAACCGCCGGGCGCCGACTGCGTGACGCCGGTCCAACCGCGGCCGTAGAAGCCGATCCCGAGCAGCAGCTTGGACGGCGGGATGCCGAGGCCCTTGAGCTTGTCGATGGTGGCGGTGCTGTGGAAGCCGGCCTTCGGGATGCCGTCGTACGACGTCAGCGCCGAGTGCGGGGCGGTGGGACCGGTGGCGTCCCAGGCGCCGAAGAAGTCGTACGTCATCGGGTTGTACCAGTCGACGTACTGGGCGGCGCCCGCGTAGTCGGCCGCGTCGATCTTGCCGCCCGGCGTGGCGTCGGCCGGGATGGCCGCGGTGACCAGGCTGTCGGAGCCGAACCTGTCGCGCAGCGCCGCCATCAGGTCGCCGAACGCCTCCCGGCCGCTGGTGTCACAGGTGGCGCCGCAGGCGTTCGGGTACTCCCAGTCGATGTCGATGCCGTCGAACACGTCGGCCCAGCGGGGGTCCTCGACCAGGTCGTGGCAGGACCGGGCGAACGCCTCCGGATCCTTCGCCGCCTCGCCGAACCCGCCGGACCAGGTCCAGCCGCCGAAGGACCACAGGACCTTGAGTCCGGGGTGCTTCGCCTTGAGTTCGCGCAGCTGGTTGAAGGTGCCGCGCAGCGGCTGGTCCCAGGTGTCGGCGACCCCGTCGACGGACTCCTGGGCGGTGTACGCGCGTTCGGTGGCCGCGTAGGAGTCGCCCGGGGCGCACGCGCCGCCGGTCACGTTGCCGAAGGCGTAGTTGATGTGGGTGAGCTTCTCCGCGGAGCCCGAGGTGTCGATGTTCTTGACGAGATAGCCGCGGTCGTAGGTGCCCCATTCGGTGAAGTAGCCGATGACCTTCGAGCCGGCGGCGGCCTCCTGAGCCGAGGTCGCCGCGGTCGCGGCCGGGGTGCTCGCGCCGGCCAGCAGTCCGGCGCCGAGGACGGCGGCACAGGCGGCGGACAGGAGCGCCCGCAGGGTGCGGGGGCGGTGGGGGGATGGCATCCGGTGTCTCCTCGTGGGGGAGGGGAGCCCGGGTCTTTTGGCATGAACGCGGTGACCCGGTGGGATGCGAAACACTAGGAGGACTAGACCACCGTGGTCAATGGTGCGGACCAATCGGGGGTGTCGCGGGTTTCCCCGAGTAAGCGGTCGTTAACTGGTGACGCGCCGCCGCCGATCGGGCATACTCACAGCGCAAGCCGCTGATCAGCAGCTTCCGAGACCCGGAGTGCGAGCATCGGCAACGCACCGCAATGACCCGGCGGAGCCGCCCCCACCCAAGGCGCACGTCCGCCGATGTGCCCGACAGGGAGGAGAGCGTCGCCATGCCCGACCACGCCCCGCAGCCGGTGGACCGGCAACTGCCCACGGACGAGGCCCGGGACCTGCTCTCGCTCGTCCGGGACATCGCGCAGCGCGAGATCGCGCCCCGGGCGGCCGAGGAGGAGGACGCCGGTCACTTCCCGCGCGAGCTGTTCACCCTCCTGTCCGAGTCCGGCCTCCTCGGCCTCCCCTACGACTCCGAGTACGGGGGCGGCGACCAGCCGTACGAGGTCTACCTCCAGGTCCTGGAGGAGCTCGCCGCCGCCCGCCTCACCGTCGGCCTCGGCGTCAGCGTGCACACCCTGGCGTCCTACGCGCTCGCCGCCTACGGAACCAAGGAGCAGCGGGCCGAACACCTGCCCGCCATGCTCGGCGGCGGCCTGCTGGGCGGCTACTGCCTCTCCGAGCCCGCCTCCGGCTCCGACGCCGCCTCGCTGCGCACGAAGGCGGTGCGCGACGGCGACGACTGGGTGATCACCGGCACCAAGGCGTGGATCACCCACGGCGGCATCGCCGACTTCTACACGGTCATGGCCCGCACCGGCGAGGACGGCCCGCGCGGCATCTCCGCCTTCCTGGTGCCCGGCGACGACGAGGGGCTGAGCGGCGCGGCACCCGAGAAGAAGATGGGCATGAACGGTTCGCCCACCGCCCAGGTGCACCTCGACGGCGTCCGGGTCGGCGACGACCGGCGCATCGGCGAGGAGGGCCAGGGCTTCGCCATCGCCCTGTCCGCGCTGGACGGCGGGCGGCTCGGCATCGCGGCCTGCGCCGTCGGTCTGGCCCAGGCGGCGCTCGACGAGGCTCTGCGGTACGCGGCGGAGCGCCGGCAGTTCGGCCGGCCGATCGCGGACTTCCAGGGGCTGCGGTTCATGCTCGCCGACATGGCCACCCAGATCGAGGCCGGCCGCGCCCTCTACCTCGCGGCGGCCCGGCTGCGGGACGCGGGGCGTCCGTTCGCGAAGCAGGCGGCCATGGCGAAGCTGCACTGCACCGACACGGCGATGCGGGTCACCACCGACGCCGTGCAGATCCTCGGCGGCTACGGCTACACCGCGGACTTCCCGGCCGAGCGCTATCTGCGCGAGGCCAAGGTGTTGCAGATCGTCGAGGGCACCAACCAGATCCAGCGCATGGTCATCGCACGTCATCTCGCGGGCCCGGAGACCCGCTGAACTGCCCCAGTCCCCGGAAGGGCGCCGCCAGCCGGGCCCACTCGGGGTCGTGCTGCCCCGGCAGGGTACGGCCGCGGTCGGCCCAGGCGCGCAGCAGATCGCGGTAGATCGGCGGATCGGGCAGCCGCGGGGGTGCCGGGGCGGGCGGCGGGACGTAGAGGCGGCGTTGACGCCCGGTCGTCGAGTACGTGGGGGTCGTCATACCCGGGCAACGCGGGAGCGACCGGGCACGTCACCCCGGGACGGAATAGGCCGTTCGTTCGCCCCTGCCCGCCGCGTGGTGCGGCACCGGGCCTCGGCCGGGCGGCCGGGGGTCAAGTGCCGTCCCCGGCGGCGCCGTTGCGGTTGCTGTGAAGCGTCGGACGCCTCGCGGAGCACCCCGGTGCGGTGCTCCGGCGTGCGTCACCTTCACGCGTACGGGTGAGGGCGGGGACGCGGGTCGTCGCCCGCCGCCGGAACCGCCGTCAGGCGGCGCTGCGGCGCATGGCGGGGACCCGGATCGGGCGCGAGCCCGGCCCGCCGACGTGCGAGAACGGCTGCGTGCGCCAGTCGAGCCCCTGCGGCAGCGTCAGCAACAGGGCGGTGTCCTGCTCCTGCGGCGTCACCGACGCGTCCGCGGGGTGCGCGTCGGAGGCCCGGCGCCCGGTCCCGGCGCAGACCGTGAGCCCGAACGGGTTCCACGGCGAGGCGCACAGCGCGTGCTCCGGCAGCACCTCCTCGTCCGCCAGCAGCGCGATGGGCTGCGCGCAGTCCGGGCAGACCACCCGGTACATCTCGAAGGTGTCGTAGGTGTCCGACTCGTCGTCCAGGGCGTCGGGTTCGACGCCCTCCGGGTGCAGCTCCACGACCGGCTGCTGCCGCTTGGACGCGGTACGGCGCTTCACACTCTGCATGCGTTCTCCCCCTCGGGCTGGGCCGTGACGGCACTGCGGCCTCGACCACAGCAAGCACTTCCCGTCCCCCTTGGGGAGTAATCACGAGAACATCACGGAGAGCGTTCGAACAGTGTGGTGTTCGTCACATGCCGGTCGCAGGTGCCCCCTGCGCGGGTCTTTGTCCCCCGCTGCCCACCGCACCGCCCGCCCGGCGCGGGCCGCACCGGACATGACCTGGCCGCTCAGGTACCCGGAGAGATCACGCGCCCTGTAGGTTCTCCGCCATGGAGGAGCTGGACCGACAGATCGTGCAGCTGCTCGTCAAGGACGGGCGGATGAGCTACACCGACCTGGGCAGGGCCACGGGCCTGTCCACCTCGGCCGTGCACCAGCGGGTGCGGCGGCTGGAACAGCGTGGCGTGCTCCGCGGATACGCGGCGGTCGTCGACCCGGAGGCCGTCGGTCTGCCCATCACCGCCTTCATCTCGGTCAAACCCTTCGACCCCAGCGCCCCCGACGACATCGCGGACCGGCTCTCCGAGGTCCCCGAGATCGAGGCGTGCCACAGCGTCGCGGGCGACGAGAACTACATCCTCAAGGTGCGCGTGGCCACACCGCACGAACTGGAGGAGCTGCTCGCCCGGGTGCGCACCCTGGCCGGCGTCTCGACCCGCACGACGGTCGTCCTCTCCACCCCCTACGAGGCCCGTCCGCCCCGCATCTGACGCCGCCGCCGGGCCCGCCGCCGTCCGGCCGCGGGCCGGATGGGCCCTGGCTGCGGGGCCGTCCGTCCGAGGGGCGAGACTGGGGGCATGAGCGAACGCACCGTCCCGAGCCGTACCGTCCTGCTCCGCCGCGGAGAGGTCCACAGCCCCGCCGACCCGTTCGCCACCGCGATGGTCGTCGAGCGCGGCCAGGTGGCGTGGGTCGGCTCCGAGGGCGCCGCCGACGCCTTCGCCGACGGGGTGGACGAGGTGGTCGACCTCGACGGGGCGCTGGTCACCCCCGCCTTCACCGACGCGCACGTCCACACCACCGCCACCGGCCTCGCGCTCACCGGCCTCGACCTCTCCGACGCCCCCTCCCTGGAGGCCGCGCTGACGCGCGTGCGGGACTTCGCCGCGGCCCGCCCCCACGACCGGGTGCTGCTCGGCCACGGCTGGGACGCCGCCCGCTGGCCCGGCGGCCGGCCGCCGACCCGGGCCGAACTCGACGCCGCCACCGGCGGACGCCCCCTCTACCTGAGCCGGATCGACGTGCACTCGGCGGTCGTCACCACCGCGCTGCTCGACCTCGTCCCCGGCCCGGTCGGCCGCCGGGACGCCCCGCTCACCGGCGACGACCACCACGCGGTGCGCGCCACCGCGCTCGGTGCCGTCACCCCCGCGCAGCGCACCGAGGCCCAGCGCGCCGCGCTCGCCCACGCCGCCTCGCTCGGCATCGGCACGGTCCACGAGTGCGGCGGCCCGGAGATCTCCTCCGAGGACGACTTCACCGGCCTGCTGCGGCTCGCCGCCGAGGAGGACGTGCCGCGCGTCGTCGGGTACTGGGCCGAGCGGGACGTCGCCAAGGCACGGGAGCTGGGCGCCCTGGGAGCTGCCGGGGACCTGTTCGCCGACGGCGCCCTCGGCTCGCACACCGCCTGCCTGCACGAGCCCTACGCCGACGCCGCCCACACCGGCACCGCCCACCTGGACGCCGCGGCGGTCGCCGCCCACGTCGTCGACTGCACCGAGGCGGGGCTCCAAGCCGGCTTCCACGCCATCGGCGACGCCGCGATCGGCGCCGTCACCGAGGGGATGCGGGCCGCCGCCGACAAGCTGGGCCTCGCCCGGATCCGGGCCGCCCGGCACCGCGTCGAGCACGCCGAGATGCTCACCCCCGACACCGTCGCCGCGTTCGCCGAGCTGGGGCTCACCGCGTCCGTCCAGCCCGCCTTCGACGCCCTGTGGGGCGGCGAGGACGGCATGTACGCCCGGCGTCTGGGCGCGGAGCGGGCCCGCACCCTCAACCCCTACGCGGCCCTGCTGCGCGCCGGGGTGCCCCTCGCCTTCGGCTCCGACAGCCCGGTCACGCCGCTCGACCCGTGGGGGACGGTCCGGGCCGCCGCCTTCCACCGCACCCCGGAGCACCGGGTCTCGGTGCGGGCCGCGTTCACCGCCCACACCCGGGGCGGCTGGCGGGCCGTCGGGCGGGACGACGCGGGCGTCCTGGTGCCCGGCGCGCCCGCGGACTACGCGGTGTGGCGCACCGGCGAGCTGATCGTCCAGGCCCCGGACGACCGGGTGGCGCGCTGGTCCACCGATCCCCGCTCCGGCACCCCGGGCCTGCCCGACCTCACGCCGGGCCGTGACCTGCCGGTGTGTCTGCGCACGGTGGTCGGCGGGCGCACCGTGCACGTACGGCCGGGCGAGTGATCCGCGCGGCCGGAGCGGTGACGATCATGCCCCCCGGCACGGTCGCCCGACCTGCGCGTCCTCCCCGCTGACCAGGGGCTTCGTGGAAGAGGCCCAGGTCGGACGGCTGTTGACAGGCAGCCGTCGGTGACCGGTAGGTTCGGCCGGGTCCACCACCGGACGCCCGACCGGGGAACTTCCGGCCACTCGTGGCGGCGCCGCTGGGTCAGGGACGGTGTGCTGCACCGGAACACCGTCGCTGGGAGCCAGGCACAGCGCCCGCGCAGCCCGAGGGAACGTTCCGGCTGTCGGGGAGGTGCGACCCGGGTGGGGCCGGGCGCTCAGTAGACAACGGCTCAGGTCGACCCGCAGCCGGCGGGTCCCGGGCCGGCCCGAAGAGCGCCGGGCCCCCATCCGCCGCACCCCGCCACCTGCCCCCGGGGCCGTCTCCGGCCCGCCCCGCCTCCACCGCGCACCGGTCGGCCGCACCGCCCCGCCCGCGAGCGGAGCGTTGACGAAGGCCGGCCGACTCTCCTGCCCGATCATCCGAAAGTGACACCGCATTGCGCACGACCTGTCACGTCGGCGCAGGCCGCGGCCATTATGGTGGGACCCTGCGCACAGGAGATGAAGGGGCAGCAGTGAACGACGGCGACGGGATCCTCGCGGCAGGAGCCCAGGCGAGGACCTTCGGCCCGCTCGGCACGGCCTTGGTGATCATCCCGACCTACAACGAGGCGGAGAACATCAAGGCGATCGTGCGCCGGGTGCGCGCGGCCGTTCCCGAGGCGCACGTCCTGGTGGCCGACGACAACAGCCCCGACGGAACCGGCAAGCTGGCCGACGAACTGGCGGCCGAGGACGACCTGGTCCAGGTCCTGCACCGGACCGGCAAGGAAGGTCTGGGCGCGGCCTACCTCGCGGGCTTCCGCTGGGGCATGGAGCACGGCTACGGCGTCCTGATCGAGATGGACGCCGACGGCTCCCACCAGCCCGAGGAGCTGCCCCGCCTGCTCACCGCCCTCAAGGGGGCCGACCTCGTACTCGGCTCGCGCTGGGTGCCCGGCGGCCGGGTGGTCAACTGGCCCAGGTCCCGCGAGATCATCTCCCGCGGGGGGAGCCTGTACTCCCGCGTCGCGCTCGACCTCCCCCTGCGGGACATCACCGGAGGTTTCCGGGCCTTCCGCACCGAGACCCTCAAGGGCCTCGGCCTCGACGAGGTCGCCTCCCAGGGCTACTGCTTCCAGGTCGACCTGGCGCGCCGCGCGGTGAAGGCGGGTTACCACGTGGTCGAGGTGCCCATCACCTTCGTGGAGCGGGAACTGGGCGACTCCAAGATGAGCCGCGACATCCTCGTCGAGGCGCTGTGGCGGGTGACCGCCTGGGGCGTCGGCGAGCGGGTCGGCAAGGTCCTCGGGCGCACGGACGGCAGGGCCGGGGATCCCCGGCCCGGGGGCGGACCGGCCGGGGACGGCAGGGCCACGGCCGACGCAGTGGCGGGCAGCCCACGGGCGGACGACGGACCGGCGACCAGCGCTTCGGCGGCCGATGGAGAAGCGGGCGACGGACCGGCCGCCGACGGGACCGTGGCCGGCGGAGGCGAGGGCGACGGGGCCGTCGCGAGCGGTCGGGACTCCGGGGCCTAGGCGGCGAACCGGTCCCTGCGACCACGGATGTCCGGCCCGACGCGGACGTTCGGCCAGAGGGGGCGTCCGGCGGGACGCGGCGCCGCAGGACACCTGATCAGCCCCTTATCCCGCACTGAGCCGGGCCCAGGCACACTGGAAGCATGACGACAGGCGCTCCGACCCCGCATCCCGCCCGGCCCCGGCGCTCCCGGCTCCGCACCGTGCTGCCGCTGGCCGTCGCCGCATGGCTCGTGCTGGAGATCTGGCTGCTGACCCTGCTCGCCGACGCGACGAACGGCCTGGTGGTGCTGCTGGTGCTGGTGGCCGGTCTGCTTCTCGGCTCGATGGTCGTCAAGCGAGCGGGCCGACGGGCCCTGAAGAACCTCACCGAGACCCTGCAACAGCAGCAGAGCGGCGCCGTCTCCGAGCCCCGGCCGAACAGCGAGGGCAACGGCCTGATGATGCTGGGCGGCCTGCTGCTGATCCTGCCCGGCCTGGCCTCGGACGTGCTGGGCCTGCTCCTGCTCGTTCCCCCGGTCCAGAAGGCCGTCGGCCGGGCCGCCGAGCGCACCGTCGAACGCAAGCTGCGCGAGGCCGCGCAGGGCTCCCTGGGCGGCGCCTTCCGGCAGGCGCGCATCCACCGGCCCGACGGCAAGGTGGTGCAGGGCGAGGTGATCCGGGACGAGCCCGGGTCCGACACCGGAGGGTTCCCGCAGGAACCGCGGCCTCCGCTCACCCGCTGACGGGCTGTGGCCGTCGGCGGTCGACCGGCGGGGGACCGGCGCGGGACCGGCCACCCGGCCGGGCTCGGCCGGAACGACCTCCGGCATGGGTGCCCGGAGAGACGGTCCACCCTACAGAGACGGACGGTCCACGCCGCGCCGACGGACCCGGCGCGATCACCCACACCACCGACCCGGCGCGATCACACACACCGACCGGCCGGCTCCCCGAGTCCGGGCCCCGAGGGGCGGGGTACGCCGGGCCCGCCGTGCGGCTGTCCCGCACACCCGATCGCATCTGCCCGAACGCACACAGGACCGCGGGCGCGCCACCCGGAGGTGGTTCGCCCGCGGTCCTGTACTCACGTACTCACATGCGGGGTGCTGCGGATCGTCCGAACCGCGCTGGGATCAGGCCGACTTCCGGCTGTCCCGCGGATGAACCGCGATGTTCATCGCACCGGAACGCAGAACGGCCAGACGCTCCTCGAGGACCTCTTCGAGTTCCTCTCGGGTCCGCCGCTCCATCAGCATGTCCCAGTGCGTACGCGCGGGCTTGGCCTTCTTCTCCTCGGGGCCGTCGCCGTCCACCAGGAGTGCCTGCGCACCGCAGACCTTGCACTCCCACTCCGGCGGGATCTCCGCCTCGACCGAGAAGGGCATCTCGAAGCGGTGCCCCTTCTCGCATGCGTACTCCACGGCCTGGCGCGGGGCCAGGTCGATGCCGCGGTCCGTCTCGTAGCTGGTCACCACGAGGCGCGTGCCGCGAAGAGCTCGCTCACTCATGAATCGTGCCTCCCGGGCTGGTCGCCCACAGGACAGGTGTCGCTGTCGTCGTCATCCGGTCAACGTCCGGGCGGCGGTAAAGATTCCCCGTTCCGAGATCCGATCCGGGTCATGCGTCGCCGTCGTAGCCGCAGCCTTTGTCACCCAGTGCAGTACCCCCCGACGTCCGCTTTGTCACCTCTATTGCTAGATGTGACCCAGCGTTTCGGTATCTTTGACGCGCAGTAACGGTACGCCTGGCAGGCCAAACGCGTACACTACCGCCCTTTCGTGCCCGGCGCTAAATCCGCTCGGGAACCGGGTTCCCCGCGTCGGCGATGGCCCGCCGCACCGGGACCCGTGCGAGCAGCACGAACCCCAGGACGAAGAAGCCCACCAGCGAGATGATCGCGTCACGGTAACTGCCGGTCAGCTGGTAGGTGAGGCCGAACAGCAGCGGGCCGAGCCAGCTCATCCCGCGGTCGCTCAGCTCGTACGCGGCGAAGTACTCCGCCTCCTTGCCGGGCGGGACCATGTGGGAGAACAGCGACCGGGACAGGGCCTGACTGCCGCCCAGCACCAGCCCGATGCCCGCGGCCAGCACGAAGAACCACACCGGCGCGTTCGCGGGCAGGAAGTACCCGGCCGCCAGGGTGAGCGTCCAGGCGACCAGGGAGCCGAGGACGGTGCGCTTGGCGCCGTAGACGCGGGCCAGCCGGCCCAGCGCGAGGGCGCCCGCCACCGCCAGCACCTGGACCAATAGAACCGCCGTGATCAGCGTCGACTGCCCGAGCCCCAGCTCCCTGGAGCCGTAGAGGGACGCCTGGGTGATCACCGTCTGGATGCCGTCGTTGTAGACCAGGTAGGCCAGCAGGAAGGCGAGCGTCAGCGGATGACGGCGCATGTCGCGCAGCGTCGCCGCGAGCTGCCGGAACCCCGACCGGGCGCCGCCCGCCGCCGGTGCCGGGGCCCGCCGGTCACGCAACCGGCGCAACGGCACCAGCGTGAACGCGCCCCACCACAGCCCGGCCGACGCCAGGCAGATGCGGACCGCCATGCCCTCCGACAGCCCGAAGGTGTCGTGCGCGGAGTAGAGCACCAGGTTGGCGACCAGTACCAGGGCCCCCGCCGCGTACCCGAAGGCCCAGCCCCGCGAGGACACGGCGTCGCGCTCCTCGGGCGTGGCGATCTGCGGCAGGTAGGAGTTGTAGAGCATCATCGCCACGGACTGCGCCGCGTTCGCGACGACGAGCAGCAGCCCGCCCAGCAGGTACCGCTCGCCGCCGAGGAAGAACATCCCGGCGGTGGCCGCCGCGCCCGTGTACGCGGCGGCGGCCAACAGCGGCTTCTTCCGGCCCGTCCGGTCGGCCGCGGCACCCGTCAGCGGCATCAGCACGACCGCCAGGATCACCGACAGGGACACCGCGTAGGCGAAGAAGGAGCCGGCGCGCACCGGGATCCCCAGCGGGTGCACGAACCCGTCGGCGTCCGCCGCGGCCTCGGCGACCGACGTCAGGTACGGACCCAGGAACACCGTGACCACGCTGGTGGAGTAGACCGAGCAGGCCCAGTCGTAGACGTACCAGCCGTGCTGCTCACGCCGCCGGCCGGCCGCGTCGTCCGGTGCCGGTGATCGCACGGTGTCGGTGCCCACCCGCGCCCCTCGCTTCCCCGTGATCGCGCCAGGGCCGGGGGAGGGGACTCAGACCCAGAGGCCGCGGTCCTCCAGAACCTCGCGCAGTGTGTCGATGTGATCGGTCATGATGCCATCCACTCCCAGGTCCAGGAGCCGGTGCATCCGTTCCGGTTCGTTGACCGTCCAGACGTGCACCTGGAGCCCGAGGGCGTGGGCGGTCCGCACGAAGCGGCGGTCCACCACCGGGACGCCCGACTGGGCCTCGGGCACCTGGGCCGCCACCGCCGACCGGCGGACCGCCGCGGGCAGCCCCCAGGAGCGCAGCCGCAGGCCCAGCACCCCCCGGGTGCCGTACGACGTGGCCAGGCGCGGCCCGGCCAGCCGCTGCGCCCGCACCACCCGGGCCTCGGAAAAGGAGCCGAGACAGACCCGGTCCCAGGCGTTCGCGCGCTCGACCAGTTCCAGGAAGGGCAGCAGCGCGGGCTCGGCCTTGACGTCGACGTTCCACCGCGCCTCGGGGAACGTCTGGAGCAGTTCCTCGAACAGCGGCACCGGCTCGGCGCCCCCGACCCGGGCCTGCGCCACGTCCCGCCAGGGCAGGTCGGCGATCCGCCCGGCCCCGTCCGTCACCCGGTCCAGCGTGGCGTCGTGGAAGGCGACCAGCCGCCCGTCACGGGTGGCGTGGACGTCGGTCTCCAGGTACCGGTAGCCCGCCCCGACGGCGGCCCGGAACTGCCGGACGGTGTTCTCCAGCCCGTCGGCCGCTCCGCCCCGATGGGCGAAGGCGAGCGGGCCGGGATGGTCGAGGTAGGGGTGGCGTATCGGCGCGGTCACCGTCGCAGTATCGCGCGCCCCGGCCGGCCGCCGGCAACGGCCCGGCTCCCGGCCGGCGACACGGGGACGTCGAACAGCCGAAGGAACAGCTGCGCGAGCGGGCCGATGGCCAGCGCGTACAGCAAGGTGCCGACGCCCACGGTGCCGCCGAGGACGAAGCCGGTGGCGACCACGGTGATCTCCAGCGCCGTGCGCACCACCCGGATCGACACCCCGGTGCGCTGGTGCAGCCCGGTCATCAGGCCGTCCCGCGGGCCGGGCCCGAAACGGGCGGCGATGTACAGCCCCGTCGCCGCCCCGTTCAGCACGATCCCCGCCACCATCAGCGGCACCCGCACGGCCAGGGCGTGCGCGTCCGGCACCAGCGCCAGCGTGGCGTCCATCGCGATGCCGATCACCAGCACGTTGGAGACGGTGCCCAGCCCCGGTCGCTGGCGCAGCGGGATCCACAGCAGCAGCACGATCGCGCCGACGATGATCAGCACCACCCCGATCGACAGCCCGGTCCGCCCGGCGAGGCCCTGGTGCAGCACGTTCCACGGTTCCATGCCCAGCCCGGAGCGGACGAGCAGCGCGGAGCTGGCGCCGTACAGGGCGAGGCCCGCGTACAGCTGGAACAGCCGCCGCGCGAGCTGTCCGGTGTGGGACGGGTGGCTGGACAAGGATGCCCCCTGTGGTGGAAGTGGACCGACGCATGCCACCCTGTGGCGTGGATGGATACATCATCCATGGCCAATCGGCGGAAGGTGGACTGATTTCCATGGCTCAGTGGACGTCGGCGGTGGGAGCCGCACAACTGTCCCGGCTGCTCCAGTCCCAGCAGGACCGCCCGGCGGGCCCCGGCACCCGGCGTCCGCCGGCCTACCGCGCCCTGGCCGACGGCATCCGGCTGCTCGTCCTGGAGGGCCGCGTCCCGGTGGCCGCCCGGCTTCCCGCCGAGCGGGAGCTGGCCCTGTCCCTGTCCGTCAGCCGCACGACCGTGGCCGCCGCCTACGAGGCGCTGCGCGGCGAGGGCTTCCTCGAGTCCCGGCGCGGCGCCGGCAGCTGGACCTCGGTCCCGGCCGGCAACCCGGTGCCGGCCCGCGGGCTCGAACCACTGCCGCCCGAGGCCCTCGGCGCCATGATCGACCTCGGCTGCGCCGCGCTGCCCGCGCCCGAACCCTGGCTGACCCGCGCCGTCCAGGGTGCCCTGGAGGAACTCCCGCCGTACGCGCACACCCACGGCGACTACCCCGCCGGGCTGCCCGCGCTCCGCTCGATGATCGCCGACCGCTACACCGCCCGGGGCATCCCCACCATGCCCGAGCAGATCATGGTCACCACCGGTGCCATGGGAGCCATCGACGCCATCTGCCACCTCTTCGGCGGCCGCGGCGAGCGCATCGCCGTCGAGTCCCCCTCCTACGCCAACATCCTCCAGCTGATGCGGGAGGCCGGCGCCCGGCTCGTGCCCGTGGCCATGGCGCAGGGCCTGGACGGCTGGGACATGGACCGCTGGCGCCAGGTGCTGCGGGAGGCGGCACCCCGGATCGCCTACGTCGTCGCCGACTTCCACAACCCGACCGGGGCGCTCGCCGACGAGGACCAGCGGCGCCGCCTGGTGGACGCGGCCCGGTCGGCGGGCACGGTGGTGGTCGCCGACGAGACCATGAGCGAGCTGTGGCTGGACGCCGACGTCGACATGCCGCGCCCGGTCTGCGCCTTCGACCCGGCCGGGTCCACGGTGGTCACGGTCGGTTCCGCCAGCAAGGCCTTCTGGGCGGGCATGCGGATCGGCTGGGTGCGGGCGGCCCCCGACGTGATCCGCAGCCTGGTCGCGGCCCGGGCCTACGCCGACATGGGGACGCCCGTGCTGGAGCAGCTGGCGGTGAACTGGCTGTTCGGCACCGGCGGCTGGGAACAGGCCGTGGAGCTGCGCCGGGCCCAGGCCCGCGACAACCGCGACGCCCTGGTGGCGGCGGTGCGGCGGGAGCTGCCCGACTGGGAATTCGAGGTGCCGGACGGCGGTCTCACGCTGTGGGTGCGCACCGCCGGCCTCTCCGGCTCGCGGATCGCCGAGGCGGGGGAGCGGGTGGGTGTCCGGGTGCCGTCCGGGCCGCGCTTCGGGGTCGACGGCGCCTTCGAGGGATACGTGCGCCTGCCGTTCACGGTGGGCGGCGCGGTGGCCGAGGAGGCCGCGGCCCGGCTCGCCGCGGCGGCCCGGCTCGTGGAGAGCGGCGGTACCACCGGCGCGGAGGCGCCCCGCTCGTTCGTCGCGTAGCGAACGGGCCCGGCGCCCCCGGCACCCGCCGTTCAGGACGGCTCGGCGATGCCCGCCTCGGCGGCGACGGCCTCCGCGGGCACCTTCCCGGCGGAGGTGTCGTCCTCTCCGGCCGCCTCCGGCGCCTGCGCGGCCGTGACGACCGGGGGTCGCGACTCGTGCGGGGACGGCTTCTCCATGGAGATCTTCAGCTCCTCGCCCACGACGGTCGGGGCCGAGCCGGGCGGTTCGTGGTCCGCCGCACCCGCCCCCCGCGGCTCCGGCTCCGCGTCGGCGGGCACCGATCGCGGCGGCAGCAGCTCCAGCACCGCCTGCCGGTGGGACTCGGCGGTCGCGTCGTCGTACGGGTTCGGCGTGGCCGGCACCTGGAGACGCAGCACCGGGCCCGTGCCCAGCCGGGCGTAGCCGCGGCCGGGCGGAACCTCGTCGACGGTGCTGGTGGGCGGGGGCGCGCCGAGCGCGGCGGCGAGCTGCTCCGCCGTCGCGGGGCCGAGGACCACGCGCGCCCGGGTGTGCTGCCGCACCGCGTCGCCGAGGTGGTGCAGGCAGTCGAGCTGTTCGGCGACCACCACGGTGACGTTGGCCGGCCGGCCGTGCCGCAGCGGGACCTGGAGCAGGGACTGCGGGTCCGGCTCGCCGTCGGCCGCGGCCAGGTGCGTGAAGGTGCTGGGGCGGTCGAGAAGCAGCCACAGGGGCCGGCGGGTGTCCTCGGGCGGCGGGTCGCCCGCCTCGTGCGCCCGGTTCGCGGCGATCAGCCGCCGCTCGGTCTCCCGCGCCGCCCACTCCAGCGAGGTGCGCGCGCCGGCGGGGCCGCACTCGACGGCCAGCACGCCGTCCCGTCCGGTCAGGCAGGCGTACTCGCCGGTTCCGCCGCCGTCGATGATCATCACGTCGCCGTGCCGGAGGGCCTGCAGGGCGATGGAGCGCAGCAGCGTGGAGGTGCCGCTGCCCGGCTGGCCGGCCGCCAGCAGGTGCGGCTCGGTGGAGCGGATGCCGGTGCGCCACACGACGGGGGGCACGTCGCGCTGCTCGGCACCGTGGGCCAGTGGCAGCGTGCGCCGGACCCGGCTGGGGTCGGTCAGGCCCAGCACCGTCTCGCCCGGCGCCGTGACGAAACGCTGGGCGGCCACATCGGTGGGCAGCGGGTCGAGGACGCGCACCGTGAGCCGGTTGCCCTCCTCGTCCCAGTCGAAGTGGTACTCGCGGCAGCGCCCCGACTTGGCGGCGAGCAGGTGCTCGATCCGGGCCCGCGCCTCCGGTTCGCCGTCGGGGAAATAGGCGGGGTAGGCGATCACCAGGTGGGAGATCCGGCCGGTGCCGTCGAACTCGTACTCCGGGAAGGCGCTCTCCCACGGCCCGCCGTGGAGGTAGAGCGGCTCCGGGTCGTCGGCGGCCGAGAAGCAGGGCACGAGGGCCTCGTAGAGGGACTTCAGCCGCTGGACCTGCGACGGGTCGGGGCCCTCGGGAGCCTGTGGGGTGCGGTCCCGGCCCTGCCAGGCCGCCGCCGCCATCAGGGTGATGCCCGCGAGGAGCGGGCCGTACGGCACCAGGGCCACGACCAGGATCAGTGACGCCACCAGGAAGAGCAGCGCGCCGCGCTTGTCCTTGGGGGTGTCGGCCCATCTGCGCCGTCCGGCCGAGGCCAGCCGGCGCAGACCGCGCGTGATCGTGATCAGCGGGTGGAGGACGTCGGTGGCGCTGTCGGCCGCCGTCCGGGCCAGCTCCCGGCTCCGGGCGAGCTGTGCGCTGCCGTTGCTCAGGATGCGGGGGAGGGGGCGCCGGGCCACTGCTGTCTCCAGGGGGTGCGTACGGGCGGGGCGGGGGTGGGGCGGCTCAGAACTTGATGCCGCCGAGCAGGCTGGCCAGGCTCTCGCCGCCGGCCTTGATGCTCGGTGCGATGGCCGTACTGGCCAGGTAGAAGCCGAAGAGCATCGCCACGATGGCGTGCACCGGCTTCAGCCCGTCCTTGCGGCAGAAGATGAACAGGACGATGCCGAGCAGGACGACGCCGGAGATCGAGAGGATCATGTGAGTTCTCCTGGTTTGCGGGGACAGTCACCATGAGTACTTCCAGGATCACAGAATGTATCTATACTATTAAAGGTGCAAGTGGGTGATTTACGGGCTTTTTCGCCCATCGGGCCGAGTGTCCGGGAGGCGCCCGCGCGAGCCCGGGTACCCGGGGACCCGTCCCCGGTGATCTTTACCTCGGGCACCCCGGCCCATGTGCCGCGCGAGCCAGTACCCTGGCGATTCACCCGTACGACCGCACCGCTCGCAGCCGTACGCCCTGTCCCCCTGTACGACGTGATCCGCAGTGAGAGGCGGTCCGGCCGATGACCGAAGCCTTCGACCCAGGGGTCGTGGAGCTGGCGACCAAGATCTTCCAGCTCGCCCGGCGCGGGCGGGCCGACGACCTCGCGGCCTACGTGGACGCCGGCGTCCCGGCCAACCTCACCAACGACCGGGGCGACTCGCTCGTGATGCTCGCCGCCTACCACGGCCACCCCGAGGCGGTGCGCGTGCTCCTGGAGCGCGGCGCCGACGCCGACCGCGTCAACGACCGGGGCCAGACGCCCCTCGCCGGAGCGGTCTTCAAGGGGGAGACCGAAGTGATCGACGCCCTCCTGGAGGCCGGCGCCGATCCCGCGCTCGGCACCCCCTCGGCCGTGGACACGGCCCGGATGTTCGAACGGACGGAACTGCTGGAGCGGTTCGGCGCGCGCTGAGACGGGCGCGCCGGACGGGACGCACGAGGACAACGGGGGAGGCGGTACGGGGCCGCCGGTATTTCGGTCGCGGCGGATGTGACCGCCGGGTCATCATGACGACGTGATTCACGGACGCGATGGCCGGGCAGGTGTTGCCGCACCGCGCGGGCCGTGACGCGGCCCGGATGGGCCACCGACGAGAGGCAGAGGAACATGGTCTACAGCAAGCAGGAAACGGCGGGCGCCCCGACGTGTTGTCACGCGGCCAGGTAATGCACGTCCCCGGTTGCGTCGACGCTTGATGTGAGGCTGTTTCCCATGTTCGATCCGGACATAGCGCCCAGCGGTACGCTGCTCGGCCTGCTCCAGCGAGGTCGCGGCGACGGCACGCTCCACGCGCTCACCGCGCCGCGCCCCGAAGCGCTCGCGGCCCTGAACCACTGCGTGCTCAACGACCCGCGCCACGACTGGCAGCTCGAGAACCGCTCCCTCTATTACGCCCGCCTCTGCCTCGACCTGCGCGCCGACCTGGACGCCGTCGAGGCCCACCTCTTCGGCCCCGAGGACGTCCTGGACACCGACGAGACCCGCACCGGGCTCGCCCTCGCCGTCCTCGGCCACCTCGCCTCCTACGGCAGGCCGGACGCCCTCCACCTGTTGCGCAGGTACGCCGCCCACGGCTCCAACTGGGCCTGGGCCCTGGACGAACTCGCCCTGCGCGACGACGACGCCGGGCTGCGGGCCCTCGCCGGGCCCGTGCTCGACCGGTTCGGCACCGACCCCGAGGGGGAGGCCGAACTCGCCGCCACCGTCCGGGACGCCTTCGAACCCCGGCCATGGCGCCTGTGGGCCGACGATCCCCGACCGGCCGTCTCCGGCCGGGTGCGCGCCGCCCAGGAGGCGGGCTGCTTCGACCGCTGGCAACGGCAGATGCGCCCCACCGGGCCCCGCCCCGGCTGGAGCGTCCGCGCGGTGTTCGACTGGGCCGAACAGGGCCTGGAGCGCGGTGCCGCCCTCGACGTTCCCGCCGCCCGCTGCCTGGCCGCCGTCGCGGGCCCCGACGACCGGCCCGACATCCTCCGGGCCGCCGACGACGGCACCGACGGTGCCCGGTGCACCGCCCTGAGGTACCTCGCCGACCACCACGACCCCGACGCCCTCACCCTGATCGAGCGCGCCGTCGCCACCGGCTCGGCCGCCGTCGCCGACGCCGCGGTCGACGCCTTCGAACGCATGCGGAGCCTCGCCGCCGTCGACCGGGCCCGCCGCTGGGCCGGCCGGCCCGACCGGCTCGGCGCCGCCGCCGGACGCGTCCTCGCCTCCCGGGGCGGCGTCCACGACCGCGAACAGGTCCTGACCGCGCTGCGCGAGGCGGTCCGGGGCGAAGGCCCCGACGCGACCTCCCTGCTCACCCTCGTCGACGGCGCCGGCCGCCTCGGCATCACCTGCGCGGCCCCCGTCCTGCGCCACGTCTACCGCGAGACCGCCTCGTCCCACCTGCGCGGCCGGACCGCCCGGGCCCTGGCCGCGACCGACCCCTCCTTCGCCGCCGGCCTCGCCGTCGAGTGCCTCTGGGACTGCGAGGAGTCCACCCGCGAGATCGCCGCCCGCCACGCCGGGACCGGTGACACCCGGGTCGTCGAGCGCCTGCGCCGCCTGGCGGCCGATCCGGCCGAGGAGGCCGAGGTGCAGACCGCGGTCCGCAGCCGCATCGGGCCGGAGGAGCCCGCCGTGTGACGGGCGGGCCCTCTCGCGGCGTCCAGCGCGCGGTCAGGGGCGTCGGCGCACCGCGACGAACCGGACCGGCGTCCCGGGTGCCGCCTGGGCGGCGGCCGGGAGGTCGGCCGGGTGCACCACCGCGATCACCGGATAGCCCCCGGTCGTCGGATGATCGGCCAGGAACACCACCGGCGTCCCGTCGGGCGGCACCTGGACCGCCCCCAGCACCATCCCCTCGCTCGGCAGCTCCTCCGTGCGGGCCCGCCGCAGCGCCGGCCCGGCCGTGCGCAGCCCGATCCGGTTGCTCGCGGACGAGACCCGGAACGCCCGGGACGTGAAGGTGCGCACCGCCTCCGGGGTGAACCAGTCGTCCCGGGGGCCGGGTGTCACCCGCAGCACCAGCTCGGCGGGGGGCGCCGGCAGCGGGGCGACGTCCACCCGTGCGGCGGGCCCCGCCGGGCAGCCCAGCGGCAGCACCGCACCGTCCGACAGGGGAGCCGGGCCCAGCCCGGAGAGCAGGTCCGTCGAACGGCTGCCGAGCACCGGATCGACGGCGATCCCGCCGGAGAAGCCCACGTAGGAGCGCACCCCGGCGCGGGCGGGGCCCACCTCCAGCAGCTCCCCGGCCCGCACCCGGACCGGCGCCCCCCAGGCGGCCGGGCGGCCGTCGACAGTGACCGCGCAGGGCGCGCCGGCCACCGCCACGGCCACGGTCGACCGCGGGCGCAGCGCGCAGCCGGTGACGGTGCTCTCCAGCACGGCCGCGTCCCCGGGGTTGCCGACCAGCCGGTTGACCAGTGTCGCTGCGGGCGCGTCCAGAGCCCCCGAGCGCGGCACGCCGAGGTGGGCGTGGCCGGGCCGGCCGCGGTCCTGCACTGTGGTGAGCGCCCCGGCCCGCATCACGGCGAGCGCACGGTCCGTCATGCGGCACCTGCCGGGCCGGCTTTGCCCACGGTGGCTGTCGCGACTGGGCTGCCTGCGACGCCTGCGGTGCCTCGGGTGCGTGGGGTGCCTGCGACGCCTGGAGCGCCTACGGTGCCTGCCGTGGCCGCGGTGCCTGCCGTGTCTGCGGCGCCTGCCGTGGCTGCGACGCTCGCCGTGTCCGCGGCTCCGGGCACGTTCGGTACGGCCGTCGGGTCCGGGGTTCCCCCCTCCTCGTCCGGACGCCCTGGTGCGTGGGCGTCCGGGCCGACCGGGACGAAGCGCACCCGGGTGCCCGGCGCCAGCAGCGCCGCGGGCTCACGGTCCGGGTCCCACAGCACCAGGTCCGTCGTGCCGATCAACTGCCAGCCGCCCGGCGAAGTCCTCGGGTACACGCCCGTGTACGGACCGGCCAGCGCCACCGAACCCGCCGGCACCGCCGTGCGCGGTGTCGCCCGGCGCGGGGTGTCGTACCGCTCGGGCAGTCCCGTGAGATAGCCGAAGCCGGGCGCGAAGCCGCAGAAGGCGACCCGGTACGTGCAGCCCGCGTGGATCCGGGCCGCCTCCCGGGGCGACACCCCCCAGTGCGCCGCGACCTCGGCGAGATCCGGGCCGTCGTAGCGCACCGGGACCTCGACCGTGCGCCGCGCGGGAGGCGCCAGGGGGGAGGGCCGGGCGCGGGTCAGTTCGGCGGCCAGCCGGGCCGGGTCGGCCAGACCGTCCAGCAGGACCGTGCGGGCGGCCGGCACGATCTCACGGACCGTCAGCGTGCCGTCCGCCCGGCGGCGCAGCAGCTCGGCGTGCAGCGCCTGGGCCTCCTCGCCCGTGGAGACCTCGACGAGCAGGGCGTCCGTACCGACGGGCAGCACGTTCACGCGAACGCCTCCAGCCGCACCCCGGCCCCCTCCAGCCGCTCCCGCACCAGCCGCGCCAGGGCCACCGCCCCGGCCGTGTCGCCGTGCAGGCACAGCGAGCGCGCCCGCACCTCGATCCGCTGCCCCGACAGGGTCTCCACCCGCCCCGAGCGGGCGAGTTCCACGGAGCGGGCCACCACGACCTCCGGCTCGGTGACCAGGGCGCCGCTCACTCCGCGCGGGACGAGGGTGCCCTCGTCGGTGTAGGCGCGGTCGGCGAACGCCTCCGGGACCGTGGGCAGGCCCGCCTTGGCCGCCAGTTCCAGCAGCCGGGAGCCGGGCAGGCCGAGCACGGGCAGTGTGGTGTCCGCCAGCAGGACGCCGTCGACGACGGCACCGGCCTGGTCCTCGTCGTGCACGACCCGGTTGTAGAGCGCGCCGTGCGGCTTGACGTAGGACACGCGGCTGCCGGCCGCGCGGGCGAAGACCTCCAGGGCGCCGATCTGGTAGGCGACCTCGGCCGCCAGTTCGGCGGGCGGCACGTCCATCGCGCGCCGCCCGAAGCCGGCCAGGTCGCGGTAGGCGACCTGAGCGCCGATCCGCACGCCCCGCTCGGCGGCGAGGTCGCACACCCGGCGCATGGTGGCGGGGTCCCCGGCGTGGAAGCCGCAGGCCACGTTGGCGCTGGTGACCACCGACAACAACCGGTCGTCGTCGGTGAGGTGCCAGCGGCCGAAGCCTTCGCCGAGGTCGGCGTTGAGATCGATCGAGGTCATGGGTCCTTCGTTTCTCCTTCTGGCGGGCGGGCGGGCGGGCGGGCGGAGCGGGCGGGGTGAGGTGAGGTGGGAGGGACGGTCGGGCGCCCGTCGCCCCGCGGCTCGATGGCACTCCGCGCGGCGGGTCATAACACCCGGTACCGGTCGTCACGGGCGTCCGTGACGAGCATGCGGCCCGGCGCGTGCGTGAGGGCGAACGGCGGGCGGGAGGCCGTCAGCGCGGCCTGCGGGGTCACCCCGCAGGCCCAGAACACCGGGATGTCGTCGGCCTCGGCGTCCACCGCCTCGCCGAAGTCCGGACGGTCCAGGTCGACGATGCCCAAGCCCGCGGGGTCACCGCAGTGCACGGGCCCGCCGTGGGCGGCCGGCAGGAGGCTGCTCTCCCGGATCGCCGCCGCGAGGTGCCGGGGCGGCACCGGCCGCATGGAGACCACCAGGGGGCCGCGCAGTCGGCCGGCCGGACGGCACTGCCGGTCGGTCACGTACAGGGGCACGTTGCGCCCCTGCTCCACGTGCCGGACGGGCACACCCGCCGCCGACAGGGCCCACTCGAAGGTGAAGCTGCACCCGATGAGGAACGAGACCAGGTCGCCGCGCCAGTGCGCGCGCACGTCGGTCGGCTCGTCGACCAGCTCGCCGTGCTCCCACACCCGGTAGCGGGGCAGATCGGTCCGCAGGTCCGCGCCGTCCGCGAGGACGGTGGTGACGGCCCCGGCGTCGGTCACGTCCAGCACCGGACACGGCTTCGGGTTGCGCTGGCAGAACAGCAGCATGTCGTACGCCCAGTCCGCCGGCACCGAGATCAGGTTCGCCTGGGTGTGGCCCTCGGCGATCCCGGCGGTCGCGCCCACCAGCCCGTCCCGTATCCGGGCGCGGGCCGCCGTCGGGCTCCAGCCGCGCGCCTGCCCGTCGGCCAGGACCACCGGACGGTCGTCCGCGGCGGTCGTGGGGCCCGTGCCCCGGCGGACCGCCGGGCGGCCGTCACCCGGCCGCCCGGTGGGCCGGGGCACGGTGGCCGTGTCCGGCCGCCTCCCGGTGCGGTTCACACCAGCTCCTTCCCGCGGGTCTCGGGCAGTCCCAGCAGCGCCAGCGCCGCGAGGCCGTAGCCGATCGCGCCGAAGACCAGCGCGCCGCCCACGCCCCAGCTGTCGGCGAGGAAGCCGACCGTCGTCGGGAACACCGCGCCCACCGCGCGCCCGGTGTTGTAGGTGAAGCCCTGTCCGGTGCCGCGCACCGCCGTCGGGTACAGCTCGCTGAGGTAGGAGCCGAAACCGCTGAAGATCGCCGACATGCAGAACCCGAGGGGGAAGCCGAGCACCAGGACGAGGGTGTCCGCGCCGCTCGGCAGGTTGGCGTACGCCAGGATGCAGACGGCCGACAGCAGGGCGAACAGCCAGATGTTGCGTCGCCGCCCGAGCCGGTCCGTCAGGTAACCGCCTGTCAGGTACCCGAGGAACGCGCCCGAGATCAGGAACGTCAGGTAGCCGCCGGTACCGACGACCGACAGGTCCCGCTCGGTCTTCAGGTACGTCGGCACCCAGGTCGCCAGGGTGTAGTACCCGCCCTGGACACCCGTGGAGAGCAGCACGGCGAAGACGGTGGTGCGCAGCAGCCCCGGGGCCCCCGGCCGGCCGGGGCGCAGGATCACCGCGAACGAGCCCTTCTGCGGGCTCCGTTCCCGCGCGGCGGCCGCCTCCGGCGCGTCCTGCACGCTGCGCCGGACCCACACCACGAGCAGGGCGGGCAGGGCACCGGTCCAGAACATGACCCGCCAGGCCAGGTCGTGGTCGAGCAGCGAGAAGATGACCGTGTACACCACCACGGACAGGGCCCAGCCGACGGCCCAGGAGCTCTGGATCGCGCCCAGCGTGCGGCCCCGGTGCCTGGCGCTCGCGTACTCGGCGACCAGGATCGCGCCGACCGCCCACTCACCGCCGAAGCCCAGGCCCTGGAGCGCCCGGAAGACCAGCAGTGTCTCGTAGTTGGGGGCGAATCCGCAGGCGACGGTGAACACCGCATACGTGATCACCGTCAGCAGGAGGGCCTTGACCCGGCCGATCCGGTCCGCCAGGACCCCGGCGAGGGCGCCGCCCACGGCGGAGACCACGAGGGTCACGGTGGTGAGCAACCCGGTCTGGGAGCTGGTCAGGCCGAAGTAGGCCGACAGCGCGACCATCGTCAGGGGCAGCGTGAAGTAGTCGTAGGAGTCGAGGGCGTAGCCGCCGAACGCGCCGCCGAAGGCGCGCCGGCCGCGCGGTCCCAGGGCCCGCAGCCAGCCGAACGGGCCGTCGTCAGGGGCCCGTTCCGCCGGGGCGGGGCGCGACGTGCCGGTGAGGGTGCGGGGCGGAGGGGTCGTGCTCATGAACACCTCGCAGGGTGAGGAGGACGTGCGGAGGGTGGTGATGAGCGGGTCGGTCGGAGCGTGCGCGTGCGGCATCCGTGGGTGCCAGGTGCGCGCCGTCCCTGCGCGGGACGGCTTCGTGCGGGAGGTGTCGTGCGGGACGACGAGGTGCGGGGGCGGCTTCGTGCGGGGTGCCGCCGCCGGGCCACGACGCCGTGTGGCGACGCTGCGGAGCAACGTAGAGGATCGTTGAACGATCCTTCAATACCCCTGTTGTCTCGCCTTCCCTCATACGATTGAATTCCGGGCATGGCGGAGCAGCTGAGCGGACTGGTCGACGACCGTGCCCTGCTGGGGCGGACCAGCACCGCGGAACGGGTGTCGGACATCCTCAGGAGCCGGATCGCCGACGGCTACTTCCCGCCCGGGACGCGACTCTCGGAGGACAGCATCGGCGGTGCTCTCGGTGTGTCCCGCAACACGTTGCGCGAGGCGTTCCGGCTGCTCACGCACGAGAGGCTGCTCGTCCACGAGTTGAACCGGGGCGTGTTCGTGCGCGTGCTGGCCGTGGAGGACGTCGAGGACATCTACCGCACCCGGCGGCTCGTCGAGTGCGCTGTCGTGCGCGGGCTCGGTGACCCGCCCCACCCGCTCGACGCGCTCGCCGCGGCGGTCGAGGAGGGGCGCGCGGCGGCCCGCGAAGGTGACTGGAAAGCAGTGGGTACGGCCAATATCCACTTCCACAGCGAACTGGTGGCCCTGGCCGGCAGCGAGCGCACCGACGAGTTGATGCGCAGCGTCTTCGCCGAACTCCGGCTGGCCTTCCACGTGGTGGACGAGCCGCAGCGTCTCCACGAACCGTACATCGCCCGTAATGTCGCGATACTTCAGGCGTTGCGTGCGGGGGAGGCCCGGCGCGCCGAGGAGTTGTTGGCCGGGTACCTCGACGACTCGCTGGAACGGGTGGTGGAGGTCTACCGACGCCGGGTCGGGGACGACGGCCGGGCGGACTGAGCCGGGCGGACCCGTCAGGACCGGGAGCGGCGGGCGGGGCTGGGGGTGGGCCCTGGCAGGCCGGGGGCGGGGTGGCCCCGGAGCGAGTGGCCCGGGGCGGCTCGGGTGGACGGATCGAGCCCGCGCGGAGGTGAGGGAGTCCGGGGGGTGTCGGGGCCGGGAGCAGTGGGCGGAGCGGCGGCCGGTGGCCCGGGGCGGCACCGCCGGGAGGCCGGGTCGCGCGGCGCGCGGGCCGAGGGGAACCGGGTGTGCGACCGGCCGTGCGACAACCGTGACGCCGGGGCGCATCTGCCTCGTTTGGGTCCTTGTCAGACCGAGGATCTAGTCTGTGCACCGTGACTTCGCCAGCATCGACGGACAGTGTTCCGCCCCAGCTCAGCGCGGGGCCGCGGCCCGCGCCGGGCCCGGCCGCCGACGAAGGGCTGGCGCGGCGGCTGCGCGCGCTCGCGTGCACCGCCCCGCTGCACGACCTCGACGCCCGCAAGGCCAACCTGGCCGGCGAGTACTCGGTGTACGGCATGGCGGAGATCGCCCTCGCCGCCATCGACCTGGTCACCCTGAACATGGACTTCGACACCGGCGCCGACCACGACCAGATAGTGGCCCGGCTGATCCCGCGCATCGCCGCCCAGGCCCCGCAGCGGCCCGCGGCCGAACACGAGCGGGTGGCGTGCTGGGTCCTGGAGAACCTGATCAACGTCGGCAGCGTCGACCGGGGCTTCCGCGCGGTGTACGGCGTGTTCGGCGCGGACGGCACCTACGTCCGCCGGGACTACGACTTCAAGCTGATCGAGGAGGTGCCCGGCCCGGGCGGCACCGTCTACCTGCGGACCACCGACGAGGCGGTGAACGTCCTCGTCGGCGCCCTGGACACCGACGTCACCAGCGCCCAGATCGCCGCCGAGGTCAAACTGGAGGTGCTGATCAGCCGGGGCCGGCTGGCCGACGCCCAACTGGCCGCCGAGCAGGCCCGTTACCGGACCGTGCAGTACAGCGAGTCCCTGCGCAGGGCCCTGGACGCCACCCGGCGCAACGTCCGCGCGGTCGACTGGCTGAGCGCCGTCCCCGACATGATCGCGGAGGCCCTGGACCACGTGGCGGACCGGTACCGCCACGAGAACGCCATCCTCACCAACATCCGCAAGGCCCGCGACGAGTCGGAGGACCCCGAGCACAAGCGGCGCGCCGCCGAACTGGTCGACATCGTCAAGGACTGCATCCGGCGCCACACACAACTGCAGTCCCGGCTGCTGGAGGCCGGCCCTCTCTTCCGTGCCGAACAGGACCGGCAGGCCTTCGCCACACCCACCGCCACCTCCGGCACCGACCTGTACGGACACCTGCTGTCGCCGCTGCTCCCGCTGCCCGTGGAGCGGGCGGCCCGGGTCACCGACGCCTTCTTCGCCCACGGCACCGGACTGCGCACCCCCGTGTCGGTCCGCCTCGTCGACCTCGTCGACCTCCTCCTGACACCGCCCGTCGAACGGGAGCACCTCGGCGCCGAGATGCCCGAGCCCGACCTGATCGCCACCCCGGACGACAGCCGGTTCAGCGAGGAACAACTGGCCGCCGCGACCGCGCTGCTGGACCTGCCCGCCGACGCGCCCCGCAGACTCTCCGGGCTGCTCGCGGACGCCCGCCGCCAGGACCCCGAACTGCCCTACCTGGTCGCGCTGCTGGCCGTGCACGCCGCCAGCCCGCCGGTCGGTACCGCCTACCGCCAGGGCGAGCGGACCCTGCTGTTCGCCGTCGACGACGGCACCGAACTCGACGACCCCGAGTTCGGTGGCGCCGACCTCATCGTCGGTACCGCACTGCTGGACGCGGCGGGCATGGCGGCGGACCGGACGGAGGCCGCGTGAACCACCCCTCGCCGCCCCGGCCCCTGCCGTCGTTGCCGCATGGGCGATCCCGGTCCCTGCCGTTGTTGCCGCATGGGCGATCCCGGTCCGTGCCGCCGTTCCCCGGGCGGCCCGCGTCCGTGCGGTCGTTCCCCGGGCAATTCCGGTCCGTGCAGCCGTCCCCCGGGCAGCTCCGGCCCGTCCCGCCGTTGTCGGGGCCGGGCCCCGTCCGGCCGGCCCCTCCCGGACCGGCCCGCCTGCTGTGGTCGCCCCTCGGGCCGGTCCGCCCCCTGCCGTCGTCCTCCGGACCGTCGCGAACCGGCCGCGCCCCCCTCGGGCGCGCCGGCCGCGCCGGCTCACCCCACCGCGCCGACCCCCACATCCACACCGAGGAGCCCCGACCGTGACCGAGCATGCCGAGTGGAGCGACACCGAGACCGGTGCGGTGGCCGCCGGCGGCGCTGTCACGCCCGCCGACGCCGCCGACGCGGCCCGGCTCGTCGCCTTCGGCCTCCAGCCCAAGCTCCAGCCCGCCCGCGACCAGGAGTACGCCGACCTGCTGCGCCGCTACCGCGAGGACCCGTCGTTCGCGCGGCTCGCCGACGCCGTGGCCACCGGCCTCGGACTGGTCGTGCTGGAGGTGTCGCCCCGCGCGGGCATGGCCGTGACCGCGGCCGAGGACTCGGTGTTCGCCGTCCGCATGGGCGACTACGCGCGCCGCACCTCCGCCGACGGCGGCGACCGCTTCCTGCACGGACTCGCCCACCTCGCCGTCGCCGCCCTCGCCTTTCCCCGCCCCGAGGACCTCGCCGACGACGGGTACATCGGGCGGGTCACGGTCAACGGCGTGGACGCCTTCGTCCGCCAGGCCTGTCACCGGCTCGAGGAACGGGCCGCCGAACAGGGCGAGATCACCGACCCCGCGAGCGACGCGCCCGGCCTGGAGGCCGCCTGGCGGGTGTGGGCCCGGCGCAGCGCGACCGGTGCCACCAAGGACGCCCGTCGGCTCTCCGGCTCCACCACCGGCATCGTCGCCAAGGCCGTCACCTTCCTCACCGACTCCGGCTTCCTGCAGCGCACCGGCGACGACGGCGGCGGCACCTACCGCACCACGGCCCGCTACCAGCTCCAGGTACGCGACATGGCCGGCAGTGCCGCCCTCGCCGAACTGCTGGAGCTGGGCGTCGTCCCGGTCACCGACGGCACCCCCACCCTGCTGCCCGCCGAGGACGGGGACGACCTCGACCTCGTCGCCGACGCCGGGCTGCCGTTCCACTCCGCCTGACCGCGTGACGGCCTGACCGCCCGACCGCCCGATCTCCGCCCCCCACTCACGACGCCTCACGAGAGTCCGCCATGTACGAGCTGTCCCGGGTCCGCCTCTACTCCATCGGGCCCGCCGGTGCGCGCTACGCCGACACCGTGCTTGACCTGCGCGGTGTCGGCGGGACCGTGCCCGACCCCGCCCCCATGCAGGCGGAGTTCTTCCAGGACGAGCCCGTCGGCCCGCCGCGTCGTCCCGCGCCCGCCGGGGTGCTGTTCCTGGAGAACGGCGGCGGCAAGTCCGTCCTGCTCAAGCTGATCTTCTCGGTGATGCTCCCCGGCCACCGCAACACCCTCGGCGGCGCCAGCTCCGGTGTGCTGCGCAAGTTCCTGCTGGCCGACGACTGCGGCCACGTGGCCCTGGAATGGCAGCACGTGCAGACCGGCGAGTGCGTGGTCGTCGGCAAGGTCAGCGAATGGCGGGGCCGCCAGGTCTCCAACGACCCGCGCAAGTTCGCCGAGGCCTGGTACTCCTTCCGGCCCGGCCCCGGACTCAGCCTCGACAGCCTCCCCGTCGCCGAAGCCACCACCGTACGGCCGCCCGTCGAGGGACAGTCGGGCGCGCGCGGCCGGCGCCGCACCATGAAGGGCTTCCGGGACGCCCTCACCGAGGCCGGCAAGACCTACCCGCACCTGGAGGTGCACTGGGAGGAGATCCACGAACGCTGGACCGAACACCTCGGCGACCTCGGCCTCGACCCCGAACTCTTCCGCTACCAGCGGGAGATGAACGCCGACGAGGGCGAGGCCGCCGGACTCTTCGCGGTCAAGAAGGACTCCGACTTCACCGACCTGCTGCTGCGCGCCGTCACCGACACCCGGGACACCGACGGGCTCGCCGACCTCGTCAGCGGCTTCGGCAACAAGCTGGGCCGGCGCGCCGAACTCATCGCCGAACGGGACTTCACCGCGGGCTCCGTCGACCTGCTCGGCCGGATCGTCGAGGCCGCCGACGCGCGCGCCCGCGCCCGCGACATCCACACCGCCGCCGAGCGCCGCACCCGCACCCTGGCCCGCCGCCTCTCCGCCCGCGGCACCCGCGAACGCCTCCGGGCCGCCGAGCTGGCCCACCAGGTCACCGCCGCCGCCCACACCGTCACCGAAGCCGGGTCGGCCCGGGACCGCAGCGCGCTGATCGCCGCCGAACTCGCCTACCGGCACGCCTCCCTGGCACTCGCCGCCGCCGAGAAGTCGGCCGCCGCGCAGAAGCGCGAACTCGCCGACGCACGCACCCTGCACGCCGCCTGGCAGGCCGCCGAGGCCGTGCTCCGGCACCGCGCCGCCGCGGACCGGGTGGCCAGGGTGTCCGCCGCGATCCAGGAGGCCGAGCGGGACGCCGCCCCGGCCCTCGCCGCCCGCACCCGCGCCGCCGTGGACCTCGTCCGTGCCCTGCACGCGGCCGCGCGCGACGCCGAACAGCTCGCCAACGAGGGCGACGAGCGGTCCGCCGCGCTCCAAGAGGCCGGCGACACCGCCCACCGCGACGCCACCGCCGCCGCCACCGAGGCACAACGCGCTCGCAGCGAACTCGGACACCTCAAGCAGCGCCTGGCCGAGGTCGAGCAGGAGACCGCCGAGGCCGTCCGGGCGGGCTGGCTCGACGACAGCGCCCCCGACGCCGACCCCGCCCGGGCGGCCCTCGCGGCCAGCGACGCCGAGAAGACCGCCGTCGACGCCTGGGACACCGCCCGCGAGGCCGCCCGCAGGGCCGGTGAGCACGCCCGCGAGGCCGCCGCCGCCGAGGCCCGCGCCGAACTCACCGCGGCCCGCGCCGCCGACGCCGCCACCGCGGCCGAGCGCGCCCACGAGGCGGAACGCCGCACCGCTGCCGCCCTCGCCGCCGAGGAGCGCGCCGCCGAACTGCTGGGCCTCGCCGGCGGCGCCACCGCCCGGCCCCCGGTCCCACGCCCCCGGCACGGCACCGACACCGCCGAAACCGCCGCCCCGGCCGAGGGTGCGCTCACCGCCGAGGAACTGGACCGCTTCGCCGACGAGCTGCGCACCCTGCTCGACGACACCGTCTCCTCCGCCGAGCGGCAGCTGTTCGAGCTGCGCACCGCCGCGGCCGACGACGCCCGGATCCTCGGCGCCCTCGGCGACGGCGGCCTCCTGCCGCCCGGCCCGGACGTCCTGGCCACCGTGGAGTTCCTCGGCGAGCACGGCATCCCCGCCCTGCCCGGCTGGCGCTACCTCGCCCAGGCCGTCGACCCCACCGACCACGCCCGCGTCCTGGCAGCCCGGCCCGAGCTGGTGGACGGCGTCGTCATCACCGACCCCGGCTCCCACGCCCGCGCCCGTGAGGTGCTCGGCGACGCCGCCCTGCTGCCCCGCTCCGCCGTGGCCGTCGGTACGGCGGCCGCCCTGCTCGCCCCGGCCCCGGCATCCGGCGCGGACACCGGCGACGTCTTCCTCGTGCCGCCCAACCCGGCCATGCACGACGAGCACGCCGCCGACGAGGAACGGCACGCGCTGCGCGCCCGGGCCGCCGAACGCGACGAGGAGATCCGCGCCCTCGCCGCACGGCTCGCCAAGGACCGTGAGCTCGCGGCCCGCCTCGCCTCCTGGCGCACCGGCTGCCCGGCCGGCCGGCTCGCCGAACTCGCCCGGGCGGCCGAGGAGGCCCGGACGTTCGCCGCGGAGACCGAGGCGGAGCTGGCTGAGGCGCGCACCGTGCGCGCGGAGGCCGAGGAGGCCGCCACCGAGGCCGCGCGGGTGCGCGACGAACGGCAGGAGGCAGCGCAGAAGGCCCGCCGCGCCGCCGACGCCCTCGCCGGACTCGCCTTCCGGCTGCGCGAACGGGCCGGCTGGCAGGCGAAACTGCGGGAACTGGCCGACGACGCCGCCGAGGCGGAGGCCCGCGCCCAGACCTGCCTGGAACGCGCCCGGGCCGCCGACGAGGACCGGCGCGCGGCGCAGCGGGCCGCGGACGACGCCCGCCGCACGGCGCGCGCCCTGCGCGCCGAACGCTCCGAGATCGCCGGCGCGCCCGACGACGTGCCTGACACGCCCGACACGCCCGACGCGACGGCGGACGGCCCCGACGGCCCGGCCGCCGACGGCGCTCAGGACGACCGTGCCTCCCGGAGCCCCCGGGACACGCCACCGCGGGCGTCCCTGCCCGCGCTGCGCGAGGCGTACCGGGCGGCCTCCCAGGTGTACGAGAAGGTCGGCGTCGGCGCCGACCTGCGCGCCGAACAGGCACGGGCGGAGAGCGACGAGAGCGCCGCCCGCGCGGAACTCGACCGCCTCAGCAACAAGGTCCGCAACCGGGCCGAGCACCTGCTCCAGTCGCCCGACGGCTCCGACGGCCCCAGCCGGCAGGCCGCCGCCGCCCGCGCCGAGGAACTCGTGCAGCTCCTGGAGACCCGCATGTCGGCCGCGAGCGAGCAGCTCGGCCGGCTGCGCGGCGAGGCCGAGCGGCTCGCCCCCGACGACGGTGGGGAGCACACCGCGCTCCCCGAGGACACACAGCCCTCCGACGCCGAGCACGCCCAGACGCTGCTGCGCACCGCCACCGCCGAACTCGCCGCGCGCACCGAGGCGTTGAACCAGGCCCGGGAGGCCCACGCCGAACTCCTCGACGCCCACCGGGCCGCCGAGGACGCGGCCGGCGGCTTCGACGAGATCGCCGCCCTGCTCCGCGACCTGCTGCGGGAGCACACTCCCGACGAGGAAGCCGACCAGCCCGAGCCCTACCCGGGCAGCCCCGAGGAAGCGCGGCAGGCCGCCGCCGAGGCGCGCCGCTCGCTGCGTGGCTGCGCCGCCGACCTGACCGCCGCCGAGACGGCCGTCCGCGAGGCGAGTGACATCCTCGTCCGGCACGCCAACTCCACGCGCTACGAGCAGGTCCGCACCCCCGCACGGCAGCAGATCCGCGAACTGCCCGCCTCCGCGCTGCCCGAGCACGCCCAGAAGTGGGCGGACGCCTTCGCTCCCCGGCTGCGGGTCCTCACCGACGAGCTCGAACAACTGGAACGCAACCGCGACTCGATCGTGGACCGGCTGCGCGGCCTGGTCGAATCGGCTCTCGCCACCCTGCGGTCGGCCCAGCGGCTGTCCCGGCTCCCCGAAGGGCTCGGTGAGTGGTCGGGACAGGAGTTCCTCCGCATCCGCTTCGAGGAGCCCGACCAGGCCACCCTCACCGAGCGGCTGGGCGAGGTCATCGACGAGGCCACCAGCGCCGCCGTGCGCAAGAACTCCGACCTGCGGCGCGACGGCATGTCCCTGCTGCTGCGCGGAGTCGCGGCAGCGCTCCGGCCGAAGGGCGTCTCGGTCGAGATCCTCAAGCCCGACGCCGTGCTGCGCGCCGAGCGCGTCCCCGTCGGACAGATGGGCGACGTCTTCTCCGGCGGCCAGCTGCTCACCGCGGCCATCGCCCTGTACTGCACGATGGCCGCACTGCGCTCCAACGACCGGGGCCGGGACCGGCACCGGCACGCGGGCACCCTGTTCCTGGACAACCCCATCGGCCGGGCCAACGCGACCTACCTGCTCGAACTCCAGCGGGCCGTGGCGGACGCGCTGGGCGTGCAGCTCCTGTACACCACCGGCCTCTTCGACACCACGGCGCTCGCGGAGTTCCCGCTGGTCATCCGGTTGCGCAACGACGCCGACCTCCGGGCCGGCCTGAAGTACATCAGCGTCGAGGAGCACCTGCGGCCCGGGCTTCCCCAGCAGGACCCGGGGCAGGAGGCGGTCCACAGCGAGATCACGGCGACCCGCATGTTCAAGCGCCCCACGGCGGAACCGGGCCGGGACCACGACCCGGTTCCCGACCCCACCGCCGACGCCGCTCCCGCCGCTGATCCGGACGGCGACCCCGGCCGGGAGCGGGACGAGGAGCCGGACACCGGGCTGGACCAGGGACCGGGCGGGGGACCGGACGCGGGACCTGGCAAGGGGCCGGGCGGAGCACAGGACGGGCGAGAGACACCGGGCCGGAGAGGCGGAGTGGGGGAGCCTCGCCCGGCCCCGGCCGCGGCTCCGGCCGCGGTCCGGACCGAGGGGTGATCCGTCGGTCCGGCGGCAACGGATCACGGGAGCGGACGTGAGCCGGGCGGCCGGGGCCGGCGGCCGGTGGAGCGCGCCGGTCCCTCACGACGTCCCCACCCGGCGTCGTCCGTACCGGCATCGTCCGGACCGGCGTGGTCTCTGTACCGACATCGTCCGGACCGGCGTGGTCCGTACCGACATCGTCGGGACCAGGCCGAAGGTGACCGGGACTGACTCTGACTCCCCTGGGCGGAAGGGCCGGCCATCGCCCGCCCTTCGGCGCCTGCCCTGCTATGACGGTGGCCCGCCGGCACCCCGCCTTGTTCGTGGTGGTACGTCAGAAGCCGTATCCCATCCGCCGCGACAGATCGGCCGCCGCCGCAGCGGTCCGCCGTCCCAGCGCGGGCAGACGTTCGGGGGTGAGCCGGTACACCGGTCCGGAGACGCTCAACGCGGCGATGACTTTGCCCTCGTGCGACCGGACCGGCGCCGCCACCGCCGCGAGGCCGACTTCCAGCTCCTCGAGCGTGGACCCGTAGCCCTCCTCCACCACTGTGTCCAATTCGCCCCGCAGGGCGACCGCCCCGGTGACCGTGCGCTCCGTGAACCGTTGAAGGGGGCGGGCCAGCAGTCCTTCCCGCAGGGTGGGCGGAAGGTGGGCGAGCAGCACCTTGCCGCTGGACGTGGCGTGCAGCGGGGTGCGCCGGCCGAGCCAGTTCTGCGCGGTCACGGCCGCCGTACCGCGCGCCTGCATGATGTTGACGGCGGCGTCGTCGTCCAACACCGCGAGGTTCACCGTCTCGCACAGTTCGTCGGCCAGCTCACGGCACACCGGAACGCCTTCCTGCGAGACGTCCATCCGGACGGCCGCCGCTCCCGCGAGGCGCAGCACACCGGCCCCCAGTCGGTACTTGCCCCGTCCGTGACTCTGGGTCACCAGGCCGCGGTTCTCCAGGACACCGAGCAGCCGGGACACCGTGGACTTGTGCACCCCGACCTCCGCGGCGACCTCCGTCACGCCCGCCTCACCGTGCCGCGCGAGGATCTCGAGCACGGTCACCGCCCGGTCCACCGACTGCACCGAGCCGGCCGAGCCCGCCGAGCCGATCGACGGGGACGAGCTGGTTGAGATGGTTGAGTCGGCCGACGGGGGCGAGCCGGCCGAGGCGGTCGACATGGCCGAGCCGGCTGACGGGGCCGGTCCTGCTGAACTGGCCGACGGGGCTGAACCTCCTGGCGAGACCGAGCCGGCCGACGAGGTGGGTTCTCCCGGCGCGGCCGAGCCCACCGACGGGACCGAGCGGGTCGGCTCGGCCGAGCTGATCGAGTGGGTCTCGCCGTCGGGTGCCTGCGCCGCGGCATGCGCGCCGTGTTTGTGTGGCTCCTCGTGAGGGCCCCGCTCACGCGTCGCGATCATGGCTGAGAACTCCTGCCGTCGGCCGGCCCGGCGAGGGCGGCCGACGGCACGAGATCGCTCTCCCGCCCCATGTCCGCAGAGTTCACGCCCCATCCGCCGGGTTGTCGTTGCGCACGGCGCACGAGAGGCGCGCGATGCGAACGAGCAGATTATCGGACGAGTGGTGACGGGATGTCCCTGGTGTACCGCCCTCCCGGGCGGGCCGGCGGGTGCCCCGCAGGTTCGGCCCACCAGACCTGCCCGTGCGGACGCCTGCCCGTACGGGACCGTTAGCCGACCGTCGGGAGGCTCAGGGGTGGGACAGCTGCCCGGTGCCGCCCCGGCGGCGTATTCGCGCCTGAGCCCGCTCCGCGGACCGCGCCTCGCGCCGGGCCCGGCGACGCTCCCGGCGCAGCGCCCGGGCGGTGCTGCTGGGCATGGAGACCACACCGTGTCGCTGGTTCCAGACCTGGCGGGTGACCCAGACGTCGAGGACCCCCCAGGTGGCCAGGATCGTGCTGACCACGCTGCTGATCACCATCGGGAACGCCAGCCACGAGCCGGCCAGGGTGCACAGGAAGGCGATCATGGCCTGGATCAGGGTCACCGCGATGACCAGCACCGCTCGGACGGCCGCCGTCCGGACCGGATCCGGCAGCCGGCGACGCCGCGCGGGCTCCTCGATCCACAGAGGCCGGGAGAACCTGGCCGGCTCGGACTCCGTGGGTGCGGGGGTCGTCTCCGCCGCCGCGTCCCGGCTCGGCTCCCGGGCGCCCCGTCCGTCCCGCACCGGCCCGGGAGAGGGCGCGCCCGTGCGGTCGGTGGCCGGCCGGCCGGTCCCGTCGGCCGGTATCCGCTCCTCCGCGTGCGCGCCCCGCTCGGCCGTGTCGGCCTCCGCACGGGTCATCACCTGGACTGCCCCGCCCTCCTCCGGCGCCTCGCGCCGCTCAGCCGTGCCCATCACCGTCGTCACTCCCCACCGCCGCCAGTCCGCTGCCCGGATCCGCGGACCCGTACTTCCCGTGACTGCCCGGCTTGCGCTGTTTTACGCCCCCAGGTGCGGGACGCGGCTCCTGTGGCCGCTTCCGCCCCCATGTCCCACTGAGAAGACGAACGGAACGTCACAAAGATTCCCGGCGAGGCGGAATTCAGGCCAACTCCTGTGCGATCCGGCGGCGATGACACACCCGGGACACCGGAACGTCACGGGGCGCCACCCGGCCGCGCACCCGTGGGGCCGGCCGGCGGCCACCCACGGGCATCCGGAGGACCGGGTGACCGTCGACCCGCCGACCCGGCCGCACACACCCCGAGGTTCCGGAAGGACCACCGCCCATCGGCACCCCCGAAAATCCGGGCCGGCGTTGCCCATCGGCACCCGAGGATCCCGGAAGACGGCACCCCCGGCACCCCGAGGATCCAGGATGACCACCGCCCACCGGCACCCCGAGGATCCGGGACCACCGCCGCCCACGGACACCCGTCGGATCCGGGACGCCCGTCTCCCGCACGCGTCGGAAGACCGGGTGGCAATCGCCCGCAATGCCCGGACACCTCCCCGCCAGGCACCGACACTTCGGACGTTCGTCCTCCGGACGGGTCTTCGAGTTGACCGTGCCTCGGTAGTAGGCTCGCGCCGTTTGTTGACGCACGTGCGCCCCCGGTCCGGACGGGGGCCGAGCTGGGGGAGGCCATGCGCTTTCGCGGGAAGTCCATCCGCCGGAAGATCGTGGCGCTGCTCCTCGTGCCGCTGTTGTCCCTGACCACCATCTGGGCCTTCGCCACCGTGCTCACGGGGCGGGAGGCGAGCCGCCTCTTCGACGTCTCCTCGGTGATGGAGGAAGTCGGCTACCCCGTCGAGGACACCGTGCGCGTCCTGCAACAGGAGCGCCGCCAGACGCTCGTCCACCTCGCCGACCCCCGCGCCTCGGACGGGCTCGCCGCCCTCCGCAGGAGCCGGGCGGCCACCGACCGGGCCGTCAGCAATGTGCGCGCCAACGCGGCGAAAGCCGAGGTGCGCGAGGCGATGGGGGAGGACACCGAGAACCTGAGCGCGGTCCTCGACTCCTTCGACGGCATCGAGTCGCTGCGGCGCAGCGTCGAGGACGGCACCGTGGACCGTTCCCAGGCACTCGATCTGTACAACCGCCTCGTCGACCCCTGCTACGTCCTGCTCGCCAACCTCCACGTCGTCGAGGACGTGAGTCTGGACAAGCAGTACCGGGCCCTGGTCAATCTGGCCCGGGCCCGCGAACTGCTCTCCCGGGAGGACGCCCTGCTCGGCTCCGCCCTCGTCGTGGGCCGGCTCTCCCGCACCGAGGTGCGGGCAGTCTCCGACCTCGTCGCCCAGCGCACGCTGCTGTACGACGCGAGCCTGCCGCAGCTGCCGACCGAGGAACGCGACCGGTACGAGAGCTTCTGGCAGAACGCCTCGTCCGCACCACTGCGCGTCGGCGAGGAGGCCGCCGTCGCCTCCGGCACCGGCCCGCCCCGCGGGGTCACCGCCAAGAGCTGGGACACCGCGGCCGGCACCGTGCTGGAGGAGCTCGGCTCCCTCAACGACCAGGCCACCGACCGCTACCAGGACCGGGTCCGTCCCGTCGCGATGGGCGTGATCACCCAGGCCGTCGTCGCCGGTGTGCTGGGCCTGCTCGCACTGCTGCTGTCCCTGTTCCTCTCCGTGCGCATCGGCCGCGGCCTCGTCCGTGACCTGCGGCAGCTCCGGCTGGAGGCCCACGAGGCGTCCGGGGTGCGGCTGCCCGGGGTGATGCGCCGGCTCTCCGCGGGCGAACAGATCGACGTCGAGACCGAGGTGCCGCGCCTGGAGTACGCCAGGAACGAGATCGGCGAGGTCGGCCAGGCGCTCAACACCCTTCACCGTGCCGCCGTCGAGGCCGCCGTGAAGCAGGCCGAACTGCGCGCCGGTGTCTCACAGGTCTTCGTCAACCTCGCCCGGCGCAGCCAGGTCCTGCTGCACAAGCAGCTCACCCTGCTGGACACCATGGAGCGCAGGACCGAGGACGCCGACGAACTGGCCGACCTGTTCCGCCTGGACCACCTCACGACCCGGATGCGCCGGCACGCCGAGGGGCTGGTGATCCTCTCCGGTGCGGCACCCTCCCGGCAGTGGCGCAAGCCGGTCCAGCTCATGGACATCGTGCGGGCCGCCGTCGCCGAGGTGGAGGACTACGAACGCATCGAGGTACGCCGGCTGCCCCGCGTCGCGGTCACCGGTCCCGCCGTCACCGACCTCACCCACCTCGTGGCCGAACTCATGGAGAACGCCACGGTGTTCTCCCCACCACACACCGCGGTGCAGGTCCTCGGTGAACGCGTCGCCAACGGCTTCACGCTGGAGATCCACGACCGCGGCCTCGGGATGACGGCCGAAGCCCTGCTGGACGCCAACCTCCGGCTCGCCGAGACCCCCGAGTTCGAACTGTCCGACACCGACCGGCTCGGCCTGTTCGTGGTCAGCCGCCTCGCCCAGCGGCAGAACGTCCGGGTCTCCCTGCAGCCCTCCCCGTACGGCGGGACCACCGCCGTCGTCTTCATCCCGGACGCGCTGCTCACGGACGACGTCCCCGACACCAACGGCGTCGGCTTCCGGCTCGACCGCCCGCAGCGCCCCAAGGACGCGCGGGACGGCCGGGACGCCCGGGACGACGAGGGCGTACGGAGCCGTCGCGCCGCCCTTTCCCAGAGGCCCGTGGCCCTTCCCGGTCTTCCCGCCGGCCTGCTCGACGGCCCCGTCGAACTGGAGGCGCCCGTCGGGCCGGAGGCCGCCGGAACGCTGGACCCCCTCGACGACTTCCCCGGAGCACTGGACGACGAGGACGGGGAACACGGAGGGCTGTTCCGCCCCCGCCGCTCCCCGGGCCGCACCGGGGGCGAGCGCCCCGGAGGCCGGCAGGAGCCGCGTCCGGAGCACCCGGGGGACATCGAGATCCCCGAGGACACCGAGGACCACCACCGGGTGAGCGCCCCCGTCCCGCTGATGCGCCGGACCAGCCCCAAGTTGGTGCGTTCGCACGGCCGGCCGGTCGGTGACCAGCGCGCCCGCCGGGACCGGGCGAGCGACGGCGGCCCGGTGCCGTCCTCCCGCCCGGAGGGGGACGGGCTCCCCTCTCTCGCGGAACGACGCCGCGGGGACACGGCCGGGCCCGCCTCCGGCCGGCCGTGCCCGGAGCCCGCTCCCGCCACCCCGCTGCCGAGCCGGCGCCGCACCGCGCGTCCCGCCATCGGGACACGCGCGGAAGGACCGCGGGAGACCGCGGCGAGCGGGCCCGGACCGGGCGACACCGCACGGAGCGGCACTGGTCGGAGCGGCACCGGACCGAGTGACACGGCACGGAGCGGCACCGGACCGAGCGACACCGGGCCGGGCGGCACCGGGCCGGGCGACGCCGAGCCGTCCCCGCTGGCGCCCCTGCCCGCCCGGCGCCGGGGCGACTCCCCCCGGGCCGCCACCGGGGACTCCGGCCGGGAACGGGACGCCCGGAAGGGCGACACCCCGCCCCGCACACCGCCGGGCCGCGACGACGGCGCCGGCACACCCCCCGGACTTCCCCGGCGCACCCGCGGTACCGGCGCCCGGCCGGGGAACCCGCGCAGGGCCGCGCCGGAGACCCGCCCGCAGCCGGGCGACGAGGCCCCCGCGGACCCGACGGGATCCGGGACCCCCCGAGCACCCGAGGCCCCCGCGTCCCCCGGAGGCCACGGAACACCCTCGGAGACCGCAGCACCCGGAACCGCTTCGCCCCGAGACGGCGCCCAACCCGGAAGGGCTTCGCCCCGAGACACCGGGAGTCCCGGCGGAGTGCTGCCCCGTCGGGTCCGGCAGGCCAGCCTCGCCCCGCAGCTCAAGCGCGAGGCGGAACGGTCCGCCGGGAACACCGGGAACGCCGGGAACACAGCACCGCTCGCCGAGCGGGACGCGGACGACGTCCGCAGCCGCATGGCATCGCTCCAGCGCGGCTGGCAGCGCGGCCGTGCCGAGAACGCCGCCGACGGCCAGGACCACGGCGGCACAGCACCAGACGCGACGACTGAGGGGGACGGTCGATGACCGCACCGCACACGACCGGCCACGACGCGACCGACGAGGGGCAGCTGAACTGGCTCCTCGACGACCTGGTGGAACGCGTCGCCGGCATCCGCAAGGCCCTCGTCCTCTCCGGCGACGGCCTGGCCACAGGGGCGTCCCGGGACCTGACCCGGGAGGACAGCGAGCACCTGGCGGCCGTCGCCTCCGGGTTCCACAGCCTCGCCAAGGGGGTGGGCCGGCACTTCGAGGCGGGCAGCGTCCGTCAGACCGTGGTGGAACTCGACGAGGCGTTCCTGTTCGTCACGGCCGCCGGCGACGGCAGCTGCCTGGCCGTCCTCGCCGACGCCGACTCCGACGTCGGCCAGGTCGCCTACGAGATGACGCTCCTGGTCAAGCGGGTCGGCGCGCATCTGGCCTCCGCTCCGCGCACCGATCTGCCCTCCGGTGGGTAGTGGGATGACATGAGCTTCGACGGGCAGGGAAGCAGCCACTGGTTCGACGACGAGGCCGGACCGGTGGTCCGCCCCTACGCCATGACCCGCGGCCGGACCACGGGCACGGCCCAGCACCGCCTCGACCTGATCGCGGTGGTCGTGACCGAGCGCCACGCCGACGACCCGGAAACCGACCCGACGCTCGCCCCGGAACACGTGGACATCGTCGGACTGTGCCGGGACACGCCCCAGACGGTCGCCGAACTCGCCGCCGGGCTGGACCTGCCGGTCGGTGTGGTCCGGGTGCTGGTCGGCGATCTCGTCGACACCGGGTTCGTCCACGTCAACCGTCCGGTTCCGCCTGCCGAACTGCCGGACGAGAGTATTCTCCGCGACGTGATCGACGGCCTCCGGGCGTTGTGAGCCGCACGGAAGCGGGGTACTGACATGACCGGCTGGCAGTTCTGGGTCGACCGGGGCGGCACGTTCACCGACATCGTCGCGCGCCGGCCCGACGGCCGGCTCCTCACCCACAAGGTGCTCTCGGACACCCCGGCCGCCGGTGCCGGTCCGTCGGCGGTCCCCGACGCGGCGGTCACGGGCATCCGCCAGCTGCTCGGGGACTCCCGGGAGCCGGTCGAGGCGGTCCGCATGGGCACGACCGTCGCCACCAACGCCCTCCTCGAACACACCGGCGAACGCACCCTGCTGGTCATCACCCGGGGCTTCCGCGACGCCCTGCGCATCGCCTACCAGAACCGTCCGCACATCTTCGCCCGCCGCATCGACCTGCCCGAGATGCTCCACGAGCGGGTCGTCGAGGTCGACGAACGGATCGCCGCCGACGGCACCGTGCTGCGGCCCCCCGACCTCGACGCGCTGGCCGGGCCGCTGCGGCAGGCGTACGACGACGGCATCCGGGCCGTGGCCGTGGTCTGCCTGCACAGCCACCTCCACCCCGCCCACGAACGGGCCGTCGGGGACCTCGCCGCCCGTATCGGCTTCCCGCAGATCTCGCTCTCCAGCGAGGTCAGCCCGCTGATGAAACTGGTGCCCCGGGGAGACACCGCCGTCGTCGACGCCTACCTCTCGCCCGGGCTGCGCCGCCACGTCCGGCGCGTCGCCGACGCCCTCGGCGGGGCGCGCCTGATGTTCATGCAGTCCAACGGCGGGCTCACCGAGGCCGGGCAGTTCCGCGGCAAGGACGCCATCCTCTCCGGTCCCGCCGGCGGCATCGTCGGGATGGCGCGCATGTCCCAGCTCGCCGGCTTCGACCGGGTCATCGGCTTCGACATGGGCGGCACCTCCACCGACGTCTCGCACTTCGCGGGCGCGTACGAACGCGTCTTCACCACGCTGATCGCGGGGGTCCGGCTGCGCGCGCCCATGCTGGACATCCACACCGTCGCCGCCGGCGGCGGCTCCGTCCTGCACTTCGACGGCTCCCGCTACCGGGTCGGCCCCGACTCGGCGGGCGCCGACCCCGGACCGGCCTGCTACCGGGGCGGCGGCCCGCTCGCCGTCACCGACGCCAACGTCATGCTCGGCCGCATCCAGGCGGCGCACTTCCCGGCCGTCTTCGGCCCGGACCGCGACCAGCCGCTCGACACCGCACTCGTGCGGGACCGCTTCACCGCCCTCGCCCGCGAGATCCGGGAGCGGACCGGCGACGACCGCACACCGGAACAGGTCGCCGAGGGCTATCTGCGGATCGCGGTCGCCAACATCGCGGCCGCCGTCAAGCGGATCTCCGTCCAGCAGGGCCACGACGTCACCCGTTACGCCCTGACGACCTTCGGGGGTGCCGGCGGCCAGCACGCCTGCAAGGTGGCCGACGCGCTCGGCATCCGCACCGTCCTCGTACCGCCCGCCGCCGGCGTCCTCTCCGCCCTCGGGATCGGACTCGCCGACACCACGGCCATGCGCGAGCAGTCCGTCGAGGCACCGCTGGAACCGGCCTCGATGCCGGGCGTCGAGCGGACCGCCGACGACCTGGAGGCCGCCGCCCGCGCCGAACTGCGGGCCGAGGACATCCCCGACGACCGGATCGAGGTCACCCGCCGCGCCCAGCTGCGCTACGACGGCACCGACACCGCCCTCACCGTCGAGCTGGCCCGTCCCGAGGCGATGCGGCGCGCCTTCGAGGAACGTCATCGCGCCACGTACTCCTTCACCCTCGACCGGCCCCTCGTGGTCGAAGCCCTCTCCGTCGAAGCCACCGGCCTCACCGAACCCCCCGATCTGTCGTCACTCGCGCCCCGCGCGCGGCGCGCCGGGCCTCCGCGGACCGTCCCGCTCCACACCGGCGGCGCGTGGCGCGACGTCCCCCTGCACCGCCGGGAGGAACTCCCTCCCGGCGGGACCGTCACCGGACCCGCGATCATCACCGAGGCCGGCTCGACCACCGTCGTCGACGACGGCTGGCGCGCCGCCGCGACGGATGCCGGGCACCTGGTCATGGAACGGGTGACGGTCACGCAGAGTTCCGACGCGGTCACGGATGTGGACCCGGTGCTGCTGGAGGTCTTCAACAACCTCTTCATGTCGATCGCCGAACAGATGGGCGCCCGCCTGGAGTCGACCGCCCAGTCCGTCAACATCAAGGAGCGCCTGGACTTCTCCTGCGCCCTGTTCGACCCGGCCGGCGGCCTCGTCGCCAACGCGCCCCACATCCCCGTCCATCTGGGCTCCATGGGCACCAGCGTCAAGGAGGTGCTCCGGCGCCGGGGGCCCCGGATGCGCCCCGGCGACACCTACGCCGTCAACGACCCGTACCACGGCGGCACCCACCTGCCGGACGTCACCGTGATCACCCCCGTCTTCGGCACCGACACCGGCACCGGCACCGGCACCGGCACCAGGACCGGCACCGGCACCGAGCGCCCGCACGGCAGCGCGGCCGACGCCGTCACCGACGACGGACCCGAGTTGCTGTTCCTCGTCGCCTCCCGCGGCCACCACGCCGAGATCGGCGGGATCGCCCCCGGCTCCATGCCCGCCGACAGCCGCACCATCGAGGAGGAGGGCGTCCTCTTCGACACCTGGCTGCTCGCCGAGGACGGCCGCCTCCGCGAGGAGGAGACCCTCCGCCTGCTGACCGGGGCGCCCCACCCCTCCCGCAACCCGGCGACCAACCTCGCCGACCTGCGGGCCCAGATCGCCGCCAACCAGAAAGGCGTCGACGAGGTCCGCCGCATGATCGGCGTCTTCGGCCTCGACGTCGTCCAGGCGTACATGCGGCACGTCCAGGACAACGCCGAGGAAGCGGTCCGGCGCGTCATCGACACCCTCGACGACGGCGCGTACGCCTACGAGACCGACTCGGGCGCCGTCATCCGGGTGCGCGTGAGAGTGGACCGCGCCCGGCGCTCCGCGACCGTCGACTTCACCGGGACGTCCGCGCAGCTGCCCACCAACTTCAACGCCCCGTTCGCCGTCGTCAACGCGGCCGTGCTGTACGTCTTCCGCACCCTCGTCGCCGACGACATCCCCCTCAACGACGGCTGCCTGCGCCCCCTGACGATCATCGTGCCGCCCGGCTCCATGCTGGCGCCCGAGCCGCCCGCCGCCGTCGTCGCGGGCAACGTCGAGACCTCCCAGGCCATCACCGGGGCCCTCTACGCCGCGCTCGGCGTCCAGGCGGAGGGATCCGGCACCATGAACAACGTCACCTTCGGCAACGACCGTCACCAGTACTACGAGACCCTTGCCTCCGGATCGGGCGCCGGCGACGGCTTCCCCGGCGCCTCCGTCGTGCAGACCCACATGACCAACTCGCGGCTCACCGACCCCGAGGTGCTCGAATGGCGGCTGCCAGTCCGGCTCGAGGAGTTCGCCGTCCGCCCCGGCAGCGGCGGCGCCGGGCGGTGGCGCGGCGGCGACGGAGCGGTGCGCCGCCTCCGCTTCCTGGAGCCCATGACCGTCTCCACCCTGTCCCAGCACCGCCGGGTCCCGCCCTACGGCATGGCCGGCGGTGGGCCCGGGGCGCTCGGAGCCAACCGGATCGAACGGGCGGACGGCAGCGTCCACCGCCTCGCCGGGAGCGACTCGGCCGAGGTCCGGCCCGGGGACGTCCTCGTCATCGAAACCCCCGGCGGCGGAGGCTACGGCCCACCGACCGCCCCGTCGAGCAGGAGAGAAGACCGATGATCTTCGGCCGTACCGAGCGCGGCAAGCCCCCGGTCGAGCCCGTCACGCTCAAGATCCTCGTGGCCGGCGGTTTCGGCGTCGGGAAGACGACGCTCGTCGGCGCGGTCAGCGAGATCCGGCCGCTGCGCACCGAGGAACTGCTCACCGAGGCCGGCCGTCCGGTCGACGACCTCAGCGGGGTCGAGGCGAAGAACACCACCACCGTGGCCATGGACTTCGGCCGCATCACCCTGCGCGAGGGGCTCGTGCTGTACCTGTTCGGCACCCCCGGCCAGGAACGGTTCTGGTTCATGTGGGACGAACTGTCCGAGGGCGCCCTCGGTGCCGTCGTCCTCGCCGACACCCGGCGGCTGGAGGACTGCTTCGCCGCCATCGACTACTTCGAGCGCCGCGCCATCCCGTTCGTGGTCGGCGTCAACTGCTTCGAGGGAGCGGACCGTTACCCCGCCGAGGACGTCCGGCAGGCGCTCGACCTCGACGACCACGTCCCCCTGCTGATGTGCGACGCACGGGACCGCGGGTCGGTCAAGGAGGTCCTCGTGGGGGTGGTCCGGCACGCCATGACGCAGGCGGCGCGCAACCGCCCCGCGGTCACCACCTGACGCCTCCCTGACGCCCAGGCGGCGTCCGTCGGCCGGCCGGCCGGTCCGTGGTCCGGGCGACGCGTCCGTCGCCCGGACCGGTCCGCGCTGCCGTCGCGCCACGGCGGCAGGACCACGCCGGCCCCCGCGCACGCCGGGACGCAGGTCAGTCGTCCCCCTCCTCGACCCAGCCGAAGCTCCGCTCCACCGCCCTGCGCCAGTTGCGGTACTCCCGGTCCCGCTCCGAAGCCGCCATGGACGGCTCCCACGCGGCGTCCTGCCGCCAGTGCGACGTCAGCTCGTCGAGGCCGTTCCACACCCCCGTGGCGAGTCCGGCGGCGTACGCGGCGCCCAGACACGTCGTCTCGGACACCCTCGGCCGGATCACCGGCACGTCGAGCACGTCGGCCTGATGCTGCATCAGCAGGTCGTTCCTCGTCATGCCGCCGTCGACCTTCAGCGAGCTGATCCGGACGCCGGAGTCCTCGTACATGGCGTCCACCACCTCCCGGGTCTGCCAGCTCGTCGCCTCCAGCACCGCCCGCGCGAGATGCGCCTTGGTGACGTAGCGGGTCAGCCCGGTCACCACGCCCCGTGCGTCGGCACGCCAGTAGGGCGCGAACAGGCCCGAGAACGCGGGCACGATGTAGGCGCCGCCGTTGTCCTCCACGCTCGCTGCCAGCCGCTCGATCTCGTCCGCGCTGCGGATGATGCCGAGCTGGTCGCGCAACCACTGGACCAGCGCCCCCGTGATGGCGATCGACCCCTCCAGGCAGTAGACGGGCGCCTCGTCCCCGATCTTGTAGCCCATCGTGGTCAGCAGCCCGCTCTTGGACGGCACCGGCCGGCCCCCCGTGTTCAGCAGCAGGAAACTGCCGGTGCCGTAGGTGTTCTTCGCGGTGCCCACCTCGTAGCAGGCCTGCCCGAACACCGCCGCCTGCTGGTCTCCGAGGGCCGACGCCACCGGGACGCCCGCCAGTTGCCCCACGGCGGTGCCGTAGACCTCCGCCGAGGAGCGGATCTCCGGCAGGACCGCCTCGGGCACGTCCATGGCCGCCAGGATCGACGGGTCCCACTGGAGCGTGTGCAGGTTCATCAGCATCGTCCGGCTCGCGTTGGTCACGTCCGTGACGTGCCGGCCGCCGTCCGGGCCGCCCGTGAGGTTCCAGATCAGCCAGGAGTCGATGGTGCCGAACGCGATCTCGCCGTTGACGGCCCGGGCCCTCAGCCCGGGTACGTTGTCCAGCAGCCAGGCCGCCTTGGGCCCGGAGAAGTAGCTGGCCAGCGGCAGTCCCGTCGCCTCGCGGAAACGGTCCTGCCCGTCGGTGCCGCCCAGCCGGTGACAGAGCGCGGCCGTCCGCGTGTCCTGCCACACGATCGCGTTGTGCACCGGCTTGCCCGTGGCGCGGTCCCACAGCACCGTCGTCTCCCGCTGGTTGGTGATGCCCAGCGCGCTCAGGTCACCGGCCCGCAGACCGGCCTTCGCGAGCGCCCCGGCCACCACCGCCCGCACCTTGGACCAGATCTCGGCGGCGTCGTGCTCCACCCAGCCCGGCTTCGGGAAGATCTGGCGGTGCTCCCGCTGGTCGACGGCGACGATCGCGCCGTGCTGGTCGAAGACGATGCAACGACTGGAGGTGGTGCCCTGATCGATCGCGGCGACGAACGTGCCCGTCATGACGTCCCCTTCGTCGGTTCGTTCAGAAGGCTGCGTTGAAGACGACCCCGGCCAGGGCCGCACCGATCAGGGGCCCCACGACGGGAACCCATGCGTAACCCCAGTCCGAGGTCCCCTTGTTGGGGATCGGCAGCAGCGCGTGCACGACGCGCGGCCCCAGGTCGCGGGCCGGATTGATGGCGTACCCGGTCGGACCGCCGAGCGAGAGGCCGATGCCGACCACCAGGAACGAGACGATCAGGATCGACGTACCGGACTCGCCGAGCCCCTTGGTCAGACCGAAGGCCAGGATGGGCAGCACCAGCCCTACGGTCGCGATGATCTCGGTCACGAGGTTGGCGAGCGGATGGCGGATCGCCGGCGTCGTGGAGAAGATGCCGAGCGTCGGCTGGGCCAGGTCCTCGTCCGCGTTGGCCCGGAACTGCGCGTAGTAGACCAGCCAGCACAGCACCGCGCCCAGCATCGCGCCCACCAACTGCCCCGCCACGTACACGTGCACCTGGTCCCACGCGCCGGTGTCGATGGCGATGCCCAGGGTGACCGCCGGGTTGAGGTGACCGCCGGACAGCGGCGCCGCGGTGTAGGCCCCCGCCATCACACCGAAGCCCCAGCCCAGCGCGATGACGACCCAGCCGGCGTCCTTCGCCTTCGAGTGGTTCAGGACGACCGCCGCGACGACCCCGGCGCCGAACAGGATGAGGATCGCGGTTCCGATGATCTCCCCGACGAATACGTCTCCATTGCTCATGGCGGCTCCTCGGCCCGGCCCGGAAGCGCCTCGTCCCGGACCTCACGTGCAGGATGCGTTTCCCATGGCGACTTCGGCCGGGGACGGGGACGTCCCGTGCCCCGTCCGGCGTCCGTGACGAGCGTGCCGTGGCCGTCACACCGCCCGCGGGGGAGCGGGCCCCGGCATGCGGGCCCCGCCGCGACGTGCAGGAAAGCGCCGGGATGAGTGGCGGTGCCGACCGACACCGGAAGTGTTCACCGGCACCCGGGGGCCGTCAAGGTCGCCGACCGCACCGGTTGCCGCCCCCGCCGAGGCGGCGCGGCCCGAACGCCACCGAGCGGCCCGAATCGCCCGGCACAACGGTGCGGCCCGTCCGACACCTCGCCGCCCGGCCCACCCGGCGCCGAACGGACGGTCCGATGATCGGATACAGTCCGCGCGTGTCCAGAACTCACCCACCGGCCCCCGACACCGCGCCCGGCTCCCACTGTTCGAGCTGCGGCACGCCCTACGGGGAGGGTGTCTCCGGCTGGCCCCGCACCTGCCCGGCCTGCGGCACCACGGCCTACCGCAACCCCCTGCCCGTCGCGGTCGCCCTCCAGCCCGTGTACGACACCCAGGGCACCGGCCTGGTCGTCATCACCCGCACCGTCCCTCCCGCCCGCGGCGGAGTCGCACTGCCCGGCGGCTTCCTCGACGACCGCGAGGACTGGCGGCAGGCCGTCGTGCGCGAACTCCGCGAGGAGACCGGCATCGACGCCGCCGCCCGCGACGTGCGGCTCGCCGACGCCATGAGCTCACCCGACGGACACCTGCTCCTGTTCGGGCTCCTCCCGGAACGCTCCGCCGAGACCCTGCCGCCCTTCGCCGCCACGGACGAGACCGACGGCCGCCACCTGCTGCGCCGTGCCGAGGAACTGGCCTTCCCCCTGCACACCGTCGCCGCCCGCGCCTGGTTCGAGGGCCGCTACATCTGAACCCGCCGCTCTGGTCCGGCCGCGCCGTACCGTCCCGCCCCCGCCACCCGGCACGTCAGCGCGGCCCGTCACCCCGCAGCCGTACCGGGTGGGGCGGCTCCGCAGCGCCCAGGTCCCCCTCCCGTTCGACGACGAGCCGGCGCCCCGCCCACCGCACCGAGTACCGCTCGGGCTCCGGCTCCTTCCACCCGTCACCGGCGTCCGGCACCACGGTGCCGCCGCCCGTGCGGCCCCGGGCGGGTGCCCACACCTCCAGTTCCAGCCCGCCGTGCGCCCCGCGCACCGGCAGCACCGCCCCGGCACGGGCGAACACCGGGATCCGCTCCGGCGGCGCCTCGGCCGTCACCCGGCCCGGACCCTCGTACGCCCGCCCCGTCACCGTGTCGTACCAGCGCCCGCGCGGCAGCGGCACGACCCGGCGGACCGCGCCGGGCTCCAGCACCGGTGCCACCAGCAGGGCGTCCCCGAGCAGGAAGGCGTCCTCGCAGTCGCGCAGCCCCCGGTCCTCCGGCGCCGACCACCACACCGGCCGCACCGGCGGCGCCCCCGTCCGCCCGGCCAGCCGGGCCAGCGTCGTCAGGTACGGCAGCAGACGCCTCCGTTCGAGCAGCGCCGCCCGGACGGCGGACGCCACGTCGGCACCGGGCCCGCCCCCGTCCGCCCACCCGGCCGGCGGCTCCCCACGGGTGCGCAGCAGCGGCAGGTGCGCCCCCAACTGCAGCCACCGCACGTACAGTTCCCCGGACACCTCGGCACCGGGCCCGCCGACGTCCGCACCCGAGAAGGGGACGCCGCACAGACCGAGCCCCACCACCAGCGCCAACGACGCCCGCAACCCCGCCCAGTCCGCCGGCACCGCCCCCGGCCGGACCCCGCCGTACCGCTGCTGCCCCGCCCACCCGGACCGCGAGACGACGCACGGCCGCTCGTCGGGCGCCGACCGCCGCAGCCCCTCGTACGCCGCCCGGGCCATGCACAACGCGTACACGTTGTGGGCCTCGCGATGGTCCCCGCCGACGCCGTCCAGGGCGTGGCGCGCCGACCGCGGCAGCGCCGCCCCGCCGAAGGCCGCGAGGGAGGCCGGCGCGTCCGCCTCGTGCCAGAAGCCCGCCGAGCCCTGCGCCCGGCCTTCCCGGTACAGACCGCCCCACCAGGCGCGCACCCGCGGGTCGGTGAGGTCCGGGTAGACGGCGTCCCCGGCCTCGTCCACGCCCCGCACCACCGCGCCCGACGCCTCCCGCACGAACACGTCCGCGGCCGTGCCCGCCGCATGGACCTCACCGCCACGCCCCACCCCCACCGAGGGGGCGACGTCCGACACCAGCCGGACCCCGTCCTGCCGCAACGCCTCCGCCAGGGTCGGCAGACCGGGGAACCGGTCCCGGTCGACGGTGAACACGCGGTGCCGGTCCAGGTGGGACGAGCCGAGGTGCACGGCGTCCAGCGGCAGCCCCCGCTCGCGGTGCGCGGCCACCACCCGGCGGACCTCCGCCTCGTCACCGGCCCCGTCCAGCGCGTGGTGGTGGCCGAACGCCCACGCGGGCGGCACGGCGGGCGCACCCGTCAGCGAGGCCCAGGCCAGCAGCACGCGCGCGGGCGCGCCCACCATCACCCAGCAGCGCAGCGGCCCCCCGTCCACCCGCAGCTCACTCGTCCCGGCCAGGTCGTGACCCGAGCCGTCGCCCTCCACCCCCTCCCGCAGCGTCACCGTGCCGTCCCAGGTGGTGTCGTGGAAGACCAGATGCGTACCCGCGTCGGCCACCACCACCTGCACCGGCATCGTCACGTGCGCGGGCGCCCCGGCAGACACCCCACCGGCCCCCGGGCAGTGCCGGGGGCCGGTGTTCCACAGCCGGTACCGGCCGGAGCGCAGCCGGGGCCCCGACGCCTGCCCGCCCAGCCCGAAGAAGCGGGCATCGGCCGGCACCTCCGCACGCACCGCCCAGCGGCCCGGGCCACCGCCGACCGGCTCCCACCAGCGGGGCGGAAGCTCCCGGCGCAGCAGCACACCGCCCGGGGTGAGCACCTCCACGGCACCCTCCCGGGACACGGACACGGTCACCCGCTCGGCCACCACCCGCCAGCCGCCGTCCGTGTCCGGTTCGAACACCGCCCGCGGATCCGGCTCCGGACACGCCCCGGCCAGCGCGTACGACGGTTCGGCAGCCGCCCCGTCCCAGCCCCAGAAGACCGCCCCGGTCACCGCCACCATCACCCGCACCTCGGACCGGGCGAACCGCACCACGCCCCCGCCCGGACCCGGTTCCACCTCCCGGACGAGGCCCGGCACCCGCGCCCGTACCCGACCACCCGCGGGCAGCCCCGCGGCGTCCGCGCGCCGCCTCCGCCACGCCGCCCGCACGGTACGCAACCCCTGAGCCGCCCCCGACGAGCCGACCGACCTCACCGAACGCACCAGGTCACGACCGTCCATACTGTTCACCCTGCCACTCGCCGCTCCCCGCAGCCGTGCCGTTCAACTGCCGTTCACCCACGATGGGAGCACACCCGCACGGCACGGATCGCGCGGGGCACCCTGGTGCGGAAGTCGATCACATGGCATCGTCCCTGTCAGCCGCGTCACGCGCACACCCCAGCCCGTGCGCGCGGGACGCACACCATGCGCACAGTCCGGGAGCCGTAATGCCGACCGCGAATGACCTGCCCCTCTGGCAGCCCGATCCGGAACGAATCGCCCGCGCGCGGATCACCCGTTTCCAGGCATGGGCCGCCCAGCACCACGGCGCTCCCGCCGAGGGCGGCTACCCGGCCCTGCACCGCTGGTCCGTGGACGAGCTAGAGGCGTTCTGGACGGCCGTCGCCCAGTGGTTCGACGTCCACTTCCCGACACCTCCCGCCCGGGTCCTCGCCGACCGCTCCATGCCGGGCGCCCAGTGGTTCCCGGGGGCGACACTGAACTACGCCGAGCACGCCCTGCGCGCCGCCGCGGACCGCCCCGACGCCCCCGCCCTGCTGCACGTCGACGAGACCCACGAGCCACGCCCCGTCACCTGGGCCGAGCTCAACCGGCAGGTCGGATCCCTCGCCGCCGAGCTGCGCGCCCTGGGCGTACGACCGGGCGACCGCGTCAGCGGCTACCTGCCCAACATCCCGCAGGCCGTCGTCGCCCTCCTCGCCACGGCCGCCGTCGGCGGCGTGTGGACCTCCTGCGCGCCCGACTTCGGCGCCCGCAGCGTCCTCGACCGCTTCCAGCAGGTCGAGCCGGTCGTCCTGTTCACCGTCGACGGCTACCGCTACGGCGGCAAGGAGCACGACCGCCGGGACGTCGTCGCCGAACTGCGCCGCGACCTGCCCACCCTGCGCGCCGTCGTGCACATCCCGCTGCTCGGCACCGACGCCCCGGACGGCGCGCTGGAGTGGACTGCGCTGACCTCCGCGGACACCGCACCCGTCTTCGACCCCGTGCCCTTCGACCACCCGTTGTGGGTGCTCTACTCCTCCGGCACCACCGGCCTGCCCAAGGCCATCGTCCAGTCCCAGGGCGGCATCCTGCTGGAGCACCTCAAGCAGCTCGGCCTGCACTGCGACCTCGGACCGGACGACCGGTTCTTCTGGTACACCTCGACCGGCTGGATGATGTGGAACTTCCTCGTCTCCGGCCTCCTCACCGGCACGACGATCGTCCTGTACGACGGCAGCCCCGGCTTCCCGGACACCGCCGCCCAGTGGCGGATCGCCGAACGCACCGGGGCCACCCTGTACGGCACCTCCGCCGCCTACGTGATGGCCTGCAGCAAGGCCGGCGTGCACCCCTCCCGCGACTTCGACCTGTCCGCCGTGCAGTGCGTCGCCACCACCGGCTCACCGCTCCCGCCCGACGGCTTCAGGTGGCTGCACGACGAGGTCCGCGACGACTTGTGGATCGCCTCCGTCAGCGGCGGCACGGACGTCTGCTCCTGCTTCGCCGGAGCCGTCCCGACCCTGCCCGTGCACATCGGTGAACTCCAGGCCCCCTGCCTGGGCACCGACCTCCAGTCCTGGGACCCCAGCGGCCGGCCCCTTACCGACGAGGTCGGTGAACTCGTCGTCACCAACCCCATGCCGTCGATGCCCGTCCACTTCTGGAACGACCCGGACGGCAGCCGGTACCACGACAGCTACTTCGACGTGTACCCCGGCGTATGGCGGCACGGCGACTGGATCACCGTCACCTCCCGCGGCTCGGTGATCATCCACGGCCGCTCGGACTCCACGCTCAACCGCCAGGGCGTGCGCATGGGGTCGGCCGACATCTACGAGGCCGTCGAACGGCTCCCGGAGATCAAGGAGTCCCTCGTCGTCGGCATCGAACAGCCCGACGGCGGCTACTGGATGCCGCTGTTCGTCCACCTCGCCCCCGGGGCCACGCTCGACGACGCCCTGCTGGACCGCATCAGGACGACCATCCGCCGCGAACTGTCACCCCGTCACGTCCCCGACGAGGTCATCGAGGTACCCGGCGTGCCGCACACCCTCACCGGCAAGCGCATCGAGGTCCCGGTCAAACGACTCCTCCAGGGCACCCCCCTGGAGAAGGCCGTCAACCCGGGCTCCGTCGACGACCTCGGCCTCCTGGCCTTCTACGAGGACCTCGCCCGCAAGCGAGCCTGAGCACCCGGGCAAGCGAGCCTGAGCACCCGGGCGGCGCCCGTCATCCCCCGTACGTGGCCTCGGACTCCCCGAGCACAGCGGCGAAGTCCGAGGCCAGGCGTGCCGCGCCGCCCGGCTCCGGCCCGGCCGTGCCGATCCGCACGCCCGCGTCCGACGCCGGCCGGAACCGGGCCCCGGCCGCCACCCACCAGCCGTACGACCGCAGACCGTTCACCACCGCGGACTCGTCCCGCACCGGCACCCACACGTTCATCCCGCTCGCCCTGTACGCCCGCACGTCCCGGGCGCCCAGCTCCCGGAGCAGCGCGGCGCGGCGCACGGTGCAGGTCTCCCCGGCGCGTGCCACCAGGGCGCGCGTGCCGTCGTCGGTCAGCATGCCGTGCAGGACCTCCTGCGGCAGATGGCTGACCCGGCCCGACGTCAGCAGCATCCGGCCGTCGTGCCTGGCCCGGGTCAGGGGGTCGCAGGCGGCCGCGGCCCGGCGCAGGTCCGGTCCCAGGAACGTGCTCACCGTCCGCACGTGCACCCACCGCGGCCCGGCGGCGGCCGGCGCGGCATCGGCCCCCTCGCGGTCACCGCACCCCGGCGCCGGACCCCCCGGACGGGCGGCCTTCGGCACGCTCATCGCCGTGACCTGCCCGGTCAGCACCGGCTGGTGCGCGACCGGCTCTCCCGGCCCCCGATGTCAGTGCCGCCGATTACGGTGAGTGAGCATTGATCGACCGACCATGCACGGGGGACACATGACCGTCACCGACCACCGCACCCTGCGACGCGTCCTGCGCCGCGAGATCGCGGGCACCATCGGCCTCCTCGCCGACGAACACGACTTCCGCACCATGCGGCGCTACCGGACCTTCGCCTTCGAGGACCACACCACCTACCTGCACCACGTGGAAACCCTCCTCAGGACCCGCGCCCTGCAGGGCGGCTTCACCACCCTGGCCCTCTTCGACCCCGAGGAGTTCGCCGACTACTGCACCCGCGGCGGTCTCGACCCCGACAGTCCCGCCAGCCGCACCCGGTTCACCGCCGAACTCGCCGCCACCGGCCCGACCGTCCCCTACGACGGCGAGCCCCTGACCCACCTCGTGCCCGCCCTCGTCGACGAAGCCGTCCGCCGGGCCACCTGGGACTACGCGGCAGCCCTCCTCGCCCGCCTCGGCGCCTGCGCCACCTGCGGCGAAGACCTCGGGCGTGCGGCCTTCGCCCGCGCCTCCCGGCTCCTCACCCGCATCCTGGACACCGCCCCACCCGGCCACCGGCACCTGGTGTGCAGCGTCGCCGGACCCGACGAGACACTCGTCGCCGTCCTCCACGCCGACTCCACCGCCCCCGCCGACGGCACCACCGGCCGCCCGGACCTGGACGAGGCCGAAGCGCTCGAGTTCACCGCCGTCCTGGCCGTCGGCCTCGCCACCCACAGCACCGGCGGACTCGTCGTCCGGATCACCGCCCCCGGCACCCCCGACCGCGTCCACGGCTGGCGGCTGCGCGGCTACGGCCTCACCCCGCTCACCGCCGGCGAGGTCTTCGACGCCTACTGCACCGACGTGACCTCCGGAGAACCCATCCCGCCCGAGTCCAACGTCGACTACTGCGCCCCACCCGACCTCGGCGACACGGAACCGCCGCTCCACGGGCACTGACCCATCGACACCGGCGCACAAGCAGCGGAGCGACACCCACGGACGGCGAAGGGGCACCCCCACACGGAGGTGCCCCTGCCCCGGACCGCACCCGCGGCCCACGATGTCCCGGTCGTCCGCCCGCTTCTGTCGGACTACTCGCCCGACAGCACCGACCGCGCCGCGTCCCGCGCCTCCTCGGCGCTGTCCGCGGCCCGCGCCGCGGACGCGGCCCGCTCACACTGCGCCAGCGTGTACTGCGCCAGCGTCGCCCGCACATACGGAATGGACGCCGCCCCCATCGAGAGAGAGGTGACTCCCAGACCGGTCAGCACACAGGCCAGCAGCGGATCCGACGCCGCCTCCCCGCAGACACCGCAACTCTTGCCCTCGGCCCGCGCCGCCTCCGCGGACAGCGCCACCAGGTCGAGCAGCGCCGGCTGCCACGGGTCCTGCAGCCGGGAGACGGCTCCCACCTGCCGGTCGGCGGCGAACGTGTACTGCGCGAGGTCGTTCGTGCCCAGCGACAGGAACTCCACCTCCTGCAGAACCGAACGGGCCCGCAGGGCCGCCGACGGGATCTCGACCATCGCACCGACCTTCGCCCGCAGGCCGGCCTCCCGGCATGCCTCGGCGAACGCCCGGGCGTCGGCGCGGTCGGCCACCATCGGAGCCATGACCTCCAGGTAGACCGACAGTCCCTCGGCCGCCTCGGCCAGCGCGGACAGCTGCGTCCGCAGCACCTCCGGGTGGTCGAGCAGCGACCGCAGACCGCGCACACCCAGAGCGGGGTTCGGCTCGTCCGCCGGCGTCAGGAAGTCCAGCGGCTTGTCCGCACCCGCGTCCAGCACCCGCACGACGACCCGGCCGTCGGGAAACGCCTGCAGCACCTGCCGGTAGGCCGCGACCTGCTTCTCCTTCGACGGAGCGTTCTTGCTGTCGTCCAGGAACAGGAACTCGGTACGGAACAGACCGACGCCCTCGGCCCCCGCCCCCACCGCGGCCTCCACGTCGGCCGGGCCGCCGATGTTGGCCAGCAGCGGCACCTTGTGCCCGTCCGCGGTCGCACCGGGCCCCGTCGCCGAGGCCAGCGCCGCCCTGCGTTCCGCGGCCGCCGCCTCCAGCTGCGCCTTCTTCTCCTCGCTCGGACTCACGAAGATCTCACCGGAGCTGCCGTCCACGGCGATCACCGTGCCCTCGGCGAGCTCGCCCGCGCCCGGCAGCGCGACCACGGCCGGCACACCGAGCGCCCGGGCCAGGATGGCACTGTGGCTGGTGGGCCCGCCCTCCTCGGTGACGAAGCCGAGCACCAGCGTCGGATCCAGCAACGCCGTGTCCGCCGGCGCCAGGTCACGGGCCACGAGGACGTAGGGCTCGTCGCTGTCGGGAACGCCCGGCATCGGCACGCCCAGCAACCGGGCCACGATGCGGTTGCGCACGTCGTCGAGGTCGGCGACCCGGCCCGCCATGTACTCCCCGGCACCGGCCAGCAGCTCGCGGTACGCCGCGAACGCGTCGTACACCGCCCGCTCCGCCGTGCTCCCGGACGTGATGCGCCGCTCCACGTCCGTCATCAGCTCCGGGTCCTGCGCCATCATGGCCTGCGCCTCGAGCACGGCCTGGGCTTCGCCGCCCGCCAGGTTGCCGCGCGCCGTCAGGTCGGCGGCCACCGCCTCCACGGCCTTGCGGGCCCGCCCCTGCTCGCGCTCGGCCTCGTCCGGGGCGATCTGCCTGGCCGGCGGTTCGAGCACGGCCGTGCCCATGTGCCGCACCTCGCCGATCGCCACACCGTGGCTGACGCCCACACCCTGCAGCGTTGTCTCCATCTCACCCGTCTCCGATAGTGCGGCGCGCCCCGCCGCCGCGTTGCTTGTCCTTCTAGCCGGTCACGCCTGGAGCGACGGCACCGGCACAGTGGTCACTTCCAGAGGAAGAGGGTGTCGCCGGCCTTGACGTCGTCGCTCTCCCGCAGCTCGGAGAGCGCGTCCGCAGTGGCCTCCAGCGCCACGACCGGGCACACCGGGGACTTGCCCGCGGCCTCGACGGCGGCGGGGTCCCACCGCACGATGCTCTGGCCGCGGGTGACCGTGTCGCCCTTGTTGACCAGGAGTTCGAAGCCCTCGCCGTTGAGCTGGACCGTGTCGATGCCGAGGTGGGTGAGGACGCCGTGTCCGCTGCCGTCGACGACGACGAAGGCGTGCGGGTGCAGCGAGACGATCACGCCGTCGACGGGGGAGACGGCCGTGGAGGGCTCCCTCACGGGGTCGATCGCGGTACCCGGGCCGACCATGGCCCCGGAGAAGACGGGATCGGGCACGGCTGCCAGTCCGATGGCCCGTCCTTCGAGCGGGGCGGTCACGGTGGTCATGGGAAGCCTCCCAGGTGGAGATCTATAGGGGTGGCGGTCACAACCTGTTCCGGACCGCGCACTGTCCAGCAGCGTATGTCATGGGACGTACCGGTTCGGGCGGAAGATCCGAACCAGAGGTCTAGACCACGCACCCTAATGGATTTGCACGCGGTCCGCGACCCCGTGTACAGTCGTCACTCCTGCTTGGGAATGAGTGACGCGATCACGTGTCCTGCCCGGCGGGGAAACCAACTCATCAGATCCTACTCCTGGGGTCGTCGTCTGCATGCCTGCGGGTGATGGTCAAAGGGCCGGAAAAACACTGATAGAGTCGGAAACGCAAGACCGAAGGGAAGCGCCCGGAGGAAAGCCCGAGAGGGTGAGTACTAAGGAAGCGTCCGTTCCTTGAGAACTCAACAGCGTGCCAAAAGTCAACGCCAGATATGTTGATACCCCGTCTCCAGCATCTGCTGGGGCGAGGTT